>NZ_JAWJYQ010000065.1:0-34078 GCF_032971465.1 Pseudomonas sp. LSJ-87 | reverse complement strand
ATTTGCTGTCAAGCGTTTATTTTGAAGTTTTTTACAGCTGGTTTCTTTCGAAACCCTTCAACCTCAACAACTTACCGCTTGCCTCGAAGCGTTCATCGCTGCGAGGAGGCGAATAATACGCGCTTTGAAATCAGAGTCAACACCTTGATCTGAAAAAACTTTCTGCCGTCGTTTGTCTCCTCGCCGGCAACTAATGAAAGCGCCGCGAATCTGTAGAGAAACACCCCCACGGAGCGTAGCGGCCATGAGCGATGCGCAAAGCGAGAAAACCCCGGGCCTGTCGGCGGACGAGGAGCAGGAAGTCAGCCTTAGCCAGCCGCCCCGCGCGGCAGTACTGCACGAGATCATTCGTTACCAGGGCGACCAGGAACTGGAACGTACACTCGCCGCACTATGGTGGTCGGCACTGGCCGCAGGCTTGTCCATGGGGCTGTCGCTCATGGCCATGGGCCTGTTCTACGCTCGCCTGCCGGAGGGGGACAGTGCCCAGGTGGTCGCCAGCATCGGCTACAGCGCTGGCTTCCTTGCAGTGATACTGGCGCGTCAGCAGTTGTTCACCGAAAACACCCTGACCGCCGTGTTGCCGGTAATGACCGCCCCCACCCTGGCCAACTTCGGGCGCCTGCTGCGCCTTTGGAGCGTTGTACTGCTTGGCAACCTCGCCGGCACCTTGCTGGTGGCCTGGGTAATGCTGGAACTGCCGATCTTCGACAGCAAGACCGACGTGGCCTTCCTGGAAGTGGGCCGCAAGGTCATGAAGAACGATATCAGCCAGATGTTCGCCAAAGGCATCGTATCGGGGTGGATGATCGCCACGATGGTCTGGATGATCCCATCGATGGAACACGCCAAGATCTGGATCATCCTGATGATCACCTACCTGATGGCCCTGGGCGACTTCACCCATATCGTGGTCGGCTCGGTCGAGGTGTCCTATCTGGTCTGGGCTGGCGATGAAACCTGGCGCAGCTTCTGGCTGGAGTTCGCCCTGCCGACACTGGCGGGCAACATCATCGGCGGCAGCTTCATCTTCGGCTTGATCAGCCATGCACAGGTGCGCAGCGACAGCGGCAGACCGCCCTCACGGCTACTGAAAGAGGACCAGCCACCCTCCCCGCGCCGCAACAACGGCAACAAATGAACTTCAGCGTGCCGCCACCACGCGCTCGTTCGCCTGGCCGCGCTGACGCACGGGCCGCGGCTGCCACCAGTTCTGCCCAGCGTGCGGAGAGTCAAGGCTGACCCGCTCCCCCATCTGCGGCGTGCTCAGACGCACCTGCGCCTGGTTGGCCAACGCCAGGATGCGCTCGAACGGCTCCTGCCAGCCATGCATGGACAGGTCGAAGGTGCCGTTGTGAATCGGCAACAGCCAGCGCCCGCGTAGATCCAGATGGGCCTGCAGGCTCTGCTCCGGCTGCATGTGCACATCGGGCCAGGCGACGTTGTAGGCCCCGGTCTCGATCAGGGTCAGGTCGAACGGCCCGAAGCGCTCGCCAATCTGCTTGAACCCATCGAAGTAGCCGGTATCGCCACTGAAGAATACCCGCACATCCTCGTCGACGATCACCCACGACGCCCACAAGGTCCGGTTGCTGTCCAGCAGCCCACGCCCGGAAAAGTGCTGAGCCGGGGTGGCGACAAAGCGCACACCCTCGACCTCGCTTTCCTGCCACCAGTCCAGCTGCCGCACCTTTGCCGGTGCTACGCCCCAGGTCATCAGCAGGTTGCCTACGCCCAGCGGCGCCAGGAACACACTGGTGCGCGATGCCAGTTGGCGAATCGCCTGTTCGTCAAGATGATCGAAGTGATCGTGGGACAGTACCACCGCAGCCAACGGCGGCAACTGGTCCAGCGCCAGGGGCGGCGCATGGAAGCGCAGTGGGCCGGCCCACTGCACCGGCGAGGCGCGCTCGGCGAATACCGGGTCGGTAATAAAGAAGCGCCCGCGCAGCTTGAGCAATACCGTGGAATGGCCCAGGCGCCAAAGGCTGCGGTCGGGCGCATCGAGCACCTGCTGGCGGGTCATGGGCTGGAGGCTGACCGGTGTGGCCGGCCGGGTTTCCGGTGGTTTGCGCAGGAACAGGTACTTGAGCCCGATGCGCAGCTTCTTCAATACGCCATCCTGTGGCAACGACGCCTGATTGTGAAAGCGCCCTTCCCGCTGAGGCGCCGGCTCGCCGGCAGGGTTGGCCAAAGGGACCATCAGCAACACTCCGAGCAACAGGAAAGCCTTCATGTTACCCCACAGTGATCGGATCAACCGTGAATTGGCTTGTAAGGTCATTTTTCGTCGATGAAACACTGTTCAACAATATTCATGCGAGTTATGCGATAAACGGTGCTTCAGCAGAAGAACGATGACCAATATGGATAAACGCAGCGGCAAAGGACTTTCATTCGCCAAACGCATCTACCTGCCGCGTGCCATCGGCCTGGGGATCGGCCTGTTCAGCGTCATGGCCGCCATTGCGCCGCTGTCACCGCCCACATGGGCATGGCTGCTGCTACTGTTCAACGGCTTGTTGTGGCCGCATGTGGCCTACCTGTGGGCCGCCCGTTCGGCCATGCCCTACCAGGCAGAACAGCGCAACCTGGTGCTGGACTCCCTGATGGGTGGGTTCTGGACCGCCGCCATGCATTTCAATCCATTGCCCAGCGTGACCGTGCTGTCGATGATGACCATGAACAACGTCGCCGCCGGCGGCAAACGCATGGTCGTTCGCGGGGTGCTGGCCCAGCTGGCGGGCATGCTCGTCGCCATTCTGCTGCTGGGCCCCGGCCTGCAACTGAATGCGACGCCCCTGCAGGTCTATGCCTGCCTGCCGATGTTGACCCTCTACCCGCTGGCGCTGGGCTGGGTCTGCTACCAGTTGGCGATCAAGCTGGCCGACCACAAGCGCCGGCTGAGCACCCTGAGCCTTACCGACAGCCTGACCGGTCTGCTCAACCACGGCGCCTGGAAAGACCTGCTGCTGCTGAAGTTCCAGGCTTGCCAGCAGCAACAGGGGCACGCGGTGATTGCCCTGATCGACATCGACCACTTCAAGACCATCAACGACACCTTCGGCCACGTGGTCGGCGACTGTGTGCTGCGCCAGCTCGGCGCCGAACTGCGGCGCAATCTGCGCGAAGGCGACCAGGCCGGGCGTTACGGCGGTGACGAATTCTGCGTGATCCTGCCGGACACCAGCGAGGCCCAAGCCTGCCAGGCCATGGAGCGCCTGCGCGAGCAGGTCGCCAGCTACCGTAACCCGCAGTTGCCGCACCTGCGCATCAGCCTGAGCATCGGCCTTTCGGCATTCGAGGCCGACCTGGAGTCACCCGAACACTGGCTCGAACAGGCGGACAAGGCGCTGTACACCGCCAAGCATGCCGGGCGCGACCAGGTCAATTTTGCCCACAGAGACGCTGCGGCGCTCAGGCTGGCCTATCCTGATTGAACCTCCTTCCTGACCAACTGGCGGGAGGCTGCCTGAAGGAGCCGCTCGCGCATGGCCAGGACCGCCAACCTTCCACCCGCCAGCCCCACACCACGCTTCCAGGTGCGTCGCCTGATTGCCGGCTTCAGCGCAGTTTTCGGCCTGGCCTGCCTGATCATCCTCGGCGCCCTGTTCAATATCGCGGGTACTCTTGACCATCAGGAACGCCAGCGCAGTGCCTCGCAGGCAACCAAGGCGCTGGAGCAACGGCTGCTCGCCTCGCGCCAGTTCCTGTCCAGCTATGCCGTGTGGGATGCTGCCTTCGAACACCTGGCGGGCCAGGCCGACTGGAAATGGGCCTACGAAGAAAAGAACGTGGGCGAGTCGCTGTACAGCGCCAGCGGCTATGAAGGGGTGTTCGTGGTGGAGGACGCTCGCACCACCTACGGTTTGTTCAAAGGCCAGCCTACCCAGGCAGCGGCCAATACCTATATTGATGCAGCGCTGCAGCCAATCATCGACCAGGCTCGGGCGGCGGCCATCCCACGTGAACAGATCACCCGTTTCGTCCTGTTCAACGGCTGGCCGGCAGTGCTCAGTGCCGCGGCGGTGCGCCCGGACCGGGATGTCACCGATAGCGAGGTGCGCCAGGCGCCGGTGATGCTGTTCGTCGACCAGCTCACCGAGGAAAAGCTGGCACAGCTGAGCAGCGGTGCCGGCCTGACCGACATGCACGTGGAAAACGATGATGTGGGGGAGCACGGGCACCTGCGCATCGACCTCGGCGATACCGGCTACCACCTGTCCTGGAGCAGCCCGCTGCCAGGGCAGCAGTTACTGCGCGCGGTGTTGCCGCCGCTGGCGGGTGCCTTGCTGATACTCGGCCTGGTCATGCTGTACCTGTTCCGCCATGCCTTGCGCAGTTCGCGGGCGATCGACCTCACGCTCGCCGATCTGCAGCAGAGCAACCAGGCCCTGGAGGCCAGCGAGCAGCGTTTTCGCGCGGTGGCCGAGTCGGCCTCCGACTGGATCTGGGAAACCGATCGGCAACAACGCCTGACCTACCTTTCGCAACGCTTCGTCAATGTCACCGGCTACCCGGTGGACGACTGGCTAGGCCACCCGCTCAATCAGTTGCTGGCCTGCGATACCACGCCGCTCTCGCCGTGGCTGGATGCCCTGGCCGCTGCCGACCCACAACAACTGGCCAACCTGCGCTGCACCTACCGCGACCAGAATGGCCAGAACCGCTACTGCCGGATATCGGCCCGCGCCATCTGGTACGACGGCAAACCCGTCGGTTTTCGCGGCACCGCCAGCGACATCACCGACGAAGTCGACGCTCATGCGCGCATCCAGCACCTGTCGCTGCACGACCCGCTGACCGGGCTGGCCAACCGCAACAAGCTCGCCCGGCACCTCGAGCAGGCCTTGTTGCGCGGCAGTGATTCGCCGCCACTGACCTTGCTGCTGCTTGACCTGGACAACTTCAAGCCGATCAACGACTCCCTCGGCCATGCCGCCGGTGACGCCGTGCTGCAGGAGGTTGCAACACGCCTGCGCGACAGCACCCGCGATGGCGACCTGGTCGCGCGCCTGGGCGGCGACGAGTTCCTCCTGGTACTCGGCGGCATGGACAACCGCAGCGAGATCGACCGCTTCTGTGCGCGCCTGATCAGCCTGCTGCAGCAACCGATCATCTTCGATAACCAGCCCCTGCACGTTGGCGCCAGTATCGGTGTCGCCCAGACCCGTACCCAGGGCTTCGATGCCGGCGAGCTGATCCGCTGCGCCGATATCGCCCTGTACCAGGCCAAGGCCGACGGCAAGAGCACCTGGCGCTATTTCGCTGCCGAAATGAACCAACAGATCCAGTACCGCCGCCAACTGGAGAACGACATGCGGCGGGCCCTGCGCAACCAGGAATTCGAGCTGCACTACCAGCCGCGCTATCGCCTCAGCGACCTGCGCATCGTCGCGGTCGAGGCTTTGCTGCGCTGGCAGCACCCGCAGGAGGGGTTGCTGGGGCCGGACACCTTCATTCCGTTGGCCGAACAGAGTGACATCATTGTTGCGCTGGGCCGCTGGGTGCTGCGCGAAGCCTGCCGCACCGCCCATGACTGGCCCGCCGATGTACTGGTTTCCGTGAACCTGTCACCGGCGCAGTTCCTGCGCAGCGATGTGGTGGCCGATGTACGCGAGATCCTGCTGGAAACCGCCTTCCCTGCCCAGCGCCTGGAGCTGGAAATTACCGAGAACGTGATGCTCAATGACATCGAAGGCGCGCTGGGCACCATGCTGTCGCTCAAGGAGCTGGGCGTGCGCCTGAACATGGACGACTTCGGCACCGGCTACTCGTCGTTGGGCTACCTGCGCACCTACCCGTTCGACAGCATCAAGATCGACAAACGCTTCATCGGCGGGCTGAACAACACCGCTGGCAGCGATCGTGCCGTGGTCCAGGCCATCATCAACCTGGGCGAAGCGATGGGGCTCACGGTGACGGCCGAAGGGGTGGAGAGCGAGCAGCAGCTCAGGGCACTGCAGAAGGATCGCTGCCATGAAGTGCAGGGCTATTACCTGAGCAGGCCGCTGGACAGTGCAGGGCTCGAGGCGTTGTTGCAGCAGGCATCCCAGCGTTCGGCGCCCTACCTGTAGCGTGTGGAGGTCACTGTCTTGTCCAGGTTTGATACTTGCCCCCTGTGGGAGCGGGTTCACCCGCGAAGAATGCGACGCGGTATATGGCACCGGCTTCGCCGGTGTTCGCGGGTGAACCCGCTCCCACAGTGATGGTGCAGGTTTTCGGTATTCGAGCGAGGCAGTTACTCCGCTATTACAGAGCGGAATCCCGCTGCAAGCTGCGCTCAGCCACGATTTCCGGCAGGTCGCGCCGGCGCAGGTAGGTGCGCAGCGGTTCACCGATGTTCAAACGGTCATCCACATGCTGCTCCAGCAACAGCGCCAGCCGTTCGCGGCACAGGGCCATGCGCTGCCCTTGCTCGGGCCGCCAGACAAACTCGCTGCAGGGCGTGATGCTGGCGTCGGCCACGTCCATGCCGAACGAATCTTCGGAAAAACGCACGATGTGCACACCGCGCTTGCCATGAAAACCGACGAAGCCCTTGAGCTGGTCAGCAGCGTTGCAGATGTCCTGGGAAGTGATGGCCATGACGTAACCTCGCAATGAAATCGGAAGATACGCACGCCAGGCGGGGGTGGTTGCCTCTGCCGGGCAACTCGTGACTGGCAGCCTAACGCAAGCCGTCGCACAGGCGCCACGCTTTTCATCGATCAGCGGCCACCGTCAACCTGCGAATGCAGCACCTCGCCCAGCCACTGCATGAAGGCCTGCACCCGGCGTGGCACATGCCGTTGCCGGGCATACAGCAGTGACACGGGCATGGCCGGGGCCTGCCAGCCTTCCAGTACCGAAACCAACTCACCGCGCTGCAGGTGCTCGGCCACGCCCACCGCCGGCACCTGGATCAGTCCCAGCCCGGCCAGGCAGGCCGCCGAGTAGGCCTCGGCATTGTTGACCGTGACCACACCGGCCATGGCCTGGAAGTGCAGTTCACCGCCCTGCAGGTATTCGAAACCGGCACTGCGCCCCCCAAGGGTGCGCACGTAATGCACCAGGTGATGCTCGGCCAGGTCCTGCAGCGTGCGCGGCACGCCATGGCGGGCCAGGTAGGCAGGGCTGGCACAGTTGCGCATGCTCAGTTGCCCGACCGGGCGCGCCACCACATCCAGGTCATGCAGGGCACCAATGCGCATCACACAATCGAAGCCTTCACGCAGCAGGTCGACCTGGCGGTCGGTGCAACTGAGCTCCACCTCCAGGCGCGGGAAGCGCTGTAGAAACTGCGGCAGCGCCGGGATGATGACCCGACGGGCCATCATGGTCGGCAGGTCGACCCGCAGGCGCCCGGCCAGCTCGGCGTCGTCGGCGCAGAACAGGCTCTCGATCTCGTCCATGCCCGACAGCAGGTCCTTGCTGCGCTCGTACAGCAAGGCGCCATCCTGGGTTGCCTGCACCCGGCGGGTGGTGCGGTTGAACAGCTGCGTACCCAGCAAACGCTCCAGCGCCCTGACCTGCTCCGACACGGTCGAACGGGGCAGCCCCAGGCTCTCGGCAGCCAGGGTGAAACTGCTGACCTCGCTCACCCGTACAAAGGTGCGCAACAACTCCAGCTTGTTCACTTGAACCTCGTCTATCCGGTTTTACCGAACAGTATTTCCATATTTGCCGGATTTAACAGCACAACACCGACCAATAACCTGTGCACATCAGCCCACCATGAGGTTTTCACCATGACCCGCAAGATTGCCCTGATCACTGGCGCCAGCCGCGGCCTGGGCCGCAACACCGCCGAACACCTGGCCGCACGCGGCATCGATGTCATCGGCACTTACCACAGCAAGGCCGAGGAAGCCCAGGCCGTGGCCGTGCGGCTGGAGCAGGCCGGGGTCAAGGCCGCCATGTTGCAACTGGACGTCAGCGACAGCGCCAGCTTTGCCGGCTTCGCCGAACGCCTGGGGGCAACCTTGCAGCAACACTTCGGTAGCGAGCGTTTCGATTTTCTGGTGAACAATGCCGGGATCGGCTTGAACGTGCCATACACCGAAACCAGCGAGGCGCAGTTCGACCAGTTGCTGAACATCCAGCTGAAAGGGCCGTTCTTCCTCACCCAGCGCCTGCTGCCGCTGCTGGTCGACAATGGCCGCATCGTCAACATTTCCACTGGCCTGGCGCGCTTTGCGCTGCCGGGGTATGCCGCCTATGCCGCGATGAAGGGGGCGATGGAGGTTCTGACCCGCTACCAGGCCAAGGAACTGGGCGCGCGTGGTATTCGCGTGAACATTCTGGCGCCGGGGGCGATCGAGACGGACTTTGGCGGCGGCGTGGTGCGGGACAACCGCCAGGTGAATGAATACATTGCCGGCAACACGGCGCTGGGGCGCGTGGGCCTGCCGGATGATATCGGAGCAGCGATTGCGCTGTTGCTGGAAGATGGCAATGGCTGGATCAACGGGCAACGGCTGGAGGTTTCAGGCGGGATGTTCCTCTGAGGTCAGGTTTTCTGGGGCCGCTTTGCGGCCCATCGCCGGCAAGCCAGCTCCCACCTCGACTGCATCGACCTCAAGCATTGTGCAGTACCTGTGGGAGCTGGCTTGCCGGCGATGAGGCCAGGACAGGCAACACAGGACAGTTGCTCCCACCACCGCATGAGCCTGGGTTGCCAGCGATCGGGCCACAGAGTAGCCACCTGCCTCATTGCTCATGCACCTGCACACTGGCCGTCATCCCCGCACTCAGGGTCACCCCCTCCGGCACCCGGTCCAGGCGAATCCTCACCGGTATCCGCTGCGCCAGGCGCACCCAGTTGAAGGTCGGTTCAACCTCCGGCAGCAACTGGCTGTCGGGGTTGCTGTTGCGGTCGGTGATACCACGGCTGATGCTCTCTACATGCCCTTGCATCGGCTCGCCTGCGCCCATCAGCCAGACCTTCACCGCATCCCCCACTCGAATGCGCGGCAGCTTGGTTTCCTCGAAGTAGGCCTGGATATAGAAGGTTGAATCGTCCACCAGGGCCATCACCGGTTCCCCGGTGTTCACATAGTTGCCCTCGGCCAGGCGCAGGTTGGTGATATGCCCGCTGCGCGGTGCCCGCACTTCACTGCGCGCCAGGTTGATTCTGGCAACCTGCAACTGTGCCTCGGCCTCATGCAGCTCACCACGGGCGATAGCCGCATTGATCTGTGCGTTTTCCCGCAATTCGGCACTGATCGCCTCCGGCCCCAGGGCGGTACGCCGGGCCGCTTCACGCTCGCGCAGGCGCAGTTGCTGGCTGCGGGTTTCGGTCACCGCGCTGGCTTGGTCGAAAGCAGCCTGGAAGCGTTCGCGGTCGATGCTCATCAGCAGGTCGCCGGCCTTGACCTGCTGGTTGTCACGGGCCTTCAGCTCGCGCACCCAGCCGGACACATCAGGGGCGATCACCACCACATCGGCGCGCACACGGGCATCGCGGGTCCAGGGGGTGAGCATGTAGTACTGCCACAGCTGATAGCCGGCGAACACGGCAAGGGCCACCACACACAAGGTGACCAGGGTACGTACGGCCGCACGCATCGAAACACTCCTTTATAAAGCTCCCAGCAGTCGCACCACCAGGAACAACACACAAACGAACAACGCCGCGTCGAACAGCGCTTCATGCCAGATCCAGCGCCCCAACGGCGTGGCCTGCACCAGCAGACGCAACAACCCGGTAAGCACCAGCGCCAGCAACACATAAACAAGGAAGGGGCTGAACAGCACGCCGCCCACTTCCCACTCACGCAACCCCATGGGCTTCCTCCTGCCAGCGGCACCACTTGCCCCAGCTTTTCTGCAGCTGCAGCACCGCCCCTTCGGCCAACCGCAGCGGATCGCTTGAGGGTAGACGGCGCAAGGCGCCAATGAACTGTTCGCTGGCGGCATCCAGGCGCTGACCGCGCCCGGGCGCCGGCCCCTTGGCCAGCACGGCCTCTACCTGCTGCAGGTATTCGCGCTCGGCCCGCCCCAACGGGGCCTGGGCAACCGCCAGGCACATGCGCAGGTGCACCAGTTCGTCGCCGATATCCAGGCCGTGCAGGCCGTCGTCCCAGCGCTTGCGTTCGCTCTCGGGCAGTTCGCCGGCATGCCGCGCCAGTTGCATCAGGCGGTCGGCCATGCGCCCGCCAAACCAGCTGTCGGCCCCGCGCAGGTCGCGCCGGGTCAGGCGCACCAGGTCGTTCTGGGTCGCCGCACGCAGGCGCCGGCCCAGCCAGGCCGGGTGGCGAAACACCAACAAACGGAAGGCCATCACCGCTGCCGACACACCCACCAGCATGGCCAGGGCACTGTTGAGCATGGTGGCCACCCCGAACTGCATGGCGTTGAGCGGCGACACCAGCACGATAAAGTGCAGGCAATAGGAGGTGGCCGTGGCCCCGGTCCGCGGATGAGCCATGCCCAGCGCACCAAGAAACAGCGGCACGCCCATGCCCAGGCAGAGCATGGCGAAGCTGCTCCATTGCGGCAGCAGAATCTGCCCGACCAGAAACGCCGCCGGTATCGCCAGGAAAATCCCACGCAAGAAGCTCAGGCCGATCTGCGCGCCGTTCTCGCGGCTGGCGAACAGGCTGCAGACCACGCAGGTCAGCACCAGGCCACCTGGTGCCGAAGGCCAGGCGGTGGCCAGCCAGAAGCCGCTCATTACCAGAAAGGCCAGCGCACTGCGTGAACCGAACAGCAAGGCCAGCGACCAGTCGCGGTGCGCGGCCAGGCCTTGGGACACATCTTTGGGCGCCCTGCCCGCCTCCACATCGTCCAGCGCCTGGCTGGCAGCCATGGCGTAATCCAGCAGCAGCGCCATGCGCGCCAGGCAGAAGTGCTCCGCCGGGCTGATCTGTTCATCGTGGGCAGCACCCCAGATGCGCTGGCGCAGCAACAACAGGCTCGGCTGGTCGGGCTTGCCCAGCAGTGCACGCACTTCCTCCAGCCAGGGTGCCAGGCGTTCGGCCTCGCGCTCATCAAGTTGCCGCCACTGCCGGCGCACCGAACGGGAAATGCGCAACAGCACCATCAGTTTCTGGCTCAGGCCACGAATGGCACGAGCGCGCTGGCGCCCGCGGTTGCCTTCGAACCAGGCGTGTTCGCGTTGGCTGTCGATGGCAACGATGCGCCCCAGGCTTTCCAGCAGGCCTTTGCGCGCCTCGTCTTCGCCGCCCAGCATGGCACTGGCGGCCTGCAGGCCGTTTTGCCAGGCCTGGCGGGCTTGCCCGCCCAGTTGCTGCTCTACCCGCATGGGCCAGAGCAAGGCACTGCTGGCGGTGGCACAGAAGATACCCAGGCAGATCTCGGTGCAGCGCGCCACGGCCTGGTCGAACACCTGCAACGGGTGGTCGATGGCCGGCAGGGCAATGATCGCCGCGGTGTAGCCTGCCAGCACGAAGGCATAGGCCCAGGCGCTGCGCAGTTGGGTGGAGGCGGCGGTGCACAGGGCCAGCCACAGCGCCAAGGTGAGCAGGAACAGCCATGGGGTCTGGGCAAACAGGCCGATGAACAGCACCGACGCAAACGTGCCGACCAAGGTACCGGCCAACCGCGCCAGGCCCTTCTGCACCACCATGCCCGACAACGGCTGGGCGACGATGAAGGCGGTCATCAGTGCCCAGGACGGTTGCTCCAGTCCCCAGCGCATCGCCAGCCACAGCGCCAGGCCGCCACCGAGCAGGGTCTTGATGGCGAACTTGAGGGCGAGGCTGCTGGGGGCGAACAGGGCCTGGAGGGTGATGGGCACGAGACGGACCTTGCGGGGATGGTCTTGTAGAAAGATAGACAATTGGGGAAAGGATAAAGCGGAAACGATTAATTAGCTAGCTAATCATCTTTGTTGTGGACAGGCCCTCCTGTGCTGCCCTCTTCGCGGGCACGCCCGCTCCCACATGGGACCGCGCACAGTCCGAATCCTGTGAAGTCATTGTGGGAGCGGGTTTACCCGCGAAGAGGCCGGTACAGGCAACACCAAAATTGCAGGCAAAAAAATGGGCGACCGAAGTCGCCCTAAATGCCTTGCGTGCTCGTGTACCCGGAAGGTCAGCGCGGCTTGCGCTTGTTCGAGTCCTTCCAGATGAAAATGCCCAGACCGGCAAAGAAGACGACCATCAACCCGACCGTTACCACTCCGGCGATAACCACGTTGTCGAAGAACATGCTGGCCTCCCCATTCGTTTGCCGTTGTCCGATGGGTGCAAGTTAACCAATGTGGGGGCGGGGAAAATTGATCGGTGTCAATGGTGCCCGGGGCCGGGCACGCGAGGCGGGTGCAGGGTTGACCTGCGTCAAGTTTCAGCGCTTCTTCGGCTTGCCCTTGGGCTTCTTTTTCTTGGCGGTGTTCAACGGCAGGGCCTGCTCGAACGCATTGCGCATCTCGTTCAGGCGCTTTTCCTTGAGGTCGTGGACGCGCTTGGCGCGTTCGGCATCGAAATCGATGAGGTTGTCTTGGCTCATGGGTGGGCTCGACGATCAACTGAGACTTGCATGATGAAGCCAGGCGCTGGCGCTGACCAGCCCCATGTCAGACTTCGATGTCCACCAGCAGCCCCTGGCGTACATGCTCGCCCATCAACGGCGCCACCGGCACGGTGTTGTCGGCGTTGACCTCGTCACCCGGCATCGCACTGTAGCGTTCGTCGTCGCCCTTCTGCCGGCGTTGCTGCTGGCGGCGCTGCTCGTCGCGCAGCAGCAGCGCCTGCTCCTGCGGGTCACGCTGGTGCTTGAGGTCGATGGCACTTTCACCGGATGCAGGCTGCGTCGGCACCACCGGCTTGATGTCGGGTGTCGGCTTGACCGGGTCCTGTTGCGAGGTCACCGGCGCGGCACTGAGCGGAATGATCGGTGGCAGCATGGACGTTCTCCTATGCCCCCTGTATCGGCAGGCGCGGGTTTACCTTGATGGCAGGCACAACACTTATTCGGCTTCGTCGTCAGGGTCGTCGTCGCTTGGCGGGCTGGCCTCGCTCCAGGGCCGCTTGTACACCTGCTGCCAGACCGCGTCCATGTGCTCGCGCAGCACCTGCGGCGCGGCCTTGAGCGAAGCGCTGTTCTCACGCTCACCGCCGATCGGCTCTTCGCCCGCCGGGGTGATCAGCGACTGGCCGGTGATACTGTAGCTGGCCTGCCCTTCGCGCATCTCGATGGCGATGTCGTGCGGGTCGATGCCACCGCCGCAGAAGGCGTGGCTGGCAACCGTCACTTCGGCGACGCCGTCCTTGTTCAGGTCACCGACATCGCTTACGTCGTTATAGAAGTCCACGTCCAGGTCCAGGCCCGGGCAGGTGGTTTCCTGTTCGATCTGCCAGCGCGCCTTGAACGCGTCGTTTTCGGCGGTGCGCCCGTACAGCGTGGCCTTGAGTACCACCTTGTCCACTTCCTGCTCGCTTTCCGGGTCGCTGGCCTGGCCATCGCTGCGGCTCAATACCAGCAGGCCTTCACCGTCGCGGTCACGAAAGTGCACGCTCTTGATCGGTGTCTGCACACCCAGTACCTCGAGCTGCTCGATCGGGATGGCGGGCAAGGTCTCGAAGTTTTTCTGCTCGCAGGCGGCCAGCAGCAACAGGCTGCCCACGGCCATCGAAGTGCTGATCCAGCGGTGCTTGGCAGACATGTTGATCCGGGGCCCTCGTCGGCAGCACGGTGGGGGGCGATGAAGCGGCTAGACTGTTGCTACCTATCGCACTTCGGCACCTTTCGATGCGCTCGGCACTTTGGTCTGACCGGCCGATCCGTTAACATAACCGGCTTTTTCATCGCGGGAGTTCAGGCAGTATGGCGCAGCAGTATCAACCGGGGCAACGCTGGATCAGCGACAGCGAAGCCGAGCTCGGCCTGGGTACCATCCTGGCGCAGGATGGCCGCCTGTTGACCGTGCTCTACCCGGCCACTGGCGACACCCGCCAGTATTCCCTGCGCAATGCGCCGCTGACCCGCGTGCGCTTCTCGCCAGGTGACCAGATCACCCACTTCGAAGGCTGGAAGCTGACCGTGCGCGAGGTCGAGGACATCGACGGGCTGATGGTCTACCACGGCCTGGACGGGCAGAACCAGCCGCGCACCCTGCCGGAAACCCAGTTGTCGAACTTCATCCAGTTCCGCCTGGCCAGCGACCGCCTGTTCGCCGGGCAGATTGACCCACTGTCGTGGTTCAGCCTGCGCTACAACACCCTGCAGCACACCAGCAAGCAGATGCAGTCGGCGCTGTGGGGCCTGGGCGGCTGCCGCGCCCAACCCATCGCCCACCAGTTGCACATCGCCCGCGAAGTCGCCGACCGCAGCGCGCCGCGCGTCTTGCTGGCCGACGAAGTGGGCCTGGGCAAAACCATCGAAGCCGGCCTGGTGATCCACCGCCAGCTGCTGTCGGGCCGCGCCAGCCGCGTTCTGATCCTGGTACCGGAAAACCTCCAGCACCAGTGGCTGGTGGAAATGCGCCGCCGCTTCAACCTGCAGGTGGCCCTGTTCGACGCCGAGCGTTTCATCGAAAGCGACGCCAGCAACCCGTTCGAGGATGCCCAGCTGGCGCTGGTGGCCCTGGAGTGGCTGGTCGACGACGAAAAGGCCCAGGACGCGCTGTTCGCCGCCGGCTGGGACCTGATGGTGGTGGACGAAGCCCACCACCTGGTCTGGCACGAAGACCAGGTCAGCGCCGAATATGGCCTGGTCGAACAGCTGGCCCAGGTGATCCCGGGCGTGCTGCTGCTCACGGCCACCCCCGAGCAGCTCGGCCAGGACAGCCACTTCGCCCGCCTGCGCCTGCTCGACCCCAACCGTTTCCACGACCTGGCCGCCTTCCGCGCCGAGAGCGAGCACTATCGCCCGGTGGCTGAAGCCGTACAGGAACTGCTCGACGAAGGCCGCCTGTCGCCCAAGGCCCACGCCACCATCCAGGGCTTCCTGGGTGCCGAAGGCGAAGCCCTGCTGGCCGCGGTCAGCGACGGCGATACCCAGGCCAGCGCGCGCCTGATCCGTGAGCTGCTCGACCGCCACGGCACCGGCCGCGTGCTGTTCCGTAACACCCGCGCGGCGATCCAGGGCTTCCCTGAGCGCCAGCTGCACCCTTACCCACTGGCCACGCCTGAGCAGTACCGCGACCTGCCAGCCGGCGAACATGCCGAGCTGTACCCGGAAGTCGCCTTCCAGGCCCAGGGCGAGGTGGCCGATGACGAGCGCTGGTGGCGTTTCGACCCGCGCGTCGACTGGCTGATCGACACCCTGAAGATGCTCAAGCGCACCAAGGTGCTGGTGATCTGCGCCCATGCCGAAACCGCGATGGACCTGGAAGACGCCCTGCGCGTGCGCTCCGGCATCCCGGCCTCGGTGTTCCATGAAGGCATGAGCATCCTCGAACGCGACCGCGCCGCCGCCTACTTCGCCGACGAAGAGTTCGGCGCGCAGGTGCTGATCTGCTCCGAGATCGGCAGCGAAGGCCGCAACTTCCAGTTTGCCCACCATCTGGTTATGTTCGACCTGCCGGCGCATCCCGACCTGCTAGAACAGCGCATCGGCCGCCTCGACCGTATCGGCCAGAAGCACACCATCCAGCTGCATATCCCGTACCTGCAGGACAGCCCGCAAGAGCGTCTGTTCCAGTGGTACCACGAAGGCCTCAACGCCTTCCTCAACACCTGCCCTACCGGCAACGCCCTGCAGCACCAGTTCGGCCCACGCCTGCTGCCGCTGCTCGAAGGTGGCGAAAGCAAGGCCTGGGAAGCCCTGGTGGCCGATGCCCGCAGCGAGCGCGAACGCCTGGAAGCCGAACTGCATACCGGCCGTGACCGCCTGCTGGAGCTCAACTCCGGCGGTGCCGGCGAAGGCCAGGCGCTGGTCGAGGACATTCTCGAACAGGACGATCAGTTCGCCCTGCCGATCTACATGGAAACCCTGTTCGACGCCTTCGGCATCGACAGCGAAGACCATTCCGAGAACGCCCTGATCCTCAAGCCGAGCGAGAAGATGCTCGACGCCAGCTTCCCGCTGGGCGACGACGAAGGCGTGACCATCACCTACGACCGTGGCCAGGCGCTGTCGCGCGAGGACATGCAGTTCCTCACCTGGGAGCACCCGATGGTGCAAGGCGGCATGGACCTGGTGCTGTCCGGCTCGATGGGCAACACCGCCGTGGCGCTGATCAAGAACAAGGCGCTCAAACCCGGCACCGTACTGCTTGAACTGCTGTTCGTCAGCGAGGTGGTTGCACCGCGCAGCCTGCAACTGGGCCGTTATCTGCCACCGGCGGCATTGCGCTGCCTGCTCGACGCCAACGGCAACGACCTGGCGTCCCGCGTGGCCTTCGAAACCCTCAACGACCAGCTGGAAAGCGTGCCGCGCGCCAGCGCCAACAAGTTCGTCCAGGCCCAGCGCGACGTGCTTGCCCAGCGCATCAGCAGTGGCGAGGCCAAGGTCATGCCGGCCCACGTCGAGCGCGTGGCCGAGGCCCAGCGTCGCCTCACAGCTGAAGCCGACGAAGAACTGGCTCGTCTGGTCGCGCTGCAAGCGGTCAACCCGAGCGTGCGCGACAGCGAGATCGAAGCGCTGCGCAAGCAGCGCGAAGAGGGCCTGGCGATGCTGGAAAAGGCCGCCCTGCGCCTGGAAGCCATTCGCGTGCTGGTGGCTGGCTAATACAGGTCAGACACCGCCGCCTTTGTGGGAGCGGCCTCGTGTCGCGAAAGGGCCGCAACGCGGCCCCAGGATTGACGCGCAATAGTTGAAATTGCTGGGGCTGCTTTGCAGCCCTTTCGCGACACAAGGCCGCTCCCACAGGGGGCCAATTTTCAGAACCCATTTACATATTCCAGGCTGCGATCAGGTTCATAACCAAATCGTAGAAATCAATGTGCCATTAGTCAGGAAGGGTTAAACACCTCTTCCTATACTGCCTCTGGACAGTCTGCACAGGGTTGTAGCGCAGACGAGTGAAAACTCGATCATGAGGCATTCCATGGAATGGCTGGGGCTGCAACTGTTCGCCGACCTGCCGGCAACCGGGCGCATCGTCATTGATTGCCGGCATGAACCGCTCCTGGTTCTGCTCGCCTACTTCGTCGCCTGTGCGGCCTGCTTCGCCACCCTGGACATGGCCGAGCGCCAATCCCACAGCGAAGACCCCACCGCCCACCGACAATGGAACATGCTCGGTGCCTGCTGCCTTGCTGGTGGCATCTGGGCCATGCACTTCATCAGCATGCTGGCCTTCCAGGCGCCAGTTGAAGTGCACTACGACGCGTCCCTGACCATCCTTTCGCTGCTCATCGCCCTGGCCGTCGCCTGGCTGGCCATGCACAGCCTCGACCGCAGCCAGATGCACACACTCCATTACCTGCAAAGTGCGGTACTGATCGGCCTGGGTATCATCGTGATGCACTTCGTAGGCATGGCCGCCCTGGAAACCGGCGCCCGCCAGTACTACCAGTCCGGCCTGCTGCTGGCCTCGGCCACCATTGCCCTGCTCACCAGCCTGACCGCGCTGTACCTGGCCCGCTACTTCCGCCATGGCAGCGGTACCCTGCACCAGGCCATGAAGTACGGCGCCAGCCTGCTGATGGCCGGCGGTATCGTCGCCACCCACTTCACCGCGATGTCGGCCATGACCCTGGTCATCCCGGCAGACACCGCCCTGCGCCTGCCCTCTGGCGATAACAGCCTGCAACTGGCGCTGGGCATCGGCTTCATCACCCTGCTGATCAGTGCTGCCAGCATCAGTACCGCGCTGGCCGACAAGAAGCTGCAAAGCAAGGAGCACGACCTGCGCCGGGTCAGCGTGCTGCTCAGCCAGCTCGACCAGGCCCGCGCGTCGCTGCAGCAGGCCGCGCACTACGATGCCCTGACCAGCCTGGTAAACCGCCGCGGTTTCAACCAGGTGTTCGCCGAACGCCTGGCCGAACACCAGGCCACGGAAAGCCACCTGGCAGTGATGTTCCTCGACATCGACCATTTCAAGCGCATCAACGACAGCCTCGGTCACGACGCCGGCGACGAACTGCTCAAGGTGATCGCCAGCCACATCAAGGCCGCCACCCGCAACCACGACCTGGTCGCACGCTTTGGCGGCGACGAGTTCTGCGTGGTCACCAGCCTCAACAACCGCGACGAAGCCCGCCACCTGGCCCAGCGCATCATGCAGAGAATGAAAGAGCCCATCAACCTGGGCGGCCGGCGCATGGTCATGACCACCAGCATCGGTATCAGCATCTTCCCCGACGACGGCACCACCGCCGAAGAGCTGCTCAAGCATGCAGACCTCGCCCTGTACCAGTCCAAGGGCAACGGGCGCAACAGCCTGAACTTCTTCAACGACAGCCTGAAGACCCAGGCCTCGATTGCCCTGCAACTGGAAGAGGAACTGCGGGTGGCCCTGCTCGAGGAGCATGGGCTGTGCGTGCACTACCAGCCGATCTTCGACCTGCGCAGCAGGCAAGTGGCCAAACTGGAGGCCCTGGTGCGCTGGCGACACCCGCAACACGGTCTGCTCGGGCCCGATCGTTTTGTCGCCATCGCCGAAGCCAACGGGCTGATCATCGACCTCGACCTGTGGGTGCTGCGCCACGCTTGCGCCGACCTGGCCTACCTGCAGCGCCACGGCCATGGCGACCTCAAGGTCACGGTCAATTGCTCGGCCGTCACCCTCAGCCACGACGAACTGCCCAACGAAGTGGAAAAGGCACTGTTCCACGCCGGTCTCGCGCCTCGGCAGCTGGAACTGGAAGTGACCGAGAACGCCCTGATGGGTGATATCCAGCGCACGGTCAACCTGCTCAAGCGCGTGCGCGCCCTGGGCGTGGCACTGTCGATCGATGACTTCGGCACCGGCTACTCGTCACTGGCCTACCTCAAGCGCCTGCCGCTGGACGTTCTGAAGATCGACCGCAGCTTCCTGCAGGATGTGCCGGGCAGCCAGAAGGACCGCGAGATCGTCCAGGCGATCATCGTCATGGCGCATACCCTGCATCTGCAGGTGGTCAGCGAGGGCGTGGAAACCGCCGAACAGCTGGCGTTTCTCGAAGCCCACGGCTGCGATTACCTGCAGGGCTACTTGCTGGGCCGCCCGGAGCCGCTTGCCGAACTGCGCTCGCTGCTGGAGCGGCTGCAGCACCAGGGCGGCGTGTTCAGCCCTTGCTGCGATACAGCTCAACCAGCGTCGCCGGATCTTTTTGCAGGTACCCCTGGCTTGCGTGCAGGCGCATCAATTGTGCGGCAAGGCCACTGAGCGGCGTCGCCGAGCCTTGCTCGCGGGAAAACTTGACCGCGCCATCGAGGTCCTTGAGCAGCGTGCGTACGTGCCACTTGATCGGCTCGAAGCGGCTTTCGGCCATTTGCGGAGCGAGGATCTGCAACGGTTTGGAATCGGCAAAGCCGCCCGCCAGCGCTTCGGCGATCAGCGTCGCATCGACCCCGGACTGTTCAGCCAAGGCCACCACTTCGGCGATCACCAAGGCATTGCAGGCCACGATCATCTGGTTGCAGGCCTTGGTCACCTGGCCTGCGCCCACCGCCCCCATATGCGTCACCCGCTGGCCGAGTACCTGCAGTACCGGGCGCGCGCGCTCCAGATCGGCCGCCTCGCCACCGACCATGATCGCCAGGGTGCCGGCTTCGGCCCCCGGCGTGCCGCCGGAAACTGGCGCGTCCAGCCAGGCCATGCCGCACAGCGCTGCCAGTTCGGCGGCCATTTCACGGGTGGCGGTTGGCTCCAGGCTGGAGAAATCGATCAGCAACTGGCCGCTGCGCCCGCCCTGGGCGATGCCTTGCTCGCCGAACACCACTTCGCGGACCACGGCCGTGTCGGCCAGGCACAGCAGCAGCATGTCGCTGTCGCGGCACAGTTCGGCAGGGCTGCTGGCCAGGCGCGCGCCGGCGGCGACCAGTGCAGCGCACTTGTCCGGGCTGCGGTTCCACACGGTCAGCGGGTAGCCCGCTGCCAACAGGCGCCGGCACATGGGCAGACCCATCAGGCCGATGCCGGCGAATCCAAGCGAAGGTAGTTTTGAGTTCATCAATGACTCCGGACAAATTCGATATCGATCCGGGCCGCTTTGCGGCCTTCGCGGGCCCGCCCGCTCCCACGGGACCAGCGCTGGTCTGAAGAGCAGCATCTGACCTGTGGGAACGGACATGCCCGCGAAGGGCTGCAAGGCAGCCCCCATTACGCATCCCGTAAACTGTTACCGCCACGCCGAATTGTTACTTCCCTCTACCCGCTTTGAGCGCCTTCGAGCACCAAAACGGGGCTGCTGCGCATTTTCGCGCACCAAAAGCGATCATGCCTCTGCCGGGGGCTTCACCTGGATCACGATGAACGGCGAAACCACCACCGCCCAGATCTCTGGATCGCGGCTTTGCAGGTCATGGGCCTGCTCGGCGGTCACCGGCCCAACAGTGCCATCACTACGCCACTTGGCGAAGATCTCGCTGCGATTCTCGGCCATCGCCTCAGCAACGGCGATCAGATCGAGGCTCGGGTCGACCCAAATCAGGTCACCCTTGGCCCAGAAACGCTCCAGCGCTTTCCACTCGATGATTGCCGTCTCGCCAAGCAATTTGGCATAGAGGGTGCTTGTTTGATCAGTCATGGGTGGTTTCCGCAAAAATCGGCCAATAAAAAAGGTCGGCATTTTTGCAGAAAAACCCGGTTTCAAATATGTAATTTGGTCGATTGATCCCGAAGTTGTGGGGCGGGGTCGCAGATGCAGGCAGTTTGATGGCGCCTTTCTGTATCTTTGTGTCGACCATGCGACAACCCAGGAAGCAGGCACTTTTCGACCGCTTTTCAAGCGCTCGAACAGCGCTCTACACTGTACCGGTACAGTTCCGGGACATGTTCCGGGGGAAGGTGGGCTTGCGCGTTGGCATGGCCACGCCGCAAATCCCGCCCGGTCTGTAGCCCTGGCCGCCAGGACTATAAGAATTACAACAGAATGAGTGGAGCACTATGATCAAGATTTCCAAGCTGTTCGCCGCAATGGTTCTGGCAGGGGTAGCCAGCCATTCGTTTGCCGCCGATACCATCAAGATCGGGATTGCAGGCCCCAAGACCGGTCCTGTGACCCAGTACGGCGACATGCAGTTCATCGGCGCAAAGCAAGCCATCAAGGATATCAACGCCGCGGGCGGCGTGGATGGCAAGATGCTCGAAGCCAAGGAATACGACGACGCCTGCGACCCTAAACAGGCCGTTGCAGTCGCCAACAAAGTGGTCAACGACGGCGTCAAGTTCGTCATCGGCCACCTGTGCTCCAGCTCCACCCAGCCTGCGTCCGACATCTACGAAGACGAAGGCGTGATCATGATCACCCCGGCCGCCACCTCCCCGGAAATCACCGCCCGTGGCTACAAGCTGATCTTCCGTACCATCGGCCTGGACAGCGCCCAGGGCCCGGCTGCCGGCAACTACATCGCCGACCACGTCAAGCCGAAGGTGGTAGCCGTCCTGCACGACAAGCAGCAGTACGGTGAAGGCATCGCTACCGCGGTCAAGCAGACCCTGGAAGGCAAAGGCACCAAGGTTGCCGTGTTCGAAGGCCTGAACGCCGGTGACAAGGACTTCTCCTCGATCATCCAGAAGCTCAAGCAGAACAACGTCGACTTCGTCTACTACGGCGGCTACCACCCAGAGCTGGGCCTGATCCTGCGCCAGGCTCAGGAAAAGGGCCTGAAAGCCAAGTTCATGGGCCCGGAAGGCGTGGGCAACGACTCCATCTCGCAGATCGCCCAGAACGCCTCCGAAGGCCTGCTGGTGACCCTGCCGAAGTCGTTCGACGCGGACCCTGCGAACAAGAAGATCGTCGACGCCATCAAGGCTGACGGCAAGGACCCAAGCGGCCCGTTCGTGTTCCCGGCCTACTCGGCTGTCGAGCTGATTGCCCAGGGCATCAAGGCCGCCAAGTCCGAAGATACCGACAAGGTGGCAGCCGCCATCCACGCCGGCACCTTCAAGACCCCGACCGGTGACCTGTCCTACGACGCCAAAGGCGACCTGAAAGACTTCAAGTTCGTGGTCTACGAATGGCACTTCGGCAAGCCGAAGACCGAAGTCTCCCCTCAGTAACTGCGTGACTAATAGCTGACCGTAGAAGCCCACTGTGCGAGCAGTGGGCTTTGTTTTACGAGGTTCATGGGCCTGATCCCCGCGATCCGGGGGCGGGTTCACCTGAAAATCTTAAAACCGTCACCCGCGGTTTCCTGGCCTACCCCCGCCAGCGAAATGCAAATCAGGTTTTTAGGAGCGCTGTAATGCCTGAGATCTACCATTTCTTCCAACAACTGGTTAATGGATTGACCATCGGCAGCACCTATGCCTTGATCGCCATCGGCTACACGATGGTGTACGGCATCATTGGCATGATCAACTTCGCCCACGGCGAGGTGTACATGATCGGTTCCTACGTGGCCTTCATCGCCCTGGCGGGCCTGGCCATGATGGGTATCCATTCGCTGCCGATCCTGATGACCGTCGCCTTCGTCGCGACGATCTTCGTCACCAGTGCCTATGGCTACAGCATCGAACGGGTTGCCTACCGCCCCCTGCGCAACAGCAACCGACTGATCCCGCTGATTTCCGCCATCGGCATGTCGATCTTCCTGCAGAACACCGTCTTGCTTTCGCAAGACTCCAAGGACAAGTCCATCCCCAACCTGATCCCCGGAAGCTTCTCGTTCGGGCCGGGCGGCGCGGAGGAAGTACTGATCAGCTACATGCAGATCCTGGTGTTCGTGGTCACCCTGGTGGCCATGACCTGCCTCACCCTGTTCATCTCCCGTTCCCGCCTGGGCCGCGCCTGCCGCGCCTGTGCCGAGGACATCAAGATGGCCAACCTGCTGGGCATCAACACCAACAACATCATCGCCCTCACCTTCGTCATCGGTGCCGCCCTGGCGGCGGTGGCGGCCGTGCTGCTGAGCATGCAGTACGGGGTGATCAACCCCAACGCCGGTTTCCTGGTGGGCCTGAAGGCCTTTACCGCGGCGGTGCTGGGTGGCATCGGCAGCATTCCGGGCGCCATGCTCGGCGGGCTGGTGCTGGGCGTGGCCGAAGCGTTCGGTGCCGATATCTTCGGCGACCAGTACAAGGACGTGGTGGCATTCGGCTTGTTGGTTCTTGTCCTGCTATTCCGGCCGACCGGCATCCTGGGCCGCCCGGAGGTTGAAAAAGTATGAACAGAAATCTCAAACAGGCGTTCTTCAGCGCCTTGCTGGTATGGGCCGTGGCCTTCCCGGTACTGGGCCTGAAACTGAGCATCGACGGCATCAGCCTGTCCGTGCACAGCCAGGGCTCGTTCAACCTCAGCATCATTGCCCTGTGCTCGGTGCTGATGTTCCTGCGCGTGCTGTTCGACAAGCAGTGGAACTCGGTAATGGGCCGCCGTTCGGATCGCAAGCTGATCCCGCCGGCGGTCAGCAACTACCTGACCCTGCCGAAGACCCAGCGCTACGTGATCATGGGCCTGATCATCGCGGCACTGGTGTGGCCGTTCTTCGGCTCGCGCGGTGCGGTCGACATTGCCACGCTGATCCTGATCTACGTGTTGCTGGGCCTGGGCCTGAACATCGTGGTCGGTTTGGCAGGCCTGCTCGACCTCGGTTACGTCGGCTTCTACGCCGTCGGCGCCTACAGCTACGCCATGCTCTCGCACTACCTGGGCTGGAGCTTCTGGGTATGCCTGCCGATCGCCGGCCTGATGGCCGCTACCTTCGGCTTCCTGCTCGGCTTCCCGGTGCTGCGCCTGCGCGGTGACTACCTGGCGATCGTGACCCTCGGCTTCGGCGAGATCATCCGCCTGTTCCTGCGTAACCTCACCGACTGGACCGGCGGCCCCAACGGCATCAGCAACATCCCCAAGCCAGAGCTCTTCGGCCTGACCTTCGAACGCCGTGCCGCCGAGGGCATGCAGACCTTCCATGAGTTCTTCGGGCTGGAATACAACTCGATCAACAAGGTCATCTTCCTCTACCTGGTGGCCCTGCTGCTGGCCCTGCTGGCGCTGTTCGTGATCAACCGCCTGCTGCGCATGCCGATCGGCCGCGCCTGGGAAGCCCTGCGCGAAGACGAGATCGCCTGCCGTGCACTGGGCCTGAACCCGACCGTGATCAAGCTGTCGGCATTCACCCTGGGCGCCTGCTTCGCCGGTTTCGCCGGCAGCTTCTTCGCTGCGCGCCAGGGCCTGGTGACGCCGGAGTCGTTCACCTTCATCGAGTCGGCGATCATCCTCGCCATCGTCGTGCTCGGCGGCATGGGCTCACAACTGGGCGTGATCCTCGCGGCCATCGTGATGATCCTGCTGCCCGAGCTGATGCGTGAGTTCAGCGAATACCGGATGCTGATGTTCGGTGCGCTGATGGTGTTGATGATGATCTGGCGTCCGCAAGGCCTGCTGCCTATGCAACGTCCACACATGGAGCTGCGTCGATGAGCCGCGAAATTCTGCAAGTCAGCGGCCTGAGCATGCGCTTCGGCGGCTTGTTGGCGGTCAACGGCGTGGGCCTGACCGTCAAGGAAAAACAGGTGGTGGCACTGATCGGCCCGAACGGTGCCGGCAAGACCACGGTGTTCAACTGCCTGACCGGCTTCTACAAGCCCAGCGGCGGCACCATCCTGCTCGATGGCCAGCCGATCCAGGGCCTGGCCGGGCACCAGATCGCCCGCAAGGGCGTGGTGCGGACCTTCCAGAACGTGCGCCTTTTCAAGGAAATGACCGCGCTGGAAAACCTGCTGATCGCCCAGCACCGCCACCTGAACACCAACTTCTTCGCCGGCCTGTTCAAGACCCCGAACTTCCGCCGCAGCGAGAAGGAGGCCATGGAGCGCGCGCAGTACTGGCTGGAGAAGGTCAACCTGACCGAGTTCGCCAACCGTACCGCCGGCACCCTCGCCTACGGCCAGCAGCGCCGCCTGGAAATCGCCCGCTGCATGATGACCCAGCCGCGCATCATCATGCTCGACGAACCGGCAGCGGGCCTGAACCCGAAGGAGACCGAAGACCTCAAGGCGCTGATCGCCTACCTGCGTGAGTCGCACAACGTCACCGTGCTGCTGATCGAGCACGACATGAAGCTGGTGATGAGCATTTCCGACCATATCGTGGTGATCAACCAGGGCACCCCCCTGGCCCACGGCACGCCGGAAGAGATCCGCGACAACCCTGACGTGATCAAAGCCTACCTGGGGGAAGCGTAAATGCTGAAGTTCGAGAACGTTTCCACCTTCTACGGCAAGATCCAGGCGCTGCACAGCGTCAACGTGGAGATCAACCAGGGCGAGATCGTTACCCTGATCGGCGCCAACGGTGCCGGCAAGTCGACCTTGCTGATGACCCTGTGCGGCTCGCCGCAGGCGCACAGCGGCAGCATCAAGTACCTGGGTGAAGAACTGGTCGGCCAGCCGTCCTCGCACATCATGCGCAAGAGCATCGCGGTGGTGCCGGAAGGCCGCCGTGTGTTCTCCCGCCTGACCGTCGAGGAAAACCTGGCGATGGGCGGTTTCTTCACCGACAAGGGCGATTACCAGGAGCAGCTGGACAAGGTACTGCAGCTGTTCCCGCGCCTGAAGGAGCGTTATATCCAGCGTGGCGGCACCATGTCCGGTGGCGAGCAACAGATGCTCGCCATTGGCCGGGCGCTGATGAGCAAACCCAAGCTGCTGCTGCTCGACGAGCCCTCGCTGGGCCTGGCGCCGATCATCATCCAGCAGATCTTCGACATCATCGAACAGCTGCGCCGTGATGGCGTGACGGTGTTCCTGGTGGAGCAGAACGCCAACCAGGCGCTGAAGATCGCTGACCGGGCCTATGTGTTGGAGAACGGCCGGGTGGTGATGCAGGGTACTGGGGAAGCACTGTTGACCGACCCGAAGGTGCGCGACGCGTACCTGGGGGGTTGACCGGGAAAAGGGCCATCTACTGGCCCTTTTTTCTACCTGTCAGAAATGTATTGCCTGTACTGGCTTGCCGGCGATAGGGCCAGCACAGGCAACCATTAACTTGTGATCCAGCGCCAGCCTGAGTAACGTGGCCTGCTTTCACGGCAAAGACCCCGGAGCCCGCCCCATGCGTCTCACCCCCACCCTGCTGCTCACCGCCCTGCTGCCCCTGTTCGCCGGCTGCCAGCTCATGGCTGACGCCCCCAGCGACCCGAACATCGGCACCACGCGCATGCAGGGCGAGTTGCGTGCTGCCGGTGGCCAGCTGCTGTTCAAGCCGTGCAGCGAAAACCGCACTTTCGTGATCAACGACGTCGCCGCCACCGGCATCCTGCAGGAAGCCGCCAACCTCGCCAAGGACGCCAACGACAAGCTGTTCGCCGACGTCCGTGGCCGCCTCACCGGCAGCAGGCAGGCCAACAACGACGGCCAGCTGGAAGTTCGTCGCCTGTACCGCCTGGAACCTTCCACCCGAGCTTGTGAAGACCCCAACTTCAAGCAGCTGACCCTGCGCGCCAACGGCCATGAGCCGGAATGGGACATCAAGGCCAGTGGCAAAGGCATGGTGCTCAACCGCGTCGGCCAGGAACCCCTGCCCCTGCCCTTCCTGGAAGAAGAAGTGCCCGGCGGAGGCCTGACCCTGACCAGCGAAGCCAACAGCCAGCACGTGGAGCTGTGGGTCGCGCCACAACGCTGCGTAGACACCGCCACCGGTGCCATCCACCACCTGCGCGCCGAACTGCGCATCGACGGCAAGACCCTGCAGGGCTGCGGTTACTACGGCGGTGCGCGCGACAACTGATCGCCGGGCGCTTTTATCCTGCCAGTCGGGGCGGCGAACAGCTTATACTTGGCGGTTTGTGTAAAGCCGCCGGCCGCCCATGGCCGGGATACTGGACCCTGCCATGCTACGAATCACCGAACTGAAGCTGCCCCTGGACCATCCCGACGAAGCCCTGCGTGAAGCCATCGTCCAGCGCCTGGGCATCCGCGACGAGCAACTGCTCAGCTTCAACCTGTTCAAGCGCAGCTACGATGCGCGCAAGAAGAACAGCGAACTGCTGTTCATCTACACCATCGACCTGGAAGCCAGCAACGAAGCCGAACTGCTCAGCAAGTTCGCCGACGATCGCAACATCGGCCAGGCGCCAGACGTGACCTACAAGTTCGTCGGCCAGGCCCCTGCCGATCTGCAGGAGCGCCCGATCGTGGTCGGCTTCGGCCCGTGCGGCATCTTCGCCGGCCTGTTGCTGGCACAGATGGGCTTCAAGCCGATCATCCTCGAGCGCGGCAAGGAAGTGCGCCAGCGCACCAAGGACACCTGGGGCCTGTGGCGCAAGAGCGTGCTCAACCCAGAGTCCAACGTGCAGTTCGGCGAAGGCGGCGCCGGTACCTTCTCCGACGGCAAGCTGTACAGCCAGATCAAGGACCCGCAGCACCACGGCCGCAAAGTGCTGGAAGAGTTCGTCAAGGCCGGTGCGCCGGACGAGATCCTGTACATCAACAAGCCGCACATCGGTACCTTCCGCCTCACCGGCATGGTCGAGCAGATGCGTCAGGACATGATCGCCCTCGGCGCCGAAGTGCGCTTCCAGCAGAAGGTCACCGACCTGCTGATCGAGGATGGGCAGCTGACCGGCGTGGTGCTGGAGAGCGGCGAACAGCTGCACTCGCGCCATGTGGTGCTGGCCCTGGGCCACAGTGCCCGCGACACCTTCCGCATGCTGCACGCCAAGGGTGTGTACATGGAAGCCAAGCCGTTCTCGGTGGGCTTCCGCATCGAACACCCGCAAACGCTGATCGACAAGGCGCGCCTGGGCAAGTACGCCGGTCACCCGAAACTTGGTGCCGCCGACTACAAGCTGGTGTACCACGCCAAGAACGGCCGTTCGGTGTACAGCTTCTGCATGTGCCCGGGCGGCACCGTGGTCGCCGCCACCAGCGAGCCAGGCCGGGTGGTTACCAACGGCATGAGCCAGTACTCGCGTAACGAGCGCAACGCCAACTCCGGCATCGTCGTCGGCATCGACCCCGAACGCGATTACCCGGGCGGCCCGCTGGCCGGCATCGAACTGCAGGAACGCCTGGAAGCCCACGCCTACGTGATGGGCGGCAGCAACTACCAGGCCCCGGCGCAGCTAGTGGGTGACTTCGTCGCCGGCCGGCCGTCGACTGCACTGGGCAGTGTCGAGCCGTCCTACAAACCGGGCGTGACCCTGGGCGACCTGGCGCCGAGCCTGCCGGACTTCGCCATCGAGGCCATTCGCGAGGCACTGCCGGCGTTCGACCGGCAGATCAAGGGCTACAACCTGCATGATGCAGTGTTGACCGGGATCGAGACCCGCACCTCGTCGCCGCTGCGCATCACCCGCGGTGAGGACTTCCAGAGCCTGAACCTGAAGGGGCTGTTCCCGGCGGGTGAAGGGGCCGGGTATGCGGGCGGGATCCTGTCGGCAGGTGTCGATGGCATTCGTATCGCCGAGGCGGTGGCGCGGGATATGCTCGGCCTCTGAGCCTTTATTACATGCCAGGGCCTCTTCGCGGGTAAACCCGCTCCCACAGGTACTGCACAGGTATTGAAGACTGTGAAGTACCTGTGGGAGCGGGTTTACCCGCGAAAGGGCCACTGCAGACATCAGAAAAATCCACAACAAACATCAGACTTCCCCTCCCCACTCTTTCCCCATCTGCATCTAGGCTTCCCTCAGCCCAGCCAGTAACAACATATAACAAAAACGAATATAGTTTTTGTTTGAAAGCATATCGTCACAGGCTAGGGTGTACGCCCGTTCCATCGTCAACTGCTCATGGAGAGCCTATAGCCCGTGCGTAGCCTGTTCACCCGCTTCTTCCAGCTCGAAGCCGCCAGCGGCCTGTTGCTGATCGCTGCGGCCATCCTGGCCCTGATCATCAACAACTCGCCACTGTCCTACCTGTACAGCGGCCTGCTCGACGTCCCCGTCGCCGTCCAGGTCGGCGCGCTGCACATCGCCAAACCGCTGCTGCTGTGGATCAACGACGGCCTGATGGCCCTGTTCTTCCTGCTCATCGGCCTGGAGGTCAAGCGCGAGGTGGTCGACGGCCACCTGTCCAAGCCCTCCCAGGTGATCCTGCCTGCCACCGCCGCCGTGGGCGGCATGGTGATACCGGCACTGATCTACTGGTTCATCAACCGTGACAACCCGGCGGCCGTGGCCGGCTGGGCGATTCCCACCGCCACCGACATCGCCTTCGCCCTTGGCGTACTGGCCTTGCTGGGCAAGCGCGTGCCTGTGTCGCTGAAACTGTTCCTGATGACCCTGGCGATCATCGACGATCTGGGTGCGATCATCGTCATTGCCCTGTTCTACTCGGGCACCCTGTCGAGCGTGTCGCTGCTGCTGGCCGCCGCCTGCCTGGTAGTGCTGGTGGCCATGAACCGGCTTGGCGTGGTCAAGCTTGGACCGTACATGGTCGTTGGCCTGATCCTGTGGGTCTGCGTGCTCAAGAGCGGTGTACATGCCACCCTGGCCGGGGTTGCCCTGGCCCTGTGCATCCCGCTGCGCACGCGCCATGCCGAACGCTCGCCACTGCTCGCCCTGGAGCACGCCCTGCATCCTTGGGTCGCCTACGCCATCCTGCCGCTGTTCGCTTTCGCCAATGCCGGTGTATCGCTGGCAGGCATGACCGTAGAAAGCTTCACCCACCCGGTGCCACTGGGCATCGCCGTCGGGCTGCTGCTGGGCAAGACCGTGGGTGTCTTCGGCCTGACCTGGGTCGCGGTCAAGCTGCGCCTGGCCGCGCTTCCTGCAGGCGCCAGTTGGGGGCAATTGCTGGGTGTGGCGATACTTTGCGGTATCGGCTTCACCATGAGCCTGTTCGTTGGCTCGCTCGCCTTTGTGCCTGGCAGCAGTGATTACGCCGGAATGGACCGCATGGGTATTCTCACCGGCTCGTTCTTCGCCGCCGTGATCGGCTATGCGGTGACCGCCATGGCCAGCCGCAAGCCCAATGTCGACTGACCTGGCCGCAGCATGAAAAAACCCCGACTGGCGAGCGCCATGTCGGGGTTTTGTCTTGTTGGGCTACGGTCAGTGCGTGACGCGGCTGGTGCCATCGACGGTCATGATGCGCACGCGGTCGCCAACGCGGAAGATCTCGTTCTGCTGCACGGCCTGCACATAGGCACGCATGCTGCCATCATCCTCACGCACGGTGATTTCGACACCCTGGGTACGAGTCAGGCCTTCTTCGGCGGCGGAACCGGCCAGGCCACCGGCAACGGCACCGATCACGGCGGCGACGATGCTGCCACGGCCCCCACCCACGGCGCTGCCGGCCACGCCACCGACGATGGCGCCAGCACCACCGCCGATCGGGGTCTTGGTGCCCTCGATCTTGACCGGGCGCAGGGACTCGATGGTGCCCATGCGCACGGTTTGCACGCGGCGGGCCTCATCACGGGAGTAGCTGTCACCGGTCAGGCTCGAGGCACAGCCACCCAGCAACAACGACATGGTGGTAAAGGTCGCCACCAGCAAAGCGGATTTACGCATGGGTAAAGTCTCCATAAGTCAGGTGCTCATTAGACGCTGCACGTTGACGGCTGTCACGGTACAAACGTAATAAAATTGTTTTCATTCAGCCAAGGGACAGCCTGCGTGGCTGTGTCGAGGCCTTTCAAGTGAGACCAAGGATAGCCATGGATTACTTCATCGTCGTGGTCACCACCGTTGCGGGGTTGTACTTCCACTGGTGGCTGTATGTGCGCATGCGCCGCTGGATGGACCGTGACCTGGCGTTGTCGCTGGCTGGGGCGGACCCTGGAAAACGCGCTTATATGCTGCAAAGGCTGGAGCAGGCGCGGGTGGAGAAGGTGGGGCGCAAGCAGTTGGCGGGGTGGTTGGAGCGGGAAGCTGCGGGGTATCCGGGGTAGCCTTGGAGATTGCTGGGGCCGCTTTGCGGCCCTTTCGCGACACAAGGCCGCTCCCACAGATTGGGTCTGCGCTGTACCTGTGGGAGCGGCCTTGCGTCGCGATGGGCTGCGCAGCAGCCCCCGGAATCTCAGGGCGCCAACCGCTCCCGCAGCCACTGCCCATCCACCAGCCGGTAGTTCAGTCGGTCATGCAGGCGGCTGGCCCGCCCCTGCCAGAACTCGATACGCTCAGGCAGCAATCGATACCCACCCCAATGTTCCGGGCAATGCGGCTGGGTGTCGGAGAAGCGCGCCTCGGTGGCCTTGACCAGCCCCTCCAGCTCCTCACGGCCGGCAATCACCTGGCTCTGCGGCGAAGCCCAGGCCCCCAGGCGGCTGCCCAACGGGCGCACCTGGTAGTAGGCGTCCGACTCCTGGGGCGTGACCTTTTCCACCCGCCCTTCGATGCGCACCTGGCGCTCCAGTGCCGGCCAGAAGAAGGTCATGGCGGCGAAAGGGTTGACCAGCAGTTGCTGGCCCTTGGCACTATCGTAGTTGGTGAAGAAGGTGAAACCATGCTCATCGAGCCCCTTCAGCAGCAAGATACGGCAGTGAGGGCGGCCTTCACCATCGACAGTGGCCAAGGTCATGGCGTTGGCTTCCACCGGTACCTGCTCGGTTTTCACCGCATCGGCGAACCACTGGTGGAACAGGGCGAACGGCTCCCCCGGGGCCTGGGCTTCGGCCAGGCCATCACGGGTGTAGTCGCGGCGCATATCGGCCAGGGATTGGGTCATTGCTGCGTTCCTTGACGATCAGTTGGTCTTCGCAGGGCTATTGGCAGCTACTTTCTTGTCAGTGGTAGCTTTCTTGGCGACGGGCTTGGCCGGCGCGGCTTTTTTCTTGGCCGTGGTCTTGGCTGGCGCCTTGGCCTTGGCTTTGGTTACAGGCTTCTTCGCCGCAGCCTTGGTGGCCGGCTTGCTGTCGGCAGGCTTGGCGGCAGGCGCCTTGACGTCCTGCACCGCCACCATCGGGGCCCGCGCCGGGGCGGCTTGCTGGTACTTGGCCAGCAGGGCGACCATGGTGTTCTGCGGGGTCAGCAGCATTTCCACACGGCGGTTCAGGGCACGGCCCTCGGCGCTGTCGTTGGCGGCGCGCGGCATTTCCGAGCCCATACCCTTGAGGTTCAGGCGATCACGCTGCAGGCCGCTGAGGCGGAAAATGGCCGACACCGAAGCGGCGCGCTCCAGGCTGAGCTTCTGGTTGGCGGCAGCGACACCGCTGCTGTCGGCATGGCCGAGCACCAGCACGGCGGTCTTGGCATCGCCCTCGACAGTCTTGGCCACACGAGTGATCGGGCCCAGGGTCATCGGCAGCAGCATGTTCGGACGGTCAGGGTTGTACGAGCTGTCCACCGGGATGGTTACGGCCAGCACGTTGTCACGGCGCTCCAGTTCCAGCTTGCTGCCCTTGATCGCCTCACGCAGCTTGGGCTCGTACTCGTCCAGCCAGGCCTGGGTGGCCTTCTGGTCGATCTTCGGTACCACCGGCCCCTTTGCCTGCTTCTCTTCACCGCCGAACGGCCACCACCAACGGCTGGCGTTGTCGGACTTGGCGTCGGCCTTGGCCACGTTTTCCGTGACGGCTTGCTTCACTTCCTGCTCGGCAACCTTGTCCGAACCGAAGGGCCACCAGCTCGAGGCGCTGTCCTTCGAGCCGTCCTGGGGGTGACTGGCGCAGCCGGTAACGGCGGTCAGGCACAGGGCGAGTGCTAAGGTTTTGTGTGAAGACATCAGCGATACACCATGAAATAGAAAGAAATTTTGCCTACGCCTTTCAGGCGTTGGCATTGAGGATAGTCAAAGGGGTGGGCCAACACCCGCATTACCCGATCAAAGGCAACTGGCAAGGACGCGTACCAGTTTCTGGGCTCGCGGGTCCATGAGCACATAAGGGCCGAGGGTATTGACCACGAAACCGAAGGCCACATCATGTTCCGGGTCAGCGAAACCGACCGAGCCACCGGCACCTGGGTGGCCGAAGGCGCGGGCCCCGAGGCCGAACGTGGCATTGGCCACGTCGGGCTGGTCGAGCATGCAGCCCAGGCCAAAACGGGTCTGGGTGAGCAGGGTGCGATCCTGGCCGAGGCTGTGCTCACGGGTCAGTTCGTCGAGCAGTTCGGATTCGAGCAGGCTGCCGTCCAGCAACCCTGCATAGAAGCCCGCCAGGCTGCGCGCATTGCCATGGCCATTGGCCGCTGGCTGCTGCATGCGCCGCCACTCCGGCTTGTTGGTACTGGTCAGGATCGCCGGCGGGTTGGTGAAGGCACGGGTCGACAGGGCCTCGGGCTCGCGCATGGTCACCTGCAGCAGGCGCTGCGCAGCAGCGTCCCCGGCGTTGCCCTTGCCACGGGCGATGTGCGCCACGCGATAAAACTCATCGTCCGCCAGGCCGACATGAAAATCCAGCCCCAACGGCCGAGCGGTACGGGCCACGATCGAGTCGCCGGGGCCACGGCCGTCGGCACGGCGGATCAGCTCGCCGATCAGCCAGCCGTAGGTAATGGCGGCATAGCCGTGCTCGGTGCCGGGTGTCCACCAGGGCGTTTCGGCAGCCAGCGCATCGACCATGGCCTGCCAGTCATACAGTGCCTCGGCCGGCAGCAGCTCACGGATGGCCGGCAAGCCGGCACGGTGGCTGAGCAGCTGGCGCAGGGTGATCGCCTGTTTGCCTGCCTGGGCGAACTCGGGCCAGTAGTTGGCCACCGGCGCATCGAGGGCCAGCTTGCCCTCGCCGACCAGTTGCAGGGCGGTGACAGCGGTGAAGGTCTTGGTGCAGGAGAACAGGTTGGCGATGGTATCGCTGTGCCAGGCCTGCTGGCCGTCCTTGTCGGCACTGCCGGCCCACAGGTCGACCACGGTTTCGCCACCAACCTGGATGCACAGCGCGGCGCCACGCTCCTGGGGATCATCGAACAGCGCGGCGAAGGCTTCGCGCACTGCTTCGAACTTCAGCTCATAGTGACCCTGGATCTGCACCCGCTGTTCTCCGTACGACCAATTCCGAAAATGGTGTGCATTGTTTCAGTAGTTTGGCGTTTTGCAAACTGGCTTGGGCTGGGTGGTCACTGTGGGAGCGGCCTTGTGTCGCGATGGGCTGCGCAGCAGCCCCGGCAATTTATGCAGCGCCGCTGAATTCAGGGGACTGCTCCGCAGTCCTTTCGCGACGCAAGGCCGCTCCCACAAAATGGACTGCCCCCGAAAAGTTGGACAGTTTTA
>NZ_JAWJYQ010000064.1:0-3810 GCF_032971465.1 Pseudomonas sp. LSJ-87 | reverse complement strand
GAAATTGAGCAAGACAGTTGCTCCCACAAGTACGATGCAGGCCTCAAGGAATGCACATTCCTGTGGGAGCGGGCTTGCCCGCGAAGGGCTGCAAGGAAGCCCCAATCGATGTCACATCAGACTTGAGTGAACAGTATTACGCTACCCCGCAGGCTCTTTCTGACCTTCAGAAAGGTGCCGCCTCCTCGACCTGCTGCTCGCTGTCCTGCTCGACGATAAAGTCGTCGCGCTCCTCCACGCTGCCGCGCTCCCAGCGCACCGTCACGCTCTCGTCGTCGTTGAAGGTCAGTTCCAGCTCGGGCGTCTCGGCCAGCAGGCCCATCACCTCCTCCCACTCGGCATCACCGTCGGTATCCAGGCGATGCACCGTCACCCAGCGCTGCGTCTGCGCGAGCGGGTGGTTGATCATCGCTGATACCCGCAAGCTCAGCCGCTCTATTCCGGTCATTTCCTGGCGCTGATGGGGCGTCGATTTCATGTGCTTAGACATATTCTTATCCTGACAGCTGTATATTCGTACAGCATTCAAGGAAAGCTTATCTCACCGCCAAATCAAGCGTAAAGCCCCGCTGCAGAAAATTTTCGCCAACAGGTAATTTGTCGCCCGGCGAAATAATTTTAGCCCTGAGCTATTGACGATGATTTAGCGTAAGGCTAAATTTTATTCCAGCAGCCGCCATCGTGCTGCTGCGGCACTAACCGTCATATTCATTCAGGAGTTCCCCCCATGAGCGTAGATATCAGCAACCTCACCATCGCCGTTCCGGTAGCCGAATCGTCGATCAGCACCCTAGCGGTCGAACTCACCGGCAGCGAAGCGATTGCCCTGTACCCGAACTACGTGACAGTACTCAGCGACGGTTCGGTCCAGTTGTCTGCCCCCACCAAAGGCGCTTCGAGCAAAAGCACCCGCAGGACCCGCTGCGAGTGGTCGGAGCCGAAATACTGGACCCTGGGCGGCGCCCCGGATCACTGGAATCGCCAGGAAATGACACTGACCAAGGTCAACTGGGCGCAGAAGGTGGTCATCGCGCAGATGCACGTCTACGGGGACGACAGCCCGCCCGTGAAGGTGTTCTGGAAAAAGGGCGACATCACCTTGGGTTTTCGGCGGACCTACAACCAGACTGACCCGATCAACTCGACGGTGCTCAAGGGGGTACCGCTGGGGGCGAAGTTCGAGGTGAGCATCCACGCCACCGCAGCAGGCGTGGTCAACGTTACGGCCAAGTGCAATGGCGTGAGCGGTACGTCCGGCGATCTGCAGTTCGACAGCACCTGGGCTACACAGCTATTCGAGTTCCACGGCGGGGTCTACAACCAGGTGGACTACACCGATACCACGCCCGCCGATGACGGCTCGATCTGCATCATCAGCGACCTCTCGCTGACCCATGCCTGAACCCAGGCAGCCGGCAAGAGATCCCGGTGCCCTGCCCCCCAGACGCAGGTTGCATCGGGATCGCCTTTGGCTGAACTCCAGGTGGGCCGCTCATGACTGCCGCTCAAACTTCCTGTATCCCGGATGAACCAAGCTACTCGGATGTCTTTTTTCCTGATCAGGGTTAGGCCCCATGAGACTGTTCGATTTCATTGGTAGCAGTATGGAACCCATTCTCCAGGCTTGGGAAAATTACGCCCGCTCGGTTGAAACAGAGCTGCCAAAGCAGGACTCCATCGGCTTGCGCAATCATGCCGAGGAGTTGCTCCGCACCGTGGCCGCAGACATGAGAACGCCCCAGAGCAGGCAACAACAGTCCGAGAAAGCACAAGGGAGAGGCCCCAGGAGTTCCAGCGAAACCGCAGCGCAGACCCACGCGGTTGCTCGCTTGATAGCTGGGTTCTCGATGGATCAGATGGTGTCCGAATACCGGGCATTGCGCGCAAGCGTTCTGTCACTCTGGCTTACCCAGGAATCGTTCGCAGACGCGCATCATGTTCAGGACATGATCCGGTTCAATGAAGCGATTGACCAGGCGCTCGTAGAGTCGATCGCGGCCTACGGAACGGCAGTCGAGGCGACCCGGAAAATGGTGCTCGCCGTGCTCGGTCATGATTTGCGTTCGCCCTTGGGCGCGATACTCATGGCTGGCGGGCTGATCCAGCGGCAGACGGGGCTGGATGAAAAGGGAAAGTTACTGGCGACCCAGGTCTGTACCAGTGCACATCGGGCAAATGTCATGATCAACGATTTGCTGGATCTGGCCCGCTGCAACCTGGGGACTGGCATTCCAGTGGATTTGCGGAAAGTGGATCTGAACTCTATCTGCCAGGCTGTCATCGACGAACTGCGCACGGCGTTCCCGCACGCGCGGATCATCCTGGATGAGCAGGCGCACATCACCGGGCAATTCGACCCTGACCGCATCTCTCAGGTTTTCTCCAACCTGATAGGCAATGCCCTGCGCCATGGCGATGCGACGGCCCCGATCAAGGTCACGGTGGCCAGGGGGGATGGTGTTCCACGGGTCAGCGTCCAGAATTCCGGAGAGCCTATTGCACCCGAGGTGATGCCCTACATCTTCAAGCCGGAAGGGCGATACTCGAGCTACTCATCCGGAGAGCGGGGCTCCGCAGCGGGGCTCGGCCTTGGCCTGTTCATCGCATCGGAGATCGTGGCGAACCACGGTGGCAGAATTGAGGTGGAGTCGACCGAAGAGGAAGGGACGACCTTCGAGGTTGTTCTGCTGTCTTCGGCAGAGTGATGATGGGTACAGGACAGGTACCGGATTAAATTTCGTTCACGTTGCGCCCTTTAGTCATAAGGCATTCGACAGCAAATCAGCCATACTCCAGAATGCAGCGGTTTTTGGGGGAAAACCCTTGCACAGCCAACGACATACCAACTTTTAGTGAGCCTCAACGTGAAAACATCCCTGTCCATCCTCAGCCTGCTGCTGTTGCTCACAGGTACTGCGACCCTTCCGTCGACCGCTGCTGCACAACCCCCGGCCCAGGTTCAACGTGACCCATCCAAGCTGCATCTCGCCTCGGGCAGTGCCCTGCTGATCGACCTGAACACCAACCAGGAACTGTATTCGAGCCATGCCGACCGCGTGGTACCGATTGCCTCGGTGACCAAACTGATGACGGCGATGGTAGTGCTGGATGCCAAGCAGCCCATGGATGAGATGCTCACCATGACCCTTGCCAACAACCCGAAAATGAAAGGCGTGTATTCGCGTGTGCGGCTGGGCAGCCAGCTCGACCGCCGCGAAACCTTGCTGATTACCCTGATGTCATCGGAAAACCGTGCGGCCAACACCCTGGCCAACCATTACCCCGGCGGCTACCCGGCGTTCATCAAGGCGATGAACGCCAAGGCCCGCAGCCTGGGCATGGCGCACACCCGCTACGTCGAGCCGACCGGCCTGTCGACGCAGAACGTGTCCACGGCCCGTGACCTGGCCAAGCTGCTGATGGCGTCGCGCAAGTACCCGATGCTGAGCGAGCTGTCGACCACCCGCGAGAAGACCGTGGCCTTCCGCAAGCCCAACTACACCCTGGGCTTCCGCAACACCGACCACCTGGTGAACAAGAGCAACTGGGACATCAAGCTGACCAAGACCGGCTTCACCAATGAAGCCGGGCACTGCCTGGTGCTGCTGACCCGCATGGACAACCGCCCGGTTGCCATGGTGATCCTCGACGCCTTTGGCAAGTACACCCACTTCGCCGATGCCAGCCGCATGCGTCAGTGGCTGGAAACCGGTGCTGCCAAGCCGGCGCCGGCGGTGGCCATGCAGTACAAGGCGGAGCGGCAGAACAAGGGGCGCCTGGCGGCCGAATGACCGCCACCGGAATGATGGG
>NZ_JAWJYQ010000063.1:0-33147 GCF_032971465.1 Pseudomonas sp. LSJ-87 | reverse complement strand
GCGGAGCGGCAGAACAAGGGGCGCCTGGCGGCCGAATGACCGCCACCGGAATGATGGGGCCTGCACCGGCCCTATCGCCGGCAAGCCAGCTCCCACAGTGACAGCACCAGGCCTGCGAGAGCAACTGCCCTGCGCGGTCGATGTGGGAGCCGGCTTGCCGGCGATGGGCTGCACAGCAGCCCCAAGTTCGTCAGGCCGTGGTGCTGACCATCCCGCCCGCGCTGCTGCCACCCGTTTTCTGTAGCGCTTCGAGCAACTGCGCGGTGGCCTGCAGGATTTCACCATTGATGGTGGCGATACTCGCCTGCTTGGCGGACACAACTGCCAGCTTGGTGGTTTCGTCCATCTTCTGCGCCATCAACTGGGCCAGTTGCTTCTGCTCCTCGGCCAATTGCTTCTGCAGCTTCTTGATCATCTCGCGCAATTGCCTGATGTGCGCAGGCTCCGAACTTTCACTGCTGCCCTGGGCGCCTTGAGCCTGGCCGCCACCGCTCAATTTCGACGTGTCGGCCTGAGTGCCGGCCCCGCTCTCTTCAGTCTTTTGCGCATCCTGGCTGTCGGCGACCTGGGTTGTGCTCACCGCCTGGGCCGTGGTGCTGATGCTGACTGCTGCAATACCTGTCATGTCTTACTCCCTGCGTTGCAAATGGGTCCTTGGGTTGTTCTGCCTATCGGCCGACAGGCGCAAGCCTTTAGCCCCCTGTTGCAAGTGGCCGGTCGCCCGCCAGTAAATTCCCCGTCGTTTGGCTCGTTCCACCCAATGTACAAGCGCAGGCGCCGGCCTCTCCCGGCGAGCGTCAACATTCGACCATTATGGAACCGCAGCCATGAGCCAGTCTGCAAACCCGGAAACCATCAAGGACCTGATCGGCGTGGGCTTCGGCCCTTCCAACCTGGCCCTGGCCATCGCCCTGGAAGAACTCGCCGAGTCCCAGGGCCATGCCCTCGACGCGCTGTTCATCGACAAACAGCAGGACTATCGCTGGCACGGCGAAACCCTGGCCACCCAGAGCGAGCTGCAGATCTCGTTCCTCAAGGACCTGGTGTCGCTGCGCAACCCCACCAGCCCCTACAGCTTCGTCAACTACCTGCACCAGAAGCAGCGCCTGGCCGACTTCATCAACCTCGGTACCTTCTACCCCTGCCGCCTCGAGTACAACGACTACCTGCGCTGGGCCGCCGAGCACTTCGCCACCCAGGCGGTATATGGCGAGGAAGTGCTGCGCATCGAGCCGGACGTGCAGGCGGGCCGGGTCGAGCACCTGCGCCTGGTCTCGCGCGACGCCCAAGGCCGCGAATACAGCCGCCGCACCCGTTCGGTGGTGGTCGGCAGCGGCGGCACGCCGAAAATCCCGGAAAAGTTCGGCGCATTCAAGGACGACCCGCGGGTATTCCATCACTCCCAGTACCTGAGCAGCCTGAACAAGCTGCCATGCACCGCCGGCAAGCCGATGCGCATTGCCGTGATCGGTTCGGGCCAGAGCGCCGCCGAGGCGTTCATCGACCTCAACGACAGCTACCCGTCGGTCAAGGTCGACATGATCCTGCGCGGTTCGGCGCTCAAGCCTGCCGATGACAGCCCGTTCGTCAACGAGATCTTCTCGCCGGACTACACCGACCTTGTCTACAACGAACCAGCCGACCAGCGCAGCAAGCTGCTGGGCGAATACCACAACACCAACTATTCGGTGGTCGACCTCAACCTGATCGAACGCATCTACGGCATCCTCTACCGGCAGAAGGTCGCCCACCAGTACCGCCACAACGTGCTGTGCCGGCGCCAGGTCGAAGCCGTGGTGGCCACCCGCGAAGGCCTGGAACTGACCCTGCGCGACCTCGCCACCGGCCAGCAGCAGACCCACCGCTACGACGCGGTGATACTCGCCACCGGCTACGAGCGCCGCTCGCACCGTGACCTGCTGGCGCCCCTGGCAGGCTACCTGGAAGATTTCAGCGTCGACCGCAACTACCGCGTGCTGGCCAGCCCCGACCTGCAGGCCTCGGTATACCTGCAGGGCTTCTGCGAAAACAGCCACGGCCTAAGTGACACCCTGCTCTCGGTGCTGCCGGCGCGCGCTGCGGAAATTGGCCGCGCGCTGTACCAGGACCTGGCGCAGCTGCACGGCAAGCCGCAACCGGCAGTGGCCCTGACCCGCGCCTGATCCCTCCTGCTTCATGCCTTCCAGGCCGACCTTGGCCTGAATCGATTGGGGCCGCTGTGCGGCCCATCGCCGGCAAGCCGGGCTCCCACAGGTACAGCACTGACCTCAAGATTGCGCGTGCCCTGTGGGAGCCCGGCTTGCCGGCGATGGGCTGCGCAGCAGCCCCCAATGACACCGACGCCCAGGCATTCGCCCTCGGCCTTGAAACATTTGCTTGCATTTAAAACGGCAGGTTTTCGATTCTCATTCGTCCTTATCAATACAGCCCCTCTTTGGCTGGGCACACGCTCGACTCCCCATTGCAGAAGACCGTCAGATGGCCAAATCACCGAAAAAATCCAAATCCAGGCTGTGGTTCCTGGTCCACAGCTGGCTCGCCTTGCCGATCTGGTTCTTTGTCCTGATCGTCTGCTTCACCGGCATGCTCGCGGTGGTCAGCCAGGAAATCGTCTGGCTGGCCGACCCCGCCGTGCGCGCCAACAAGCCCGACGCCGACGCCGAGCGCCTGAGCTTCCAGCAGGTACTGGACGCCCTGCACAAGGCCGAGCCGGACATGGTGGTGGAGCGGCTGATCCAGCCGGACGGTTCGCACTTCGCGGTCAAAGCCAATGTCACCCTGCCTGACGGCACCAGCCCGACGCTGTATGTAAACCCCTACACCGGGGCCATCCAGGGCAAGACCCCGGACTTCAACTTCGAAGCCTTCACCCGCGCCCTGCACGGCTGGTGGCTGGTGCCGTTCACCAACGGCTTCAGCTGGGGCTGGTACCTGGTGTCGCTGCTCGGGCTGCCCATGCTGGCTTCGCTGGTCACCGGCCTGGTGGTGTACAAGAAGTTCTGGAAGGGTTTCTTCAAGCCGGTGCGCACCGGCCATGGTGCGCGGATTTTCTGGGGCGACCTGCACCGCCTGGCCGGGGTCTGGTCAATCTGGTTCATTGCGGTCATTTCCATCACCGGCACCTGGTTCCTGATCCAGGCGATCCTGGCCGACAACCACATCACCATTTCCAGCCGGCCCATCGTGCCGGTGATCGCCCGTGAGGACGTGCCGCAAACCCCGAATGGCAGCCCGGCAACGCGCATCGACCTGGATGAAGCGGCACGCATCGCCGGCCTGGCGGTCCCGGGGCTGGACATCAGCTTCATCTCACTGCCGGCCACCGCCTACAGCCACATCACCCTGGCAGGGCCAGGCTGGTACCCGCTGATGTTCCAGAGCGCCTCGGTAAACCCATACACGCGTAATGTCGACAGCCAGTTCCTGATCAGCGACCGCTCCGCCCTGGAGTTCGTCACCGAGTCGATGCGCCCGCTGCACACCGGCGATTTCGGCGGCCTGCCGATCAAGCTGGTGTGGTTCTTCTTTGGCCTGGTCCTCACCCTGATGGTGTTCAGCGGCTTGCTGATCTGGACCAAACGCACCGCCCAGGCCACCGCCGCCGCCCTCAAGCGCAGCGAGCGCGCACCGCGCATGGCGCGCCATGAACCCACCGCGGAGATCCGCCCATGAGCCAGGCCCAAGCCGTGCCCGTCAGCCCGCTGAAGCAACTGTGGCTGAAGTGGCGTTTTCACCTGAACATCCTGCTGATCCTCATCCCGCTGGGCTTCATGCCCAAGTACTTCGCCGACGCCAAGCTGTTCCGCGGCGAAGCGGGGCTCGGCGCCAATGTGATCAACGACATCCAGGTCGGCCCCTATACCCTGGACCTGGCCGAGATGCGTGACGAGCCCCCCCGCGCCGACGGCCCTGCCGGCCACTTCAAGGTCTTCAATGCATCGCTGTGCAAGGCCTGCGTCAACGGCGTCAAGGCGGCCTACCTGCGCATCGGCAAACCGCGCAGCCTGCGCGCCGCCGGCACGATTTTCTTCGGTGCGCCGTACAACATGGGCACCTCGTTGCCGATCCCGCCACGCACCAAGCCCGACGCGCAGATCTGGATCACCCTGGAAGGCTGGGACGGCAGCATGCACCAGGCGTCGGTCCCTCTGGCCAAGGCATCGCCAGCCACCGTGGCCTGGCTCGAGAAACAAGGAGGCAATAAATGAAACACCTGATGCGCACCCTCGCCCTGCCCTTGCTGGTGCTGGCCGCCGGCCCGGCCCTGGCGCACAACCCGATGTGCGAGTGCGAAGAACTGCCTGGTGGCCAGGTCAAGTGCACCGGCGGCTTCTCGGATGGCAGCGGTGCCCCCGGGGTAACCCTGGACGTGATCGCCTACGACGAACAGGTGCTGGTCGGCGGCAAGCTCGGTGATGATTCGACCCTGACCTTCAAACGCCCGGACGGTGAGTTCTACGTGCTGTTCGATGCCGGCCCCGGGCACGTGGTGGAAGTCGACCACGCCGATATCGCCCAGCCATGAGCCGCGCCCAAGTGATTCGCCCGGCCGGTGCCGGGCACGAAACCCTGTACGTGCTGCTGGTCAGCCTGCTGATCGTGGTACTCGCCACCAGCGTGGTGCTGCTGCGCGGCGAACGCGAGGATGAACAGGCCATCGCCAGCCACCAGATCGACGCCCGTCGCGACCTCACCGCCGCCGAGCAAGGCCTGTACACCGACCTGCGGGTGGCCTTCGACGAAATCCAGTTGCTGCGTGAAGAAAACGCCGCCGCGCCCAGCGTACAGGCCCTGGCCGAGGAAGGCCTGCCGCCGTTCGTGGTCGATGCCGGCAGCCAGGGCCGTGGCAACCACCAATGGTCGTGGCTGGAACCCGGGGCCTACCTTGGCCGCAGCCAGGCCCCGGAAGTGGCCGGCAGCCTGCTGCTGATCCTGCCGGCCGACAGCACCGGCCAGGCCGATGTCTGGCTGCGCCGCGACAGCGCCGCCGTGACCCCGGACGACCTTGGCCAGGCCGCCCTGATCGCCGCCGGCTGGCAGCAGGTGGTCAGCCATTACGACGCCGGGGTCACCCGCGAACACCGTCACTGAACCCAAGGACTCCCCCATGCTCCGCTCCGCCCTCGCCCTGCTCCTGGCCCTTGCCCTGCCGGCACAGGCCCTGGCCGATAACGGCAAGCCCCTGCGTATCGGCATTACCCTGCACCCCTACTACAGCTATGTGAGCAACATCGTCGGCGACAAGGCCGAAGTGGTGCCGCTGATTCCGGCGGGGTTCAACCCCCATGCCTACGAGCCACGGGCCGAGGACATCAAGCGCATCGGCACCCTGGACGTGGTGGTGCTCAACGGCGTTGGCCATGACGATTTCGCCGACCGCATGATCGCCGCCAGCGAAAAGCCCGGCATCAATACCATCGAGGCCAACCAGAACGTACCCTTGCTGGCGGCCACCGGCATTGCCGCCCGTGGCGCCGGCAAGGTGGTCAACCCGCACACCTTCCTGTCGATCAGCACCACCATCGCCCAGGTCAACAACATCGCCCGCGAACTGGGCAAGCTCGACCCGGACAACGCCAAGCTGTACACGCAAAACGCCCGCGCCTATGCCAAGCGCCTGCGCACACTGCGTGCCGACGCACTGGCCAAGGTCACCGAGGCGCCCAGCGCCACCTTCCGGGTCGCCACCATCCATGCCGCCTACGACTACCTGGTGCGCGACTTCGGCCTGGAGGTGACTGCGGTGGTCGAGCCAGCCCATGGCATCGAACCCAGCCCGGCCCAGCTGAAAAAGACCATCGACCAGCTCAAGGCGCTGGATGTGCGGGTGATCTTCTCGGAAATGGACTTCCCGTCGGCCTATGTCGAAACCATCCAGCGTGAATCCGGCGTGCGCCTGTACCCGCTGACGCACATTTCCTACGGCGAATACACCAAGGACAAGTACGAAGTGGAGATGAAGCGCAACCTCGACACCGTGGTCCGCGCCATCCAGGAGAACCGCGCATGACCGCCGCCGCCAACCTGGTGACAGCCTGCGGGCCGCGCATCGAGTTTGCCGGCATCGACCTGACCCTGGGCCGCACCCGCATCCTCGAACAGGTCAGCTTCAACGTCGCCGCCGGCAGCGTGCATGCCATCGTCGGCCCCAACGGCGGCGGCAAGAGTTCGCTGATCAAGACCCTGCTCGGGCAGATGCCGCACCAGGGCCAGCTGACCCTGCACTGGCCCGGCGAACGCGAAGTGATCGGCTATGTGCCGCAGGCGCTGGAGTTCGACCGTGGCCTGCCGATGACCGTGGACGATTTCATGGCTGCCATGTGCCAGCGCCGCCCCGCCTTCCTCGGCCTGTCGCGCCGTGTGCAGCCGGCTATCGACGCGGCCCTGGCGCGGGTCGGCATGCTCGACAAGCGCAAACGGCGCATGGGCGCGCTTTCCGGTGGCGAACGCCAACGCGTGCTGCTGGCCCAGGGCCTGATTCCCGAGCCGCAACTGCTGGTGCTGGACGAGCCGATGTCGGCCCTGGATGAAGCCGGTATCCAGGTGTTCGAACAACTGCTGCAGGGCTGGCGCCAGGCCGGCACCACCGTGCTATGGATCGAACACGACCTGGAAGCTGTGCTGCGCCTGGCCGACCGGGTTACCGGCCTGAGCCGCCAGGTACTGTTCGACGCCCCGCCCGCCCAGGCCCTGACCCCAGAGCGCCTGCTCGGCCTGTTCTCCGTTCACCCGCGTAGCGAGAGCCTTGCCTGATGAGTTTCGAAATCTTTCGGCAAACGGTCCAGGACTGGGCCACTGCCGGCTACCTGCCCGAGGCGCTGGCCTACGGCTTCGTGGTCAACGCTCTGCTGGCCGGTTTGATGATCGGCCCGGTGCTGGGCGGCCTGGGCACCCTGGTGGTGGTCAAGCGCTTTGCCTTCTTCTCCGAGGCAGTAGGCCATGCCGCGCTGACCGGCGTGGCCATCGGCATCCTGCTGGGGGAGCCCTACACCGGCCCCTACGGCAGCCTGTTCGGCTACTGCCTGCTGTTCGGCATCTTGCTCAACTTCCTGCGCAACCGCACCGGGCTGTCGCCGGACACGCTGATCGGCGTGTTCCTGTCGGTGTCGCTGGCGCTGGGCGCCAGCCTGCTGCTGATGCTGGCGGGCAAGATCAATGTGCACATCCTCGAGAACGTGCTGTTCGGCTCGGTGCTGACCGTCAGCGGCCAGGACCTGGTGGTGCTGGGCATCGTCGCGGTGCTGGTGCTGGCATTGGCCGTGCCGCTGTACAACCGCATCATGCTGGCCAGTTTCAACCCACAGCTGGCGGCCGTACGCGGGGTGGCGGTGAAAACCCTGGACTACCTGTTCGTGGTGCTGGTGACCCTGGTCACCGTGGCCTCGGTGAAGGTGATCGGGGCGATCCTGGTCGGGGCGCTGCTGGTGATTCCCGCTGCCGCCGCACGCCTGGTCAGCCAGTCGCTGAAGGGCTTTTTCTTCCTGTCGGTGCTGATCGCCACGCTGAGCACGTTGCTCGGCATCCTGCTGCCGATCGTTTGCGACCTGCCGGTGCCGTCCGGCGCCGCGATCATCCTGGTCGCCGGCATCTGCTTCGCCCTGGCGGCGCTGGCCCGCGCCCTCGTCCCCCGCCTGCAAGGAAACCCGGCATGAACCTGAAACGCCTGACCCTGGCGCTGGCCCTGGCCGGCCTGCCGTCGCTGTCTTTCGCCACGCAAGTACTGACCACCCTGCCCGTCACTCACAGCCTGGCCAGCGCCCTGCTCGACGGCACCACGGTGCAGCTCACGCGTGCAGCCCCCGCCAACCTGCCTGCCAGCCGCCAACCTTCCTATTTCAGCGGGCGCGGTGGCGCCAGCCTGCACAAGGCCGCGCAGCAGGCCGACGCGGTGATCGGCGTGCGCTCGATCTGGCGTGACGACCCGCTGTACCCGATGGCCCGGCGCAGCAATATCCGGATCGTCGAGATCGACGCCGCACGGCCGGTGGATGGCGCACTGCCGGGTATTGCGGTGAGCGGCGACGAGGCCTATGGCGCTTACCCCTGGCTCAATCCGACCAACTTCGGGCGCATGGCCGACGTGGTAGCCAATGACCTGGAGCGGTTGGCGCCGGGCGACAAGGCGAAGATCCAGGGCAACCTGGCCGGGCTCAAACGCCAGTTGCTGGAGCTTTCGGCCAGCAGCCAGACACGCTTGGCCAAGGTCGACAACCTGACGGTGGTGAGCCTGTCGGAGCGGCTGGGTTATCTGGCCAGCGGGTTGAACCTGGACGTGGTCGAGCAGCCGCTGCCGGCCGAGTGGGATGCGACTGCGCTGAAGGCGCTGGGGGACAACCTGAAGGCGCAGGATGTGGCGCTGGTGCTGGACCATCGGCAGCCTGAGGCGGCTGTGGCCGAGGTGATCAAGGCGTCCGGGGCGAAGCTGGTGGTGGTGGAAAGTGACCCTGAGGATGCGTTTGCGGGGCTGAAAGCCAGTGTGGATCAGGTAGTTGCCGCCCTGGGCGAAAGCTGATCAGGCAGGCTGGCACGGTCAATGTGGGAGTGGCCTTGCGTCGCGAAAGGGCCGCATCGCGGCCCCAGGATTTCAGCACAGATGCACAAATTTCTGGGGCTGCTGCGCAGCCCTTTCGCGACGCAAGGCCGCTCCCACAGTTGACCGCGTTGGATGACAGGCTAGCGCTTCATGCACCGCTGATAACGCTCATCCACCCGCCCGGCAAACCACGCCGTGGTCAACTTGCGGGTGATCTTCGGGCTTTTCAGCTGAATCCCCGGCAGCACCGCCCGTGGCACCGGCTTGCCGGCCGCGGCATCCGCCAGGGCAAACACCCCGCTGTACAGCTTGCTGTCCTCGAAGGCCAAGCTATCGCCCTCCTCCAGCTGGCTGCGGATCTGCGGGTTGCGCAGGCCCAGCTTCCCTCCCAGTTTGCGCGCCGCCTTTTCCGTGGTCCCGGGCATGATCGAGCCCGGCGCCACCAGGTCGCCATCCAGCGCCAGCGTTACCCCCGTCACCTTGCTCAGTGCTGCCTGGAATGCCGCATTGCGGCTGGCGTACCAGCCCGCGTTGAAATCGGCAAAGCGGTACAGCTGGCGATCGTAGTTGGCCGAATAGCCCAGCAAGTGGGCGATACCGAAATACATGCCGCCGCGCCGGGTGAACACTTCCTGGCGAATGCTGCCGTCGTGGCTGTAGGGGTAATCGCGCGCATGCTTTTCGGCAAAGTCGATGCTGACCTGCATCGGCCCACCGGTATGCACCGGGTTCAGCCCGCCCAGCAAGGTCTTGCCCAGCGGCACGCGAGCGATGACTTCGTCATACAGTTCGCTCAACTGCTTCTCGCTGCGCACCGCCTGCAAACGTTGCTGGTAGCTCTTGCCATTACCCGACGGCGTCTTCAGTGCACCATCGACCAGCAGCTTGGGGATATGCAGGCGCGCGGCGCGGCGGTCGATTTCCTCCCGGGCGATACGCCCCAGGTTGGGCACCTGCGGGTCGGCATTGAAGGTCGATTCCTGCTCGGTCACCGCCAGCACCGCACACAGGTTGCTCTTGCTGGGGGCAATACGCTGGGCCTCGAACGCCACCTGAATGTCCCTAGCCCAGCCCTCACGGTCCTTGGCCTGGGCAGGTAACAGCCGCAGCAGTTGGGCGCGGACCTTGGCCGGGTCCGCCTCGGGTGCTTCCTCACGGCGCCCGGCGCAGCCTTGCAGCAGCGCCAGGGCCATCAACCCGGCAGCCAGTAACCGGCCGTTCAGGGCTGTTCACCGACCAGGTAGGTCTTGCTGATGTGCCGGAACAGCGGGTGGCCGGCACTGCCCATAAGCTCGAACAAAACCATTTCGCGGGTCACCACCTGCGCCCCCGCAGCCCGCATGCGCGCCAGCCCTGCGGCCTTGCTCGCCGGGGTACGGCTGTCGCAGGCATCCTCGACCACGAACACCTGCTTGCCCAGCGCCAGCAGGCCGAGCACGGTCTGCAGCACACAGACGTGGGTTTCCATGCCACAGACAATCACTTGCTCGCGCGCCATCAAACTCGCTGGCAGGCACTCTGCGGCCACGCAGGAAAAATGGCTTTTCTCCACCACCTCGGCGGCCGGCGCTGCGGCCAGCAGCTCGGCCAGGGTATGGCCCAGGCCCTTGGGGTACTGCTCGGAAATCACCGTCGGCAGTTCCAGCTCGTTCGTCGCCGCCAACAACCAGCGGGCCCGCGCGCGGGTGCCTTCAGGGTCGCTCATGGCGCCGATGAGTTTTTCCTGGATGTCGACGACCAGCAGCGTGGCCTTGTGGGGATCGATCAGCATTGTCTGCCTCTTGCCTGGGAAAAGGCCTAGCCTCCCCCAGGCAAGCGGTGACGTCAATCAGGCGGACAGCCGAAGCGGTTGCAGCGACGCGGTCAGCGCAGCGAGCACCCGGTCCTCATGCTCATGGATGAAGAAGTGGCCGCCAGGGAACATCTGCAGCGAGAACGCCCCGTGGGTTTCCTGGCGCCAGGCCTGCAACTGCTCGTCACTGGCGCGGTCCTGCATGCCGCCCAACACGTGCAGCGGGCACTGCAAGGCCGGCCGCTGGCGGTAGGCGTAGGTACCACACAGCAGGAAGTCCGCGCGCAGGGTGGGCAAGGTCAGGCTCATCAGCTCGGCGTTGGCCAGCACTTCCTCGGGCGTGCCCTGAAGCTCGCGCAACTCGCCGATCAACTCGGCGTCGCTCTTGGGCTCGCGCCAGTTCTTGCCGTCGTAATCCTCACGGCGGGTCGGCGCTGCGGTACCACAGGCAAACAGGGCCAGTGGCGCCGGGCAGCCCAGCGCTTGCAGCTCATGGGCCAGCTCGAAGGCCAGCAAGGCGCCCAGGCTATGGCCGAGCAGCGCGTAGGGGGTGCTGGCCGCCAGGTGCTGTTCTGCGGCAAGTTGCCGGGCCAGGGCCTGCATGTCGGTGTGCAGTGGCTCGGCCATGCGCGCACCACGCCCGGGCAGTTCCACCGGGCGTACCTGCAGCCACGTCGGCAGCTTGCGCCGCCAGCGGCTGTAGACCATGGCGCTGGCCCCGGAATACGGCAGGCACAGCAGGTTCAATGCAGTCACTGGGCGGCGGCTTCGGCCATTTTCTGGCGCAGGCTCAGCGGGCGCATGTCGGTCCAGACTTCATCGATATAGGCCAGGCATTCCTTCTTCAGGCCGCTCTTGCCTACGGCACGCCAGCCGTTGGGGATGGCTTTGTAGTCGGGCCAGATCGAGTATTGCTCTTCGTGGTTGACCACTACCTGGAACTGGATATCGTCGCGGTCGAAAACGGAAGTCATTGCCTGTCTCCTTGAGTGATGAATGCCGCTGCGCGCCTGGCGCAGGGGGGCTTTCAAGTAGACGTAGCGTGCGGCGGAAAAATTAGTGGGGCTGACGCGGTCCCCTGTGGGAGCGGCCTTGTGTCGCGAAAGGGCTGCACAGCAGCCCCGGCAATATTTGCGTCACAGCTAGAACCCTGGGGCCGCTTTGCGGCCCTTTCGCGACACAAGGCCGCTCCCACAAAGAGCCGGTGCTGGGATGAAAGATCAGGTATCACGCAACAGGTCGTGGGTATCGAGCAAGCGGAAGGCCACCTGCGGGTTGCGCTCCAGCCCACGGCGGATCGCCGCCGGGATCGACTGCCGGGTCTTGCGGCACAGCCCGGGCTGGTCGTCCAGTTCGATGACGATGCCACGCATGGTCCGCACTTCGTTGAAACCAGGGGCGATATGCACGCGGATGCCCAGGTTTTCGTACATCCGTTGCTGCAGGCGTTGCAGGTCTTCCAGGTCCTTGAGGTTTTCCAGGCGGTCGAGCAGGCGCTTTTCTTCCTGGCGGGTCAGCAGGAGGATGCGCTGGGCTGTCTGCGGGTGGTCGGCCAGGTGTTCGCGGCCACAAATGCAGGCGCCAGGTGGGCACGGTTGGCGCAGGGATGGAGAACTGGTCATGGGGCAAGCATAGCCAGTTTTTGTGCCGCCTGTGCGGGCCCTATCGCCGGCAAGCCGGCTCCCACAGGAGCCGCGATGGCGCTAAAAAACTTTCCTGTCAGGATAAAAAATTTCACAAATCTCTAGACCGCCACCCCTCACTTCGCCTATAAATCGCCAAAAGGAAATTTATATTCTTACCAAGAAACATGACTTCGCCTCTCGCGAAGCCTCTTTTGCCCTTGTGCCCGACCTGCCCCACTCCATCACGAGGCCTATCCGACATGCATCCCGCTCCCGATCACTTCATCCTGCGCGTCAGCTGCCCGGCCGTGTCCGGCATCGTCGCCGCGGTGACCACCTACCTGGCCGAGCACGGTTGCTACATCAGCGAGATGGCGCAGTTCGACGACGAGGACAACGGGCGCTTCTTCATGCGCGCGGTGTTCCGCTACAACACCGGTGTCACGGGTGACACACCGCAGCTGGAAGCCGGCTTTGCCGATGTCGCCCAGCGCTTCGACATGCAGTGGAGCCTGCACAGCAGTGCCCGGCCGATGCGCGTGCTGCTGATGGTGAGCAAGTTCGACCACTGTCTGTCCGACCTGCTGTACCGCCATGCCAAGGGCGAGCTGGACATGCAGATCACCGCCGTGGTCTCCAACCACCTGGACCTGCGCCCGATGGCCGAGCGCCAGGGCATCCGTTTCGTCTACCTGCCGGTCAGCAAGGACACCAAGGCCGAACAGGAAGCCGCGCTGCTGCGCATCGTCGAGGACACCGGCACCGAACTGGTGGTGCTGGCGCGCTACATGCAGATCCTCTCCGACGACCTGTGCCGCCAGCTGTCAGGCCGGGCGATCAACATCCACCATTCGTTCCTGCCCGGTTTCAAAGGCGCCAAGCCTTATCACCAGGCCTACCAGCGCGGGGTGAAGCTGATCGGCGCCACCGCCCACTACGTCACCAGCGACCTCGACGAAGGCCCGATCATCGAGCAGGAAGTGCAGCGCGTGGACCATGCCTACGCACCGGATGACCTGGTGGCCATCGGCCGCGACACCGAGACCATCGCCCTGTCCCGCGCCGTGAAATACCACCTGGAGCACCGGGTGTTCCTGAACCACGACCGCACGGTGATCTTCAAATGAACGCCATTCCCGGTATCAAGCTGATCGACGGCAAGGCCACCGCGGCGCGGGTGCTGGCCGAGGTACGCGAGCAGGTGCAGGAACTGCGCCAGGGCGGCGTGCAGCCGGGCCTGGCGGTGGTGCTGGTCGGCGCCGACGCTGCCAGCCAGGTGTATGTGCGCAACAAGGTGCTGCGTGCCGAAGAGGTGGGCATCCGCTCGCTGGAGCATCGCCTGCCCGCCGACACCAGCCAAGCCGAGCTGCTGGCCCTGATCGAGCGCCTCAACCGCGCCCCCGAGGTCAACGGCATCCTCGTGCAACTGCCGTTGCCGGCCCATATCGACGAACACCGCATTCTCCAGGCGATCAGCCCACTGAAGGATGTGGACGGTTTCCACAGCGAGAACGTCGGCGGCCTGGCCCAGGGCCGCGATGTGCTCACCCCGTGCACGCCCAGCGGCTGCATGCGCCTGCTGCGCGATGCCTGTGGCGAGCTGCGCGGCAAGCATGCGGTAGTGGTCGGCCGCTCGAACATCGTCGGCAAGCCCATGGCCGCCCTGCTGCTGCAGGCCGACTGCACGGTGACCGTGGTGCACTCGCGCAGCCGCGACCTGCCGGCGCTGTGTCGCCAGGCCGACATCCTGGTGGCCGCAGTGGGCAAGCCGCGGCTGATCGGTGCCGACTGGCTCAAGCCCGGCGCGGTGGTGATCGATGTCGGTATCAACCGCATCGACGAAGGCGGCCACAGCCGCCTGGTCGGCGATGTCGACTTCGCCGCCGCCCTGCCCCAGGTGGCCGGCATCACCCCGGTGCCTGGCGGCGTCGGCCCGATGACCATCGCCTACCTGATGAAAAACACCCTGCTCGCCCTCGACCTGCAACAACAGGCCGCCCACCAGGAGCGCACCCCATGCCTTTCGCCCTGCTGAAATACGGCCTGAGCGCCGACTACCCGGTGGAGGTCGACCTGCCACCGCCGTGCGAACTCAAGCCACGCTATGACGTGGTGATCATCGGCGGCGGCGGCCACGGCGTGGCCATCGCCTACTACCTGGCCAAGTACCACGGCATTACCAATGTCGCCGTGCTGGAAAAGGCCTATCTCGGTGGCGGCAACACCGCGCGCAATACCGCGGTGATCCGCTCCAACTACCTCACCAGTGAGGGTGTGCGCTTTTACGCAGAATCGGTGCGCATGTTCCAGAACCTATCGAACGAGTTCGACTTCAACATCATGTATTCCGAGCGCGGCCAGCTCACCCTGGCGCACACCGACGCCACCGTGCGCGCCTTCCGCCAGCGCGCCGAGGTCAACAAGCATTTCGGTGGCCGCACGGAAATGATCGACCGCCAGCAGATCCGCGAACTGGTGCCCAGCCTGAACCTGGACCCGGGTCACCTGCCGGTGCTGGCTGGCCTGTGGCACATCGACGGCGCCACCGCACGCCACGACGCAGTGGCCTGGGGCTACGCCAGGCAGGCGGCCAAGCGCGGTGTCGAGATCCACCAGCTGACCGAAGTGCAGGACCTGCTGATCCGCAACGGGCGCATCGAAGCGGTGAAGACCAACCGTGGCACCGTGCAGTGCGGTTGCGTGGTACAGGCCGTGGCCGGGGCCAGTTCGCTGCTGATGGCCAAGGCCGGCATCCGTGCACCGATCCATACCTACCCGCTGCAGGCCATGGTCACCCAGCCGTTCAAGCCGTTCCTCGATCCGCTGGTCAGCTCGTCGGCGCTGCACTGCTACGTGCAACAGACCAGCCGTGGCGAGATCGTCTTTGGCGGCGGCTCCGACCCCTACCCGCTGTACAACACCCGCTCCACCCTCGACCTCAAGGAAAGCCTGCTGGCCCACGCCATCGAGATGTTCCCGTTCATGGCCAACGCCAAGCTGATGCGCCAATGGGCCGGGATCACCGACATGACACCGGACTACAGCCCGATCATGGGCCTGTCGCCGGTGCACAACTATTACCTGGACGCCGGCTGGGGCACCTGGGGTTTCAAGGCCACGCCGATCTGCGGCAAGACCATGGCCGAGCTGGTCGCCAGTGGCGGCAAGGTACCGGAACTGATCGCACCCTTTGACCTGGAGCGCTTCAGCCGCTTCCAGCAAGTCAACGAAATGGGCGCCACCGCGGCCAGCCACTAAGGAGCGACGACGATGAAGATCCTGACCTGCCCCTTGAACGGCCCGCGCAATATCAGCGAGTTCACCTATGGCGGCGAATTCAGGCACATGCCCGACCCGGCCAGCTGCAGCGACGCCGAATGGGCCGACTATGTGTTCAACAGCGACAACCTGGCCGGGGTGGTGACCGAGTGGTGGCTGCACAACGCCTCCAGCTACTGGTTCCTGGCCGAACGCCACACGGTGAGCGACCAGGTGCTGCGCACCTTCGACCCGAAAGAACTGTTCGACCGCCGCGTCGACTTCACCCCCGCCGCCACCCCGGAGATTGCCGGATGAACAGCCACACTCGCCTCCCCGCGCCCATGGGCCTGCTGATCGACCGCGAGCGGCCCCTGCACTTCCAGTTCGACGGCCAGGCCTGCCAGGGCTTTGCCGGTGACAGCATTGCCAGCGCCTTGCTCGGCAGCGGCCGCTGGTTGCTGTCGCGCTCGTTCAAGTACCACCGCCCGCGCGGCCCGCTGAGCATGGCCGGGCAGGATGCCAACACCCTGGTGCAGCTGCCGGACGAGCCCAATGTGCTGGCCGACCTGGAAGCCGCCCGCGATGGCCTGGTGGTCGAAGGGCAGAACTTCAACGGTAGCCTGGCGCACGACCGCGATGCCTACCTGGGCAAGTTTTCGCGCTTCATGCCGGTCGGTTTCTATTACCGCTCGTTCTACAAGCCCAAGGGCATGTGGAAGGTGTGGGAGCCGCTGATCCGCAAGAAGGCAGGCCTGGGCGTGCTCGACCTCGGTTTCAGGCCGCAGTATTACGACAAGGCCTATCTGTTCGTCGATCTGGCCGTCATCGGCGCAGGCCCGGCGGGCCTGCGTGCGGCACTGGACGCGGCCAATGCCGGGGCCAAGGTGTTGCTGATCGAGCAACAGCCGGTGCTTGGCGGCTCGCTCACCTACGCCCGCTTCGACATTGCCGGCACCCGCGCCACCGGCCTGCGCCAGGAACTGCTGGCAGCCGTCGAGGGCCACCCGAACATCCAGGTGCTGCTGGAAGCCACCTGCAACGGCTGGTTCACCGACAACTACCTGCCGGTGGTCCAGCACAAACGCCTGTACAAGGTGCGCGCCAGCCGCTGCCTGGTGGCGGCCGGTGCGTTCGACCAGCCAGTGGTGTTCCGCAACAACGACCTGCCGGGGGTCATGCTGACCAGCGCCGCGCAGCGGCTGATGAAGCTGTACGCGGTCAAGCCGGGCCAGCGCGCGGTAATCCTCACCGGCCACGATGACGGCTACCTCGCCGCCCTCGACCTGCAGGAGCAAGGCGTGGCCGTGGCCGCGGTGGTCGACATGCGCGCCGCGCCAGCCGATGCCGCAGTGGCCGCCGAACTGAAGCGCCGCGATGTACCCGTGCACCTGGGCAGCACCGTGTACGAAGCCCTGCACGAAGCGGGCATGCGCCACGTGAGTGGCGTGGATATTCGCCCGATCACCGGCCAGGGCAAAGTCGGCCCGCATGGCCTGCGCCTGGCCTGCGACCTGCTGTGCATGTCGGCAGGCTACATGCCGGTGTACCAGTTGCTGTGCCAGGCTGGCGGCAAGCTGGCCTACGATGTGAACCGCGACGAATTCGTCATCAGCAACCTGCCGGCCGGGCTGGATATCGCCGGCTCGGTGAACGGCCGTCACGCACTGGGCAATGTGCTGGCCGACGCCACTCGCGGGGCTGTCGATGCGCTGGCAGCGCTGGGCCTGGAAGCGCCGGTGCAGCCAGTGTTCAGTGCCGAAGCCAAGGTCAACTTCCCCTGGCCGATCTTCCCCCACCCCAAGGGCAAGGATTTCGTCGACTTCGACGAAGACCTGCAAGTGCGCGACATCGTCAACGCCACCCGCAGCGGCTACCGCGACGTGCAGCTGGTCAAGCGCTTTTCCACGGTCGGCATGGGCCCGTCCCAGGGCCGCCACTCGGCGCTGCCGACCGCCCGCCTGGTGGCCCATGCCACCGGGCGCAGCATCAGCGAAACCGGGGTGACCACCGCCCGCCCTCCGTTCCAGGCGGAAAAACTGGCCCACGTCGCCGGCCGCGCCTTCGACCCGTACCGGCAAACACCAATGCACCGCCGCCACCTGGAAGCCGGGGCGAAGATGATGCCGGCCGGCATCTGGCAGCGCCCGGCCTATTATGGCAAGCCCGAGGAACGCGAACGCTGCATGCAGGAGGAAGCCCGCCATGTGCGCGAGAAGGTCGGCCTGATCGACGTTTCCACCCTCGGTGGCCTGGATGTGCGCGGCCCCGACGCCGCCGAACTGCTGGAGCGCCTTTACACCTTCGGCTTCGCCAAGCTGGCCATCGGCCGCACCCGCTACGCACTGATGACCAACGAGCACGGCGTGGTGATCGATGACGGCGTGTGCGCCCGGCTGGGCGAGCAGCACTTCTACGTCACCGCCACCACCAGCGGCGTCGACCGCATCTACCAGCAGATGCTGAAGTGGAACGCGCAATGGCGCCTGGATGTGGACGTCACCAACGTCACCGCCGCCCTGGCCGCGGTCAACCTGGCCGGGCCGCTGTCACGCCAGGTGCTGGCCAAGGTATGTGACGATGTGGACCTGTCGGCCGAGGCCTTCCCTTACCTCGGCGTACGCCAGGGCACCGTGGCCGGTATTGCCGCGCGCATCCTGCGGGTGGGCTTTGTGGGTGAACTGGGCTACGAAGTGCACGTGCCGGCGCGCCACGCCGAGCGCCTGTGGGATGCCTTGATGCAGGCCGGCGCGGGGTTGGGCATTCGCCCGTTCGGCGTCGAGACCCAGCGCCTGCTGCGCCTGGAAAAAGGCCACGTGATCATCAGCCAGGACACCGACGGCATGACCCACCCGGCGGAGATCGACATGCAGTGGGCCATCGGCCGCAAGAAGCCATTCTTCGTCGGCAAGCGCTCGATCGAGATCCTCGAAGCGCAGCCGCTCAAGCGCAAACTGGTCGGCTTCACCCTGCCCAAGGGCAGCCCGCAGCCGCTGGAGGGGCATCTGGTGCTGGACGGGGCGGATATCAGCGGCAACGTCACATCCTGCGAATACTCGCAAACCCTGGGGCAGATCATCGGCCTGGCTTACGCCGGTGCCCATCAGGCCACGCCTGGCATGCACATCCCGATCCGCGTGGAGGGCGGCGTGATGGTCAATGCCAAGGTGGTGCCCCTGCCGTTCCACGATCCCAACAACCTGCGCCAGGAGGTCTGAGCCATGACCAGTTTGCAAGCCGAAGCTTTTATTCCACACAGCCCGCGGGCCGAGCTGTTGCACAACTGCGCGTTGACTGACCTGACCGATCTGGCACGGGTCGGGTTTCGAGGGGGCGACAGTGCCGCTTGCCTGCAGGCGCGTGGCTACCGCTTGCCGTCGCTACCCAACCAGGCCGTGCGCCAGCAAGACGGTGGCTGGGTAGCGCGCTTGTCGCAGACCGAGTACCTGCTGTTGGGCAGCCTGGCGGACGGCGGTGCACGGGTGGCTGCCGAAGAGGCCGGGTGGGTGCAGGATGCCCGGCGCAACTACCTGCTGCCGCGCCAGGATAGCCATGCCTGGCTGCAGCTGTCGGGGGAGTATTGCAGCGCGGTGATGGCCAAGTTGTGCGGGGTGGACTTGCGCGCCCAGGCGTTTCCCGTTGGGGCGGTCGCGCAGACCTCGGCGGCGCGGATCAACGTGATCGTGCTGAATGTGGGGAGCGATGAGAGGCCGGCGTTGCAGTTGCTGTTTGATCGGGCGTCGCTGGCGTATTTCCGTGAAGCGGTGCTGGATGCCATGGATGAGTTCGATGGTGGGTGGGTCGGGGTGGATGAACTGATGCATTGACCTGCGCCGGCCTGCCCTGTTCCTCATTAACGGCGCGATTCCTGTAGGAGCGGCCTTGTGTCGCGAAAGGGCCGCAAAGCGGCCCCGGCGTTTTTGCGGTGGTGCACAGATCGTTGGGGGCGCTTCGCACCCCTTTCGCGACACAAGGCCGCTCCTGCAAAGTAATCACGCAGATCTGCGATACCTCAGTGCTTCATGCCCAGCTCGGCATCATCCATCAGCGCCTTGGCCATTGCGCTCAGGTAATGGGCGGCCCAGATCATCATCGGTTTCTCATCCATCAGGCCGGTGATGGTCAGTTCGCGGACATAGCCCATCAATTCCGAGGACTGCTCGCGGGCATCGCGACAGGGGATGCCGGGCTCGATCCGGAACAGTGGATGGGTGCCGTTTTCGCCTTGGTAGAAGGTGGTCTTGCCGACGGTGAATTGGGTGTCTTCTGTGGTCATTGGTGAATCCCCCTGAAATATCTCGACTGCCTGAGCCGGCCCTTTCGCGGGTAAACCCGCTCCCACAGGTACTGTGCAAGTCTTGAAGTCTGTGGTGGTCCTGTGGGAGCGGGTTCACCCGCGAAGAGGCCAGCCCTGGCGACACATCAATAAAGCCTTAATGCAAAGTGCTGCGCCCATCGGGCATCTGCTGTCTTCGAAGGAATGGGGGGATGTGGGGTGGATCGGGGACAACTTTCAGCATGAATCAACTCCTTGATGGAGCTACCACACACCTGCTGTCAAACGGGAGGGCGGCAACTGTACGTAGGTTGACAGACCGGCGGAGTTGATCAGTTACCGGCGCACGCGAACGTGCCCTACGCACAGCTGCCATTGAAAGTTCAGCCATGCGATCAACCCAAAGCGGCCTGTCAAAGCCGATCGCTGATGTGCAGCGACCCGCCGAGACTAGAGCGCTGCCAAAGCGGCCGCAACGGGAAACAGGCGGCGTGAGTATCTTTGGGAAATGGCCTACAAGGAAGGGGCTAAATCTGATTTTTCGCTCAAGCCGGGCAATGCATCTGCCCCAACCAGTACGCCACATCCACCTCATCGATCTGCTCGGCACGCAGGAACCGCTCGGCATACTGGCGGTACACCCCGCTGCTGAGGAACAGCTCCAGCAACTGGCCGTCGATGTGCCCGCCACGGGCCATGCCCACCAGGATCTTCACCGACTCGGACAGGGTCTTCGGCGCCTTGTAGGGCCGGTCCGCCGCGGTCAGCGCCTCGAAGATGTCGGCAATCGCCATCACCCGCTCGGCAATGCCCAGGTCCTGCTCGCCCAGCCGGCGCGGGTAGCCGCTGCCGTCCATTTTCTCGTGGTGGTTGCCGGCGATGTCCGGCACCCGCTTGAGCTGGCGGGGGAACGGCAAGGAACTGAGCATGATGATGGTCTGCACGATGTGTTCGTTGATCTTGAAGCGTTCCTCATCATTCAGCGTGCCGCGGCGGATCGCCAGGTTGTACAACTCGCCATGATTGCTGGCACAGGCCGGCAAGCGCATGTCGAAGCCCCAGCGGTTGCGCGGGTCGCCCTTGGCCACCGGGGGCTTGCGGGGGCCCCAGGGCACGCAATGCTCAGGGCGGTCGGCCAGCAGTGGTTCGTCAACCGGTAGCGCAGGCGCAGGCACATCGGCAAAGCGCTCCACCTCATCACGGGAGATGCCCAGGCGGTTGTCGAAATGGCGCTGCCAGCGGCGCTGGCCAATCTGCTGCAGGCGTTCGATGTCGGCGTCCTGCATGAACTCGCCGCCGATGTTGGCCTGGGCGACGAAGGCGAAGTCGTCCTGCAGCTGGGCCTGGCTGCGCGCCAGGGTGGCTTGCAGCGCCTGCTGGTCGCCACCGCTGGCCAGGCCTTGCCAATAGGCCAGCTCGGCATCCCGCCAGAGCACCTCGAAACGCATGCGTACCTCGTGGATACGGTTGTACAAGGTTTCCAGCTTGGTCGCCTTGTCCACCACATACTCGGGGCTGGTGACCTTGCCGCAGTCGTGCAGCCAGGCCGCCACGTGGAATTCGTAGCGTTCAGCCTCGGTCATGCTGAAGCTGGCGTACGGGCCGGTTTCGGCCGCCACCGCCTGGTCCAGCAGCATCTGCGCCAGTTGTGGCACCCGCTCGCAATGGCCGCCGGTATAGGGGCTCTTGGCATCGATGGCATCGGCCAGCAGCTTGATCATGGCATCCAGCAGGCGTTGCTGGGCTTCGACCAGCTGGCGTGTCTCGATGGCCACCGCCACCACCCCGGACAGTTCGGCAACAAAGCTGCGGAACGGCTGGCCTGTCTGCTCGTGTACAGGTCCATCGCCCAGTTGCAGGACCAGGATGCCCAGCAACGCCTGGCTACGGTCATTCAATACCAAGGCCATGCTGCCCTCATGCAGGCCGAGAGCCTGGGTCACCGCCGTGGCGAGGTGCTGCTGGGCAGTCTCATCCACGGCCAGCTCGCCAGGGTACTGCTCGCCACGGCAGGCCGCGGCCAGGCGCAGCAAGGCATGTTCGGCATCGAACAGGTACACCACGCCGGCATTGACCCCGGCGGCTTCCACCAGATGGGTCAACACACCGTCGAGCATGCGCTCCAGGTCGCGCTCGCGGCTGAGCGTGAGGGTAATCGCCTGGAAGCTGCGGATGGTGCCGGACATGCGGCTGAGCACGCGGCTCAGTTCACGCACCTCGGACACCCGCGAGCGCACCCCGACTTCGCGGCTGAAATCAAAACCCGCCACGCCTTGCAGCTGTTCGGCCAGCAGCCGCAACGGGCGGCCGATGCGCCGGCCGAGCACACCACCAAGCACCAGCAGCACGGTTATCAGGGCGGCGGTCCAGAGCAACTGTTCGAGCAGTACCTTGCGCGCACCGGCCAGCAACTCATGGCCTGGCACGGCAATCAGCACCTGCAGGTCCTGCCCGGCCAGGTTGGTCAGTTGCACGCGCATGCCATACCAGGTCTGGCCGTCCACCTGATAAGGCTGCGGGCGGGTGCCTTGCGGCAGGTCGGCGTAAAGGTGCTGCAGGCTGGGGATGCCCAGTTCGCCGATGCGCGACAAGCGCACGGCCTGCCCTTCGTGCACGATTACCCGCTGCAGGTCCGGGTAGGCCACCACGCTGCCCTGGTCGTCGACCACGACGATCTCGGTGCCGGGGGTCATGCGCAGGCCCTGGGTCTCGCTGGCCAGGTCATCGACCGAAACGTCCATGCCGATCACCGCCCCGCCGTCGACGCTGCGCTGGGCCATGGTCAGGCCGATCTCGCGGGTGGTGAAGAACACATAGGGGTGGGTCAGCACGGTGGTGGGTTGGGCGCTGGCTTCGACAAACCACGGGCGCGTGCGCGGGTCGTAGCGGTATTCGGGCTTGGCCTGGGCCTGCAGCAGGTTCAGCGCGTGGTCGTAGAAGCGCCATTCACCCTGCACCGCCCCACCCTCACGGCTGACGCTTTGCACCAGAAATGCCGTGCCCGGCGGCGCGGCGAAACGCTGCAGCAACTGCGGGTCGCGCAAGCGGCGCACCAGCAGGAACTCACCACTGGGGTAACCCATGTAGGCAGCACTGAGCATGCGGTTGGCGTCCAGCGTCTCGACCAGTTGCGGCAAGCGTTCCAGGCGCTGCGCCGGGGTTTGCGCGGCCGGGTTGTGGGCGAGCAGGCGGATACTGCTGTGCACCGGGTCGATCAGGCGCCGGGCGCGCTCGTCGATGGTCTTGCCAATTTGCTGGGCAGAATCACCCGCTGCGGCCACCAAGGTCTGGCGAATGCCGTGATAGCCCTGCCAGGCCAGGGCGGCGCCGAGCAGCAACATGCCCAGCACGATGGCGAGAGCCACCAGCCACTGCAGTGAAATGCCACGTCCGGCGTTACCAGCAGCACGACCATTCGACACGCAGCCCATCTCAGGTACTCCATGTATGGCGGTTTGACGGGGCAGCCAGGACGATCATGCAGGCCGAAGCCATTCGCAGGCAGCGAGACGGGGGCGTGGTGGCACATAGCCCAGCCCCATCTTGGCAGCAGTGTAGAGCGGACCCGAGCTTTCTGCCGGGTTGGCAAAGAAAATTAACGGAACGCCATGAATGATCCGGGTACCGCGAAGCAGGCGACGCGGTGCAAGACCGGATGTATCAGGCGCGCACCTGGTACCAGGTGGTCTCCCACAAGGGACCGCGCAGCACCTGAGCCAGTGCAGTACCTGTGGGAGCGGGCGAGCCCGCGAAATAGGCGACGCGGTGCAAGATCGGATGTATCAGGCGCGCAACTGGTACCAGGTGGTCTTGAGCTGCGAATACTTATCGAACGAGTGCAGCGACAGGTCGCGGCCAAACCCGGACTGCCTGCCGCCGCCGAACGGCACCGTCACGTCCAGCGCGTCGACCGTGTTCACCGACACGGTGCCGGCCTTCAACGCCCGCGCCACGCGGTGCACCTGGTTGAAGTCATCGCTCCACACCGACGCCGCCAGCCCATAGATGCTGTCGTTGGCCAGGCGCACGGCCTGCTCTTCACTGTCGAAGGCACTGACCGCAAGCACCGGCCCGAATACCTCCTCCCGCGCCAGGCTCATACGGCCATCAACACCGGCAAAAATGGTCGGCTCGATGTAATTGTCCGAGCCGTCGATAGTCAGGCGCCGGCCACCGCACACCAACCGCGCCCCGTCCTGCCCGGCACGGGCGATGGCGGCTTCGATCCGGCCGGTCTGCCCGGCATCGACAATCGCACCGGCACGGCTCGCCGGGTCCAGCGGGTTGCCAGGCAGCCACTGGCGGGCCTTGGCCTGCAGGCGCTCGATGAACTCGTCATGGATGGAGCGCTGCACGTACAGCCGCGAGTTGGCCGAGCACACCTCGCCCTGGTTGAAGAAGATACCGAATGCCGCCTTTTCCGCAGCCAGGTCCAGGTCCTGGCAGTTTTCGAACACCAGGTTGGGGCTCTTGCCGCCGCACTCCAGCCATACCTGCTTGAGGTTGGACTGTGCCGAGTACTGCATGAAGTACTTGCCCACCTGGGTGGAGCCGGTGAACACCAGGCAATCCACGCCCGGGTGCAGGCCCAGCGCCTGCCCGGCCTGCTCGCCCAGGCCCGGCACCACGTTCAGCACGCCTTCCGGTACACCGGCCTGCAGCGCCAGCTGGGCCAGGCGCAGGGCCGAGAACGGTGATTGCTCGGCGGGCTTGAGCACCACGCTGTTGCCGGCAGCCAGCGCCGGGGCGAGCTTCCAGGCGGCCATGTCGAGCGGGAAATTCCACGGCACCACGGCGGCGACCACGCCGAGGGCTTCGCGGGTGATGGTGGCCAGCGCGTTGGGCGCGGTGGGTGCCACCTGGTCGTACAGCTTGTCCAGCGCCTCGCCGTACCAGGCGAACACCTGCGCCGAGCCCGGCACATCGATGTTGTAGGCGTCCATGACCGGCTTGCCCATGTTCAGCGAGTCGAGCAGGGCCAGTTCTTCGCGATGGGCCATGATCAGCTCGGCCAGGCGCAGCAGCACTTTCTTGCGCTCACCCGGGGCCATGCGCGGCCATGGGCCTTGTTCGAAAGCCCTGCGGGCGCTGGCGACGGCCAGGTCGACCTCGGCCTGGCCGCAGGCGGTGACCTGGGCCAGCACCTTGTTGGTGGCGGGGTTGATGGCGGCGAAGGTGGCGCCGTCCTGTGCGCTGACGGGCTTGCCGTCGATCAGTGCATTGGCCGGGAGGTAGAGGTCCGAGGCACGTTGTTGCCAGAATTCGAGGGTGTACATTTGTACTCCAGGCGACCGTCGTGGCGGTCTCTGTTGCTCGTAAGGTGCAGTGTCGATACAGCCCCGGGGGAGCGGGTTCATCGAGGCGTCGAACCGCCGCGAACACCGGCGAAGCCGGTGCCATGCACCGCGTCGCATTCTTCGCGGGTGAACCCGCTCCCACAGGGGCTGCGGAGCGCTCGCAGGTTTTTAGAGCTTGCCGACCAGGCGCGCCGTGCGGTCCACGGCGATGCGGGTCTTCTCCACCAGCTCATCCAGCTCGCTGTGGTTGGCGATCAGCGCCGGCGCCATGATCATCCGGCCCAGGGTGGAGCGAATGATCACCCCTTCCTCGAAACCGAAGGTGCGGCACTGCCAGGCCAGGTCATTCTCGTTGGCGAAGCGCTTGCGCGTCGGCTTGTGCTCGGCGAACTGCAGCGCCGCCACCAACCCGGCGCCCTGCACCTGGCCGATCAACGGGTGGTCGGCAAACACCTCGCGCAGGATGCGCTGCAGGTACGGCCCGGTGTCGTCCTTCACCTGGCGCACGATGCCTTCGTCACGCAGCGCCTTCAGGTTGGCGATGGCCACCGCCGCCGCCACCGGGTGGCCGGAATAGGTCAGGCCGTGGGCGAACACCCCGCCCCGCTCCACCAGCGCCTCGGCAATGCGCTTGCTCAGCACCAGGCCGCCCATGGGCACGTAGCCGCTGGTCAGGCCCTTGGCGATCGACAGGGTGTCAGGCTCGAAGCCGAAGTACTCGTGGGCGAACCATTCGCCAGTGCGGCCAAAGCCGCCGATCACTTCATCGGCGCACAGCAGCACGTCGTACTGGCGGCAGATGCGCTGGATCTCGGGCCAGTAGCTTTCCGGCGGGAAGATCATGCCGCCCGCGCCCTGGAACGGCTCGGCGATAAAGCCGGCGACGTTCTCGGCACCCAGTTCGAGAATCTTCTCCTCCAACTGCAAGGCGCAGCGGCGGCCGAACTCGGCCGGGGTCAGCTCGCCGCCCTCGGCGTACCAGTACGGTTCGTCGATGTGCGCCACATCCGGGATCAACCCGCCCATTTCGTGCATGAACTTCATGCCACCCAGCGCCGTGGCGGCCAGGGTGGAGCCGTGGTAACCGTTCCAGCGGCCGATCATGATCTTCTTGTTCGGCTGGCCAACCACCTGCCAGTAGCGGCGCACGGTACGGATCAGCACCTCGTTGGCCTCGGAGCCGGAGTTGGTGTAGATCGCGTGGCTGTAGTGCCCCGGCAACAGGCTGAACAGCAGCTCGGACAGTTCGATCACCGCCGGGTGGGTGGTGTGGAAGAACATGTTGTAGTAGGCCAGCTGGTCCATCTGCGTGGCTGCGGCGGCGGTCAGGTCGCGGCGGCCGTAGCCGAGCTGGGTGCACCACAGGCCGGACATGCCGTCCAGGTAGCGCTTGCCCTCGCTGTCCCACAGGTGCAGGCGTTCGCCACCGACGATCACTCGCGGCCCTTCGGCGTTCAGCGCCTTCTGGTCGAGGAAGGCATGGATGTGGTGCGCGGCATCGGCTGCCTGGTAGTCACGGGTCTGGCGTTGCGGGGCGAAAGGCGCATTCATTGTTGGTTTTCCTTTGCGGTGGGGTTGCAGGGTGGCTTGCGCTCAGCGCAGCTTGCCCATGTAGCTTTCCAGCGGGTCCTTGCCCAGCACGCCCTGGGCATTGGCCAGCGCGTCGATGAACAGGGAGAACAGCTCGGACTGGGTACCGATGTCGAGCTTGGCGTAGACGTTCTTGCGGTGTGACTTGATGGTGTCCTCCGACACCCCCAGGCGCTCGGCCAGCGACTTGGTCGAGTGGCCACGCAGGATCAGCTGGGCGATACGGCACTCGCGCTCGGTCAGCAGCGAGCTGCCGAAGTTGTTCAACGCCGCGTGGATGCGCTGCTCGAGGATGTTCTCGAAGCGCCCGGTGCGGCTGTCCAGCCCGGCGAAGTGCTTGCCGAGCACCGCCAGCACCCAGGGCGTGATACGCGCGAACAGCGCACGGGTTTGCCCATCGAGCTTGTCGGTGAACGCCAGCGATACCGCCAGGCTCTGCCCGGGCGCGACCTGCAGGATGTAGTTGAGCTCATCCTCCAGGTGCGAGTGCCGGTAGAACGACTGGTAGTACTCGCTGACCTCGAAGTGGTCGGGCGCCACTTCGAACAGGCCGTAGCAACCGGACTCGACCTGCTCCACACAGGCCCCGTAGAACGGGTCGAGCAGATAGAAGCCGGACAGGTAGCGGCTGACATTGCCCTCGGGCTGCCAGGGCGCCTTGTCGTCCTGCTCGAACAGCGCGCAGGGCATGCCGTCGTGCGGGTACAGGTACACCGTGGTCGCCTGGATCGGCCGAATCACGCCAAGCGCAGCAAACAGGGTGGCGGCAAAGCCCGGTCGGCCGATCGCCTCGGTGACCTTGGCCAGGTGCTCGAACCACTGTTGCGAAAGCAATTGATCAGTCACTTTGGGCCTGCCGTCTCAAGTAAAGGCACCGCCGCCAGTGCGGTGCGTCGTTGGCCAGATACTCCCATGGCACTGCAAACACCGAAATCACCCTTTGGGGTGAGCAGGCAAAGCCCCCTGCTGGCTCACCCCAAAGGGTGATTCCGGGTACCGGCGGGGTGTGGGAGCATCAACCCGCCCCAGCGCTGCGAGCCACCCGCTCGACCTCCTTGCACAACACCCACCGGTATCGAGCCCGCTCGCATACCGCGGCGTCCTGCATCCCTTTCCAGGAGTTAGCAATGCATACAACAACAAGTACAGCCCATAGCCCTGCACATAGCCCGTCGCAACCCACCGCCAGCAACGGCCGTTTCCGCAAGTCCATGGGGCTGCCCGCCCTGGTGCTGTTCGGCCTGGCCTACATGGTCCCCCTGGCAGTGTTCACCACCTACGGGCTGGTCACCCAGATGACCAAGGGGCACCTGCCCACCGCCTACCTGCTGACCCTCGCCGCCATGCTGCTGACCGCCTACAGCTACGGCCGCATGGTCCAGGCCCACCCCTACTCCGGCTCGGTCTACACCTACACCCGCAAGGCCTTCGGCAGCCACATCGGCTTCATCGCCGGCTGGACCCTGCTGCTCGACTACATCTTCCTGCCGCTGCTCAGCTACCTGCTGATCGGCATCTACATGTCGGAGTACTTCCCGGCCATCCACGCCTGGGTGTGGGTGGCGGGCTCCATTGCCCTGGTCACCTTCCTCAACCTGATCGGCATCGAGTCGATCACCCGGGTGAACTGGATCCTGGTGGTGGTGCAACTGGTGTTCATCGTCGTGTTCGTCGCCCTGTCCATCCACAACCTCAGCGGGCAGGCGCAGCCGGTGTCGCTGCTGGCGCCGTTCCACCACGAAGGCTTCAGCGTGCCGTTGATCATGACCGGCGCCGCCGTGCTGTGCCTGTCGTTCCTGGGCTTCGATGCGGTCTCGACCATGGCCGAGGAAACCAGCAACCCCACCTACCGCATTCCCGTGGCGATCCTCGCCGTATCGCTGATCGGCGGCATGTTGTTCCTGGTGGTGTCGTACTGCGCACAGATGGTGTTCCCTGACTGGGGCAGCTTCGCCGACCCGGACTCGGCGTCGGTGGACGTGATGCGCCGGGTCGGCGGCGAACTGCTGGTGACCGCCTTCACCGCCACCTACGTGGCCGGCTGCTTCGCCTCGGCCATGGTGTCCCAGGCCAGCGTGTCGCGGGTGCTGTTCGCCCTGGGCCGCGACGGTGCGTTGCCGCGTGCGTTCGGCCAGCTGGTGACGAAAAAGCGCGTACCGGCCACGGCCATCCTGCTGGTCAGCCTGCTGTCGCTGATTGCCTTGGTGATCAGCCTCGACACGGTGGCCAACATGATCAGCTTTGGCGCGCTGTTCGCCTTCTCGGCGGTGAACCTGGCCGTAGTCAAGCACTACCTGATCGACCACAAGCTGCGTGGTGGCCGCAACTACCTGCTGTATGGCGCCATTCCCGGCCTGGGTTTCCTCAGCACGCTGTGGCTGTGGAGCAGCCTGACCAGCCTGTCGTTCACCATCGGTTTGTGCTGGATGGGCATGGGCCTGGTGGTGCTGCTGGGGCTTACCCGGGCGTTCCGGGTAAAGCTGCCGGAGTTGCAGATGGCCGAGTGAAACAAACAGCGCCCCACCACCACCGCCTTGCGCGGTCGTTGTGGGAGCGGGCGTGCCCGCGAACACCGGCAAAGCCGGTGCCATACACCGTGTCGGGCGCTTCGCGGGCGCGCCCGCTCCCACAGAAATTGGCACACGCTCGAACATCGTTCCTCAATAGCAGGCCACGCGATAACAGAACGTTATCACCTGATCCGCATTAATCATTATTCAGCACGCATTTCGGCCCCTACAGTCCCAGCCCAACGACTGTCATTGCCAACGGGAAACGAAATGTCCATCGAACATCGCCTGAACCATATCGCCGGCCAGCTCAGCGGCAACGGTGACGTGCTGCTGAACAGCGTCGACGCCCACACCGGCGAGCCACTGCCATACGCCTTCCACCAGGCGACCAGCGACGAAATCGAAGCCGCCGTGCTGGCCGCCGAGGCCGCCTACCCGGCCTACCGCAGCACCAGCCCGGCACAGCGCGCCGCCTTCCTCGACGCCATCGCCAACGAACTGGACGCACTGGGCGATGACTTCGTCCAGCATGTGATGCGCGAAACCGCACTGCCCGAGGCACGCATCCGCGGTGAGCGTGCCCGCACCAGCAACCAGCTGCGCCTGTTCGCCGATGTGGTGCGCCGTGGCGACTTCCTCGGTGCGCGCATCGACCGTGCGCTGCCCGAGCGCACCCCGCTGCCACGCCCGGACCTGCGCCAGTACCGCATCGGCGTCGGCCCGGTGGCTGTATTCGGTGCCAGCAACTTCCCGCTGGCCTTCTCCACCGCCGGCGGTGATACCGCCTCGGCGCTGGCGGCCGGCTGCCCGGTGGTGTTCAAGGCCCACAGCGGGCACATGCTGACCGCTGCCCACGTGGCCGCCGCCATTGACCGCGCGGTGGCCGGCAGCGGCATGCCTGCAGGCGTGTTCAACATGATCTATGGCGCCGGCGTGGGTGAAGCGCTGGTCAAGCACCCGGCCATCCAGGCGGTCGGCTTCACCGGTTCGCTGCGTGGCGGCCGCGCCCTGTGCGACATGGCGGCTGCGCGCCCGCAGCCGATCCCGGTGTTCGCCGAAATGAGCAGCATCAACCCGGTAATTGTCCTGCCCCAGGCCCTGCAGGCCCGTGGCGAGCAGGTAGCCGGCGAACTGGCCGCCTCGGTAGTGCTGGGTTGCGGGCAGTTCTGCACCAACCCGGGCCTGGTGGTGGGCATCAAGTCGCCGCAGTTCGAACGCTTCGTGCACACGCTGGTGGCGCGCATGGCCGACCAGGCACCGCAGACCATGCTCAACGCCGGCACCCTGCGCAGCTACCAGAGCGGTGTGCAGCACCTGCTGGCGCACCCTGGCATCCAGCACCTGGCCGGGCAGCCACAAGCCGGCACCCAGGCCCAGCCGCAGCTGTTCAAGGCGGACGTGAGCCTGCTGCTGGACAGCGACCCGCTGCTGCAGGAAGAAGTGTTCGGCCCAACCACCGTGGTGGTGGAAGTGGCCGATGCCCAGCAACTGGCCGAAGCACTGCGCCACCTGCAAGGCCAGCTGACGGCCACCCTGATTGCCGAACCGGACGACCTGCGTGCCTTTGCTGCGCTGGTGCCGCTGCTGGAGCGCAAGGCCGGGCGCCTGCTGCTGAACGGCTACCCGACCGGCGTAGAGGTATCGGACGCAATGGTGCATGGCGGGCCATACCCGGCCACCTCCGATGCCCGTGGTACTTCGGTCGGCACCTTGGCCATCGACCGCTTCCTGCGCCCGGTGTGCTTCCAGAATTACCCGGATGCGCTGCTGCCGGATGCGCTGAAAAGTGCCAACCCGCTGGGGATTGCGCGGTTGGTGGATGGGGTGAGCAGCCGCGGGGCGGCATGATCTGCTGTTGAGGTAACCTGTACCGGCCTCTTCGCGGGCTTGCCCGCTCCCACAGGTACTGCACAGAACTCCAGAACTGTGCCGTACCTGTGGGAGCGGGCAAGCCCGCGAAGAGGCCGGCACAGGACTATCAGCCCTGTATACAATCCGCAAAAACCTTGCTTACAATGCCATGCGCCTATGACATCGGTAATCGCCGATGCGTATTGCGACAGGCTTAAGCCATGTCATCTACAAATGCTCCAAAAACGCTACTTGTCAAAAACGCCGAACTTCTGGTCACCATGGACGGCGAACGCCGCGAGATCAGGAACGGCGGAATGTTCATCGAAGGCAACCTGATCCGCCAGGTCGGCCCCAGCGATACCCTGCCACAGCACGCCGACGTGGTGCTGGACATGGCCGGCAAGGTGGTCATCCCTGGCCTGGTCAACACCCACCACCACATGTACCAGAGCCTCACCCGCGTGGTGCCGGCAGCCCAGGACGGCGAGCTGTTCAACTGGTTGACCAACCTCTACCCGATCTGGGCACGCCTGACCCCCGAGATGATCGCGGTGTCGACCCAGACCGCCATGGCCGAACTGATCCTGTCCGGCTGCACCACCTCCAGCGACCACCTGTACATCTACCCCAACGGCTGCAAGCTCGACGACAGCATCCATGCCGCCGACGAGATCGGCATGCGCTTCCACGCCGCGCGCGGCAGCATGAGCGTAGGCCGTAGCCAGGGCGGCCTGCCGCCTGATTCGGTGGTGGAGAAGGAAGCCGACATCCTCAAGGAATCCCAGCGCCTGATCGAGGACTATCACGATGCCAGCCACGGCTCGATGCGCCGCATCGTGGTGGCGCCCTGCTCGCCGTTCTCGGTCAGCCGCGACCTGATGCGCGAAGCCGCCGTGCTGGCGCGCCAGTACGGGGTGTCGTTGCACACCCACCTGGCCGAGAACGTCAACGACATCGCCTACAGCCGCGAGAAGTTCGGCATGACCCCCGCCGAATATGCCGAAGACCTCGGCTGGGTCGGCCACGACGTGTGGCACGCCCACTGTGTGCAACTCGACCAGCATGGCATCGAGCTGTTCGCCCGCACCGGCACGGGTGTCGCCCACTGCCCATGCTCGAACATGCGCCTGGCCTCGGGCATCGCCCCGGTGCGCAAGATGCGCGACCACGGGGTGCCGGTGGGCCTTGGGGTCGACGGTTCGGCATCCAACGACGGCGCCAGCATGATCGGTGAAGTGCGCCAGGCCTTGCTGCTGCAACGGGTGGGCTTCGGCCCCGACGCGATGACTGCACGCGAGGCGCTGGAAATTGCAACGCTCGGCGGTGCCAAGGTGCTCAACCGCAACGACATCGGCGCCCTGGCCCCAGGCATGGTGGCCGACTTCGTCGCCTTCGACCTCGGCCACGTGGCCTATGCCGGCGGCCACCACGACCCGCTGGCGGCGCTGGTGTTCTGCACCCCGACCCAGGTGCACACCAGTGTCATCAATGGCCGTGTGGTGGTGAAGGATGGCCAGCTGGCCACGGTCGACCTGCCACGGGTGCTGGAGCGCCACAACCAGTTGGCACGCCAGCTGGTCAACGGCGAATAAACTGCCATTTGGGCCGCCTTGGCGGCCCATCGCCAGCAACGCTGCCGTGTCTTGCGAAATCAGAGGACCATGAGCATCTCATGCCAGGCCATGCCGCCGTGGTCCGACGGTGACGGTCTCACGTACTGATACCCCAGCTTCTGGTACAACGCCACATGCTGTTCCTTGCACATCAGGTGAATGGTCAGCTTGCCCGCCGCCTTCATGCGTGCGATGAATTCATCCATCAACTGCTTGGCGTAGCCTTTGCCCTGGTGTGCCGGGTCCACTACCACCGACATGATCACCACGTTTGGCGCCGCCGGGTCATGCCCGACCAGCTCCTTGAATGCCTCGTCGGACATCACCACTTCGTGGGCACAGCCGCTGTTGATGAAACCAACGATCTCGCCCGCGTTTTCCAGCACCAGGAAGCCCTGCGGATACTGCGCGATGCGAGTGCGGATCTTCTCCAGCGTGGCCGCCTCATCGCCTTCGTAGGCACCGATTTCGATGGCGTAGCAGCGTTCGGCGTCGGCGGCTGTGGGGGTGCGGAACTGAGGGGCGCTCATGGCTGGATTCCTTGGTAATGGCTGAAAACAGCCGCCATGGTAAATGAGCGCCGCTGCCACAGGTACAGCTTGTACCCGAAACCTGCGCAGTAACCGAACACATCCACCGCGTCGCCTGCTTCGCGGGTGAACCCGCTCCCACAAGTACGGCGCAGGCTTCGGGCTCACGCCGTACCTGTGGGAGCGGCCGTGGCCGCGAACACCGGCGCAGCCGGTGCCATCCACCGCGCAGTCTGCTTCGCGGGTGAACCCGCTCCCACAGGTAC
>NZ_JAWJYQ010000062.1:0-16166 GCF_032971465.1 Pseudomonas sp. LSJ-87 | reverse complement strand
GGAGCTGGCTTGCCGGCGATAGGGCCATCACAGCCAAAATGGCAATTCAGCCGAATGCATTGCGGTAATGCCCCGGCGTCGCCGCCAGGTGCTGCTTGAAGGCCCGCTGCAGGTGCGCCTGGTCGGCAAACCCGGCCTCCTGCGCAACTTCGGCGATTGCCCGGCCCTGGCGCAGTTGCGCCCTGGCCAGCTGCACGCGCTGGTCGAGCAGGTAGCCATGCGGCGTCAGGCCGAAGCGTTGGCGGAACGCGCGAATCAGGTAGGAACGCGACAGGCCGCAGGCCGCGCAGATGTCGTCCAGGCTCAGCGGGTCGCCCCGATGGGCGCGTATGAACGCTGCCGCCGCGTCCAGTCGCGGGTTGCCCTCGTCGTTCACGCTGGCATTACCGCCAAGCATGCCCGGCAGTGCGCCAAACAGTGCCGCCAGGCGGCCTTCGCGGTCCGGCACGCTGGCATCGAACAGGTCGGCAAAGGCCTGCAGCAGGCATCGGTACAATACCGGCGAGCTACTCCAGGCCTGGGCCGGCAAGGCAAACCCCTGCGCCTGCAACCAGGGCATGTCGACGAACAACATCAGGTAGGACCATGGCTCCCCGGCGATGGGGTTGCAGGCGTGCACCACGCCTGGGTTCATCAATACCGTGGCACCAGCCGCCACCTCGATGCACTGGTCACCGTACAGGTAGGTGCTGCGCCCACCCGTGATCACCCCGATGGAAAAGCTCTCGTGGGAATGCGCGGCGTAGCACACCTGGCGCCCGTCCCCTACCCGCCGGGCTTCGACAAAGGGCAACGCCGGGTCGCGCCAGAACCGTGATACTTCGATCATCCCTCACCCCGCTCGCCGCTGCCATGCGCCTGGATACTACACGCTTGTCACGGAATCAGCAGGCAACCGCAGGCCATATATCCAGCCCGCGTTATCCCATTACCACCTGGCCATCGATAAATACCGTTTGATGCCCCCTCTTTGCATGAAAGGAGCATCGACATGCCAGCCATCAACCCTCATCAACCCTTGCTCGAGGCGCAGCTGCCGCACTGGGCACGCCAGGTAACGCCCAATCAATGGGCCGCGTTGAAGCGAACCCAGATCGCCCCGTGGAGGGCGCAGGACTGGTTCGCCAATGCTGCCCCCGACCTGCGTGACACAGTGCATGCCAGCCAGGCGCGCCTGATGCAGGCGCAAGCAGCCTTGGCCGGCTCGCTCAAAGGCCTGAAACAGATCACTGAATTCGCCGAGCCATTGCTGCAACGGCGTCTTGCCGAACAAGGCTTTCACGCGCCGCTGCGCAATAGCCAACTGCTGCGGGTCGAGCGCAGCTGGCACTGGGCAGCCCTGCGCTATCTTTACCGCCATCGCCGCGACAACCTGCTACAGGCCGCCCTGCAGAACTTCGCCAGCGACGAGGTGTTCATCGCTGAAAGTGCCATTGCCCTGGGCGACAACATTCAGGTCACGCCGATTCTGGTACAAGGCTCCGCTCCCTTCGGCATGCAATCACCCGTCGCGCACTTTCCATTGCAGTCGGAGCACTATCAAGTGGAACGGCTGCCACTTGAGCCGGCCGCTTTCGCCACACAGTGCCGTGACCTGGACCTGGGTGAGGCTTACCAGGCCCATCTGGAACAACACCTTGCCCAGCCCGCCACCCGAGCCTTGGCCATCAGGGTTCAGAAAGACCGCCTGCGCCTGGCGGCCGACCTTGCCTATCTGCGGCACCTGCTTGACGGCAGCACGCGCGATCAGGTCGAACAGCTGTTGCAGGGTGCTGCCGTGAGGTGCTGGCAACTGGCGCTGTTCGGCACGCCCCTGCACGAGGTCATGCTGATCGATGCCGGCAGTGCGGGGCTGGCGCTGTACCTGCCCGGCCATGACCCGGCCCTGCGTCAATGCAGCAACCTGGACGCGGTACACGACACGCTGGCGACCTTGCTGCTGGAGCCCGATGCCCGCCAGGCCTTCACGGCCTACATCAGGCAGGACCAACGCACGCACTTTCTCGACCTGTTGCAGCAGAACCTCGACGCCACGGGCAACACGGCCTTTGACCGCCCTTGGCAGCGCGCAGTGCAAGCGGACCTGCGCCCCACACGCGTGGCCATCACGGCCGAGCCTTTCGGCCACTACCAGGACCTGCACCTGGCCCGCCTCAAGCACGAAGCCAGCCTGCTGGCGGTCCCGACAGCAATGGCCGATGCCAACGCGCGAACCAGGCGCCTGGAGGAATGGGAAAGCCTTGGCCTGGATGCACTCGGTATTGCCGCGTTCTTCGTTCCGGGTGCAGGCACCCTGATGCTGGCCGTCACTGCCTGCCAACTGCTCGGCGAGGCCTTCGAGGGCTACCAGGCCTGGCATGAAGGCGACCGCCACCTGGCACTGCGCCACCTGGAGGCGGTTGGCCTGAACCTGGCCCTGATCGGAGGGTTCGTGGCAGCGGGCAAGGTCGTGCCCAAGCTGTTCAACAGCCCGTTGATGGAAAGCCTGCAGCAAGTACGCGGCAACGACGGGCGCTACCGGCTCTGGAATGAAGACCTCGCCCCCTACCGCAGTGCCGTGACACTGCCCGAAACCCTGCAGCCCAATGCACTTGGCCAGTACCTGTATCAGGGCCGGTATTTCATCCGCATGGACGGCCAGCTCTTCGAACAACGCTTCGATCACGACCTGCAGCAATGGCGGGTCATTCACCCCGATACGCCCGATGCCTGGCAGCCACCGCTGATGCACAATGCCCAAGGCGCCTGGCGCGGCCAGCATGAACAGCCCGGCCAGTGGCCATTCGCGAAGCTGGCGCGCCGTCTCGGCCCTGCATATGCCGCTTTCACGCCAGAACAGCTGACGCAAGCCGGCCGCCTCTGCGGCATCGACGCCACGCAGTTGCGCCGGGTGCACCTGGAAGGCCGAGCAACGCCCCCGCTGTTGCTCGATGCCCTGCAACGCATGGCGGCACAGGCCGAGGTCGAGGCGTTGGCCGACAAGGCCCCACCGGGCCTGTTCGAGCGCCTCTACAACGGCAGCGCGCCCACCACCCCGTCAACGCAGAAACTGCTCGCTGCCTATCCGCGGCTTTCCCCTGCCCTGGCCACGCGTGTGCTGACACCGCTGGGCGAGGCTGAATCGCTCGCCTGGCAACAGCAGGGTCAGCTACCCATTCAGGTTCGCCAGGCACTGGAACAGGTGCACGGCGAGCTGCCCCTGGTACGCGCCTTGGAGGGCGTGCTTCAGCCAGCACGGGCCAGCAGCGACAGCGAACGCCTGCTGTTCAGCGCCCTGGATGCCATGCCCGACTGGCCTGCGGACCTGCGCCTGGAGCTGCATGGCGCAAGCCCCCAAGGCCCTTTGCTGGAGCATGTCGGCAGCGACCAGGCCAGCACCCTGCGCCGTGTGATCAAAACGGCCGAAGGCTATGAGGTCGACCGGGGCGAGCACCCTGCACCTGGACCGCTTGATCCGGACCTCTGCCGTGCCATAGAGCAGGCACTGCCACGCTCGCATCGCGATACGCTGGGTATCCCGACGGCCGATGGCAGCTCGCTACGCGAGCGCGTACGGGGTTGGGTCGACCTGCACAGACAGACACTGGCCCAACGCCTCTGGGGTCATCGCGCGCTGCTGCGCAAGCCCATGGGCGGCTTGCGCGGCGGTCGGCCGCTTGACCCCGAACCGCCTCAGCCGCGCCTGGCAGGCTCGCTGGCCGGGGCCTATCGGCGCTTGTTCCCCGACGCCACCGACTGGGAATTCGAAAACTGGCTCGGCAACGACGAGGACAACCCATACGTCGATGACATTCGCTCACCCACACAGCGGCTGCACGACCTGCAGCAGCGTCTGGATACTTTGCGCCGCGACCTGCATGAATGGGCCCGGCCCGATCCGCAGCGCCCGCACCAGCGGCACCTGGCCATCCGCCCCATCCTCAACGCCTGGCGGCGGCTGTCGACCGTAGCGCTTGAAGGGGGTGGCAGCCTGCACAGCCTGGACCTGTCCGGCCTGGAGCTGGACAACCAGGACTTGGCCAGCCTGGCCTTGCCAGACGACTTCACCCATGTGCAGCACCTGTCACTCAGCTACAACCGTTCGCTCAGCCAGTTGCCAACCGGGTTCTACGAGCGCTTCCCCAACCTCAATCGCCTGCTGCTGGCCGACTGCCGGTTCGACACCGTGCCCCGCCTGGGTAACCCTGAGCACCTCGCCTGGCTGGATCTGGAAGGCAACCGAATTACCTGGAGTAGCCAGGCCCAGCAGGCACTGAACCGCTGCTCCGGGCTTGTAGTACTGGACCTTTCGGGCAACCCACTGCTGCAGGCCCCGGACCTGAGCGGGCTGGCCTACCTGAGGACGCTGTTCCTGAACGACTGTGCGCTCAGCGAATTGCCGCAAGGCCTGGACCAGATGGTCGAGCCCATCATCGTGGATATTGCCGACAACCAGTTGCTGCGGCTGCCAGACGGTTTCACCGTGCCAAGGCCAGTCGCAGAGGCGCTGCGCCTGGAAAGCGAATGGCTGGGCGTCCCCGTGGTTGCACAGATCGAGGCTTACAACGCTGCGCATCAGGTGGACCTGATGGTATGCGCAAGCGACTATCAGGAATTCTTCGAACAGACCGGCCCCGCAGAACTGGCCCTGTGGCAGCGTTTGCCGCTGCAGTATCGGCGCGATCTCAGGCCCTTGCTTGAGCTTGAACCGTTCCTGTCCCACCCAAGGCAAGCCCGTACAGAGTTCTGGCGGCGTCTGGCCCTGATCGAGGCAGACCCCGCCCTGCGTCAGCAATGGTTTACGCACCCACCGTACGACCTGTTCAACCTCCCGCTTTGACCGCCCCCGGGTGCCTGCCTGCACAACAGGCAGGCATTTGCCGCCATGTTAAGCCAGACTGGTGTTTTTCCGGTGGCCGGTGCATGCTCCTAGCTGAAGCGATTCACCCCGGCTTGAAACCCGCCCAGCAATGTGAGGTGCAGTACCCATGGACCGTCTGCTCGATTCACTCTTCCCCAGCGCCGAGAACATCCCGGAAACCTGGCGCCTGGAAGCCCCCCTGGAACAACGCGACTATCTGGTGAACGGCGAGCTCAGGCGCTGGGACGGCCCCTTGGCCACGGTGCGCAGCCCGGTCTGGCTCAAGGAAGGCAACGATGAGCATCAGGTAGTGCTGGGCAGCGCCCCACTGCTCGATGCCGACACCGCGCTCACCGCCCTCGATGCCGCCGTGCAGGCCTACGACAAAGGCCGTGGCGCCTGGCCGAACATGCGCGTGGCCGAGCGCATCCAGCATGTCGAGACCTTCCTGGCGCGCATGCGTGAACAGCGCCAGGCCGTGGTCAAGCTGCTGATGTGGGAGATCGGCAAGAACCTCAAGGATTCGGAAAAGGAATTCGACCGCACCTGCGACTACATCGTCGACACTATCAACGCCCTCAAGGACCTCGACCGCCGTTCCAGCCGCTTCGAGCTGGAACAGGGCACGCTGGGCCAGATCCGCCGGGCACCACTGGGCGTGGCCCTGTGCATGGGGCCATACAACTACCCGCTGAACGAAACCTTCACCACGCTGATCCCGGCGCTGATCATGGGCAACACCGTGGTGTTCAAGCCGGCCAAGTTCGGCGTGCTGCTGATTCGGCCATTGCTCGAAGCCTTCCGTGACAGCTTCCCGCCGGGGGTGATCAACGTCATCTACGGCCGTGGCCGGGAAACGGTGAGCGCGCTGATGGCCAGCGGCAAGGTCGATGTGTTCGCCTTCATCGGCACGCACAAGGCCGCCAGCGACCTGAAGAAGCTGCACCCGCGCCCACACCGGCTGCGCGCCGCGCTTGGGCTGGATGCCAAGAACCCGGGCATCGTGCTGCCCCAGGTGGACCTCGACAACGCCGTCGAAGAGGCAGTCACCGGTGCGCTGTCGTTCAATGGCCAACGCTGCACGGCGCTGAAGATCCTGTTCGTCCACGAGGACGTGGTCGATGCCTTCCTCGACAAGTTCCAGCGCAAGCTGGCCGCGCTCAAGCCCGGCATGCCTTGGGAGCCTGGCGTTGCGCTGACACCGCTGCCCGAGCCCGGCAAGGTCGACTACCTCGACGGCCTGGTCGCCGATGCCACCGCCAAGGGCGCACGCGTGCTCAACGAAGGCGGTGGGCAAAGCCGTGGCTCGTTCTTCTACCCGGCCGTGCTGTACCCGGTTAAGAGCGACATGCGCGTGTACCACGAGGAGCAGTTCGGCCCGCTGGTGCCGGTAGTGCCCTACCGCGACCTGCAGACGGTGATCGACTATGTACTGGACTCCGACTACGGCCAGCAACTGAGCCTGTTCGGCAATGACCCGGCGACCATCGGCAGCCTGGTCGACATCTTCGCCAACCAGGTCGGGCGCATCAACATCAACGCGCAATGCCAGCGCGGCCCCGACACTTACCCGTTCAACGGCCGCAAGAACAGCGCCGAAGGCACCCTGTCGGTACATGATGCCCTGCGTGTGTTCTCGATCCGCACCTTGGTCGCAACGCGCTTCCAGGAGGCCAACAAGGAACTGATCAGCGAGATCATTCGCAACCGGCAGTCGAGCTTCCTGACCACCGACTACATCTTCTGACCGCCGCGCTTATAGAGAATCGGTCTATCGCCCCTGTCGATTTTCCATCCGCGCAAACGACTCTAAGCAACAGGGCGCCAACCGGCGCCCACTTCCAAGGAGAGTCGAACATGGCAGCCAAACCCATTCCCGAAGGCCAGCACAGCATCACGCCCTACCTGGCCATCAACGACGCCGCCAAGGCCATCGAGTTCTACAAGAAGGCCTTTGGCGCAGTGGAAATGTTCCGCCTTGATGCCCCTGGCGGCCGCGTTGGCCATGCCGAGCTGAAAATCGGTGATTCGTCGCTGATGCTGGGCGACCCCTGCGACATGGAAGGCGGCCTCACCGCCAGCCAGAAGCTCAGCGGCACAGGCGTGGGCCTGCACCTGTATGTCGAAGACTGCGACAAGGTCTACGCCCAGGCCCTGGCCGCAGGCGGCACCCAGTTGCATCCCTTGACCGACCAGTTCTACGGTGACCGCAGCGGCACCCTGAAAGACCCGTTCGGCAACATCTGGTTCGTTTCCACCCACAAGGAGGACCTGACCCCCGACGAAATTCGCGCCCGCGCGGCGAAGATGTTCGGTGGCAACTGAGCGGTAAGTTGAAAGCGGCGCGACTTTGCTTGAAGCTTGGGGCTCGTAGCTGGGAGCTGCTTCATGCGAATCATCGACAAAACCGCCGCACAGGTCCGTAGCATGACCCCTGCAGAAGAGGAGCTGCTGGTCGGCTTTGCCACCGGCAGCCTCGCCGGCCCGCGCCTGCTGCAGGCCAACCAGTTGCTGATGAAGGTGCGCAACGCCAACCAGTGGCTGGCCTGCGACTGCCGCAACGATGCCTTGCCGGTACTCAATGTCACCCTCAACGGCAGCACCGGTACGCTGTTTCTCAAGAACAACCCGGGTACCGCCGAACACGCGCCCGGCTGCCCGTTCACCAAGGACGAGCGGGAAGCGGCCGAGCGCGAGAACGACCCCGCGCCACCCGCTGCCTGGCTGCCGCCCGACACACCGTTGCGCCTGATCGGCGATTTTCGCAGCGGCACCGCCGGTGCCGGCGGCGATGGCAGCGAGCGGCGCGACCAACAGCGCCTGCTGTCACTGCTGCTGACCTGGATCGAGACCAGCGGCCTGAACCTGTATGCCACGCACCTGAAAAAGGACCTGACCGGGCAGTTTGCCGAGTTGCGCAGCGTTGCCAGCCGCTATCCGCTGCTGGAACGGGTGCCCGCCAGCAACTACCTGGAAACCCGCCTGGACATGAAGCACATGATGATGCTCAAGTCCCGCCTGCGCGAAGCCACGGTGTTCGGCAACCACCGCCGCCACGGCCTGCTGCTGGACTGCGTGGACCAGATCAAAGGGCGCAAGCTGTTCAACAACCGCAGTGAAGACGGCTTCGACTTTCAGGGCCACCACCTGTATTGGGGCGGCAACCGCACCGCCGGGCCGTTGCTGGCCTTGGCGCTGTACTCGCCGACCAGTCCTGGCAGCCATTTCTACGAGCTGATCCATGTCGCCAGCGTACCGGTGCTGTCCCGCGCCCACCTGTTCCCGGTGTATCGCGACGAAGAGCGCGAGCCGCTCAAGGCCCTGGTATCGCTGGTCGACTGGATGGCCGGCAAAGGTGTGAAAGTACAGATGCGCCGCCCGGTGATCGGCGGCCAGGTGATGGATGAACTGGTAATGACTTCGGACCAGGACCGGGTGTTGTCGGTATCGTTGCTGGAGCAGCCAATCGGCCCCGAACCGGATACCGAGAACTTCAAGCGCTACGCCGACTTCAAGAGCCTGGAAACCTTCCGCAAATTCGTTGCCGGTTTCTTCATGCGTGAGCGCTGAGCCCATCTACCGGCACACACAAAACCTTGTAGGAGCGGCCTTGTGTCGCGATGGGGCGCGCAGCGGCCCCCAGGATCTTCGCTGCGGTGCGGATATCGCTGGGGCCGCGTTGCGGCCCGATCGCGACACACGGCCGCTCCTGCAAGGGGTCTGCGCAGTCCAGCAGATTTTTGTCAACCGACCAGGGCGCGTACGCAGAAGTACAGGATCGACGGGCCCATCAGGCAGCCCAACCCGGTATGGAAGGTGGCTGTCAGTGCCCCGTACGGCACCAGGCGCCGGTCGGTCGCCGCCAGCCCGGCCGTCACCCCCGACACCGTCCCCGCCAACCCGCCGAACACCATCGCCGAACGTGGGTTGTCCAGCGCCAGCAGGCGCGCCGATACCGGGGTGAACACCATCACCAGGATCGCCTTGATCAGCCCGGTGGCAATCGACAGCGCCATCACGTCCGAACTGGCCCCCAGCGCCGCTCCGGTCACCGGCCCGACGATATAGGTCACCGCACCTGCACCGATGGTGGTCATGCTCACCGCATCACGGTAACCGAAGGCGTAGGCCACCGCAGCGCCGACAATGAACGGCAGCACCGTGCCGAGCAGCAGCGCCACCGCGCCAATCATTCCGGCCCTGCGCGCCTCGGTGGCCTGCACCTCGAAGGCCGTGGCGACAATGGCGAAGTCGCGCAGCATGGCCCCGCCCATCAGGCCGATGCCGGAGAACAGCGCCATGTCGGCCAGGCCTTTCTGGCCACCGGTTATGGTGCCACCGACCCAGGCCAGCACCAGGCCGATGACGATGGCGATGGCCGAGCCGTGCACGCGGCCGAAGGTCAGGTACTTCGACAGCACCACCGACAACCACATGATCGCGCCCACCACCGCGAAGGCAGTGATCAAACCGTTATGTTCCAGGGCATTGTCAATGATCGGCCACATGATCAACGCCCTCCTGCAGGGGCAGCCTGCACATTGCTTTCGGGGCCGGCCTCCACTGCCGGCAGGGGTTCGCCGCGGTGGCTGCGGCTGATCAGGGCAATGGTCGCACCGCACACCAGTACCGCACCCACCGCCGCCAGCAACGCCACCGGCCCGCCGTGCAGGGCGGTGACCACGTTCTGCTGGGCAGCCATGGCCACCACCACCGGGATGTACATGGCGCCCCAGAAGCCCACGCCGAACTCGCATTCCTTGCTCATGCCGCCGTTGCGGTGCATGTACAGGCGTGCGCAGATCAGCAGGATCATGGCGATGCCGACCCCGCCCACATTGGATTTGACGCCCAGCAGCACGCCCAGGAAGTCGCCGACGATGACGCCGGCAAGCGTGCAGACCGCCAGCAGTGCCACACCATAGATGATCATTGTTGTTGTCCTCAGGTAGTGTCGAAGTTGCTTGTTGTTGTTCTTCGTAAACACACTTTTGTGCAGCTTTTGCCCCCATGGAACTGAACTCTGTGGGAGCGGCTTTAGCCGCGAACACCGGCGCAGCCGGTGCCATGCACCGCGTTGGATTATTCGCGGCTAAAGCCGCTCCCACAGGGATCACCTTCCGCCGCGGTGCCGCTGTCATCGTTCGTTGGCCACCTCCTGGCGCAGCAGCGCATCCAGGGTGTCCCAGCGGGTGCCTTCAACAGCAACCACCCTGCCCTGTTCGAACACCGGCCGGGCCAGCCCACCGAGCACATTGCCGGGCGGCAGCTCCAGGTGCAGGCGCACGCCACGCTCATAGGCGTTGCGCAACGTAGCACGCCAGTCGACCACCCGCGCCATGTTGCCGGCCAGGTCGTCGCGCAGACGCTGTGGGTCGAACACCGGCCGTGCACTGCTGCCGCTGAGGTAGGTGATACGCGGTCGCTGCAGCTCGACCGTGGCGAAGGCACTGGCCAGTTCGGCCGCCGGGCCATCCAGCAACGGGCAATGCGACGGCACGCTGACCGCCAGGCGCCGGGCCACGCCCTGACCCAGGCGGCGTGCCCTGGCGGCAACCGCAGCCATCGCACCATCGCTGCCAGCGATGACGATCTGGTTGTCGCTGTTGAGGTTGGCGACATACACCTCGCCGCCCGCATCGCTCAGCAAGCGTTCGACACAGGCCAGGTCCAGGCCGCTGAGTGCGGTCATGCCGTAGCCTTGCGGATAAGCGCGCTGCATCAGTTCGCCACGCAGGGCAACCAGGCGCACGGCATCGGCAAAGCCCAGGGCGCCCGCCGTGACCGCCGCCGGGTAGGCGCCAATCGACAAGCCCGCCACGTAATCCGGCGCGGGGCTGCGCTGCATCAGCCAGCGCGCCCAGGCCACGCCAGCCAGCAGCAGGCACAGCTGCACGGCACGGGTCGTCTGCAGGGCCTGCTGGCTGTCCAGCGCCAGGGCCTGCTGGCCGAGGGTGTCACTGGCCTCTTCCAGCAATTGCCCAGCACCCTCAGGCAGGCGCTGCAGCATGCCCACCTGCTGGGCGCCCTGGCCGGGGAAGGCGAACAAGCTGCTCATGCTGCACGCTCCATCGCTGCCCATGGGTCGCTGACCAGGCGTGGGCCATGGGCCGACTTGAGCAGCACGCGGCGGGCGAAGCCGGCCCACTCACGCAGGGCGACAGCACCCGCCGGGGTTTCCAGCTGCAGGTCGATACGACAAGGCGCGCAATCGAGGATATCCAGCAGCTCACGCGCCTGCGCCCGGGCCAGCGGTTGTGGCGTGCGCAGCAGCAAGTCCAGGTCGCTGTCGGCGTGTATTACCTCCATACCGGTGGCGATCTGGTACCCCACCCCACCTGTCGGCCCCCAGGCCAGGCCGCTGGCATCCAGTACCGGGGCGACCGAGGCCAGGGCCTGCAATGCAGGCCAAGGGCTTTCAGCTTGCCAGCGCAGCGCTTCGGGGCCTTGCTGACACTGGATATCGGCCAGCCGCATCAGTACACCCGACCGCTGCGCCCTGCCCTGGCCACGCAGCCCCACCGCCACCCAGCCGTCCGCACAAGTGGCACGGCGCACCACCACCGGCTGGCCGCTCAACAGCGCATCCTGCGCCCAACGCGGCGCATCAGCAGGCAGGCCCGATACGGGCATGCCCCAGAGCAGGTCGTGCGGCCTTGGCGCGTTCATCTCAAGCGCCCTGCCACTGGCGGCGCAGCTGTTCACGCACCTGGCGCGAGGCGCTGCGGTTTTCGCCCGCCAGCCGCAACGACAGGTCGCTCGAACTGCCGATGTCGCGCACCGCATCAGCCAGGCAGGCACGTACCTGGGCGATGTCGGCACTGCTCGGCGTCTCGGCGTTGTCCACCGTCAAGCGGCGCCACAGCAGGCCCAGCGAGGCGTAGCTGGCCAGGTCGTAGGCCATCGGCGGTACCTCGGCGGCCAGGGCTTCCAGTTGTTCGACGCTGCGCAGGGTGATGCGCGCCGCCGCCGCCTTGCCCATGGCGTGCACCATGACCCCGGCATCGTCCAGGGCGATCAGGCGCTGGGCCTGGTAACCGTGGGCCAGGAAGGCACCAGACATGGCCTTGCCGACCAGCAGGGCGATCACCGGGTGCCCGGCCAGCCGCGCCTGGGCATAGGCCTGCACCGCAGCGGCCAAAGCCTGGTGAATCCCCAACGCCTCCTCACGGCGGCCATAGGCCTGGCTGGGCACGTCGATCACCGCGACGATGGCGCGCTTCTGGCCATGGCGGTCAGCCTCGACCGCTTCGCTCACGGCCTTGGCCAGGCCCCAGCCTTCCAGCAGGCCGACCTCGCCCGAGCGCGCCCGGGGGAACGGGTTGTCGGCGTCCGGCACCACGGCGATGAAACGCGCCAGGCGGTTGTCCAGTTCGCCGTCGATTACCCGCAACGACGCGGGGTAGCCGGGCAAGGCTTGCCCGCCGGCCAGGCCCGGCAGCCAGTTCAAGGCACGGTTCATTTGGCTTCTCCTTGGTAAAGGTCACGCACGGCAGCGGCATCCAGTTGCGGGCAGCCATCGCCCAGCCGGGCCAGGCGTTCGAGGAACCAGGCGTGTTGACCGGCGCGATCCCTTGAAGGCTCGTCGAGCAATTGCAGCAAGCGTTCGCGCAACGCCTCGATGTCATCGGCCACATAGGCATCGACCAGGCCGCTGGCGTGGCGCTGCTCGCCACCGGTCAAGCTCCAGATGAAGGGGCGGTCCTTGGCATCGTATTCACCGATGCCCGCTTCCTGCTCGATCACCTGCGGGCCGTTGAGGCCCAGGCGGGCTTCGCGGGTGACCAGCAAGTGGCTGCACAGGCCGGCGGCGATGGACATGCCGCCGAAACAGCCGACCGAACCTGCGACCAGGCCGACTACCGGCTGCCAGGCGCGCAGCTCGACAATCGCCGCCTGTATTTCGGCAATCGCCGCCAGGCCCAGGTTGGCTTCCTGCAGGCGTACACCGCCGGTTTCCAGCAGCAGCACGGCGCAGGTGGGGATGCCGTTGCGGTTGTCTTCGATGGCCAGCTCCAGCGCACCGGCGATCTTGGCCCCCCCCACCTCGCCCATGCTGCCACCCTGGAAGCCGCCTTCGATGGCGGCAACCACAGCGTTGCGCCCGTTCAGCAGGCCCTTGGCGATGACCACGCCATCATCGGCCTGGGGCACGATGCCCTGGCGCGGCAGCCAGGGTGACATCAGCCGGTCGAACGGGCCCAGCAGTTCACGGAAGCTGCCCGGATCGAGCACGGCGCGGGCGCGCTGGCGGGCGCCCAGTTCGACAAAGCTGCGGCTGTGCAGCAGGCGTGCGATATCAGTCATGGGCGATCTCCTCGAAGCCTTGCTCCAGGCGCAGGCGCACCACGCCTGGGGTGGCGCCGAAATCATGGATGTCGATGTTGACGGCCGGCCAGGTGCGGCCCTCGAACAGGCGCTGGAACAGCTGCGCCCAGCGGGCAGCGCTGCCGTTGACCGAAGTCACCACCTGGATTTGCAGGCTGCCGGCGGTGCCGGGTTCGATCAGCACTTCAAGGTCGCCGGAGCTGACGCAGCCCACCAGCGTGCGGCCACGCCCAGGGGCGGCGGCGGGGAATTGAAAGGTCAGGGTTTCCATGTCACAGGCTCCCGGCTTTGTCGAGGAACAGGCAGGCGGCCAGCAGATCGGCGGCGCCGCCCGGTGAGGCATTCAGGTGCAGCAGGTGCTGGTCCAGCCGGCGCAGCTGTCGGCGCCCGGCCAGCGTGGCGCTGCCGCCTTCGCTCAGCACGGTACGGGCGCCGTGCTGGACGGCAGCCAGCCCGGTGGGGCCGCTACGCCAAAGCACGCAGGTATCGTTGAGCACGGCCATGATCGCCAGCAGCGCGTCGAGCCGGGCGTGAGGTTCGCTGGCACCGGCGGCGCGGCTGCGCTGCAGTTGTGGCAGGCCGTAACCGATAACCGCCGGGAAACCTTGTTGCGCCTGTTCGCGGGCGCCGCCAGTGCCGTAGCGACGGCGTATCTGCAGGCCATGGCTGTCTTGGGTGGTCATGGCGGGGTCGTCGAACAGTGCGATGCGACCGGCACGGGCAGCCAGGGTGTTGGCATCGGCCCGGGTGTCGAGGGCCTTGGATGCTACCAGCAGGCCGAGGGCCCAGATTGCGCCGCGATGGGTGTTGACCCCGCCGGTGGCGGCCAGCATCGCCGCCTCGCCTTCGCGGCCGAGCTGGCCCAGGGTGGCGCGCAGGGGCTGGCCGAGGGTGCCGATGGCCTGGGCGGCTTCGGCCATGTTGCGCAGGCATGGCCACAGGGCCAGGGCCGAGGCATGCATCAGGGCCAGGGTCATGTCGTGGTGGGCGCCGTTGCCACGGCGGTCGACCAGGCCGGGTTTGGGGGACAGGTCTGCTTCGTCGATCAGGGCTTCCACGGCCAGGTCGGCCAGGTGATCGGCCAGGGGTAATTCGGTTGCCTGTGCTGGCCTCTTCGCGGGTAAACCCGCTCCCACAAGGATCGCGTAATCTTCAAATGCATCACTATTCCTGTGCTCGCGAAGAAGCCCACGCGGTTGCAAGTCGAGTGCTTTCATCACCAGCTCCTGAACCGTGCAGGCGGGTTGTAGAGGCCGCCGGACCATTCGACCAGGTCGGCGATGCTGCGCGCAGCCAGCAGTTCGCGGCTGGCGTCGGTGCGGCGGATGCCGAGGTCTTCGGGCAAGGCGACCAGGCCTTGCTGGCGCAGGCGCTGAGTGTCCTTGGGGTCGTGTCGCAGGCCGATGGCGGTAACCCCGGCCACGGCGGCGATCATCTGCTGGCGCTCTTCCAGGCTGCGGGCCTTGTACAGGTAGGCAATGCCCTCCTCGGTCAGCAGGTGGGTGACGTCGTCGCCATAGATCATCACCGGTGCCAGCGGCATGCCGGCTTTCCTGGCCACTTCCACGGCATCGAGGGTTTCCACGAAGGTGGGCTTGCCGCCTTCCTGGTAGGTCTCGACCATCTGCACCACCAGTTTGCGACCGCGTTCGAGCATGGTTTCCGGCACGGTCATGTCGAGCCAGGCCGGGGTCGCATGGCGCCGGCCACGGGGGTCGTGGCCCATGTTCGGGGCACCGCCGAAGCCGGCCAGGCGGCCGCGGGTCACGGTCGAGGAATGGCCATCGCCATCCACCTGCAGGGTGGCGCCAATGAACAGGTCGACAGCGTACTGCCCGGCCAGCTGGCACATCATGCGGTTGGAACGCAGCGAACCATCACGACCGGTGAAGAACACGTCCGGGCGCTGGGCGATGTAGTCCTCCATGCCCAGCTCGGTGCCGAAGCAGTGCACGCTTTCCACCCAGCCGGTCTCGATGGCCGGGATCAGTGTCGGGTGCGGGTTGAGTGTCCAGTTGCGGCAGATCTTGCCCTTCAGGCCCAGGGACTCGCCATAGGTGGGCAGGATCAGTTCGATGGCGGCGGTGTTGAAGCCAATGCCATGGTTCAGCGACTGCACCTGGTGTTTTTCGTAGATGCCGCGAATGGCCATCATCGCCATCAGCACGTGCACCGGCTTGATATGGCGCGGGTCGCGGGTGAACAGCGGCTCTATATAGAAAGGCTGGTCGGCAACCACCACGAAATCGACCCAGGATGCCGGGATATCGACCCGTGGCAGGTCATCCACGCGGTCCACCAGCTGGTTGACCTGGGCAATGACGATGCCGTCGCTGAACGCGGCCGGCTCCACCAGTGCCGGGGTGTCTTCGGTGCTGGGGCCGGTGAACAGGTTGCCATCGCGATCGGCCATGAAACCAGCCACCAGGGTGACGTTGGGGATCAGGTCGACCAGCAGCCGCGAGTACAGCTCGATATAGGTGTGGATGGCACCGACTTCGAGCAGGCCGTCTTCCAGCAGCTGGCCAATGCGCAGGCTCTGCGGGCCGGCGAAGGAGAAGTCGAGCTTGCGGGCGATGCCACGTTCGAACAGGTCCAGGTGCTCGGCGCGGCTGACGCTGGGCATGATCATGTGCAGGTCGTGCAGGCGCCCAGGGTCGACCTTGGCCAGCGCACGCGAGAGGAAGTCGGCCTGCTTCTGGTTGTTGCCTTCGAGCACTACCCGGTCGCCGGGAGCCAGCAGCAGTTCCAGGGCTTCGACGATACGCTCGGTGGGCAGCACCACGCCGTCGGCGAGGTGGCGGACCCGGTCAAGGCGGCGCTGCTTTTCGGCGCGCCGCCGCGACCATTGCGGCGGTGGATTCTTGGTTGTTGTCATGGTGACTCCACGGGTTCGCTGTCGTGGGGGTCACCTTAGGGCTGGGGTGGTTGCGCATCAATCAAGCTCAGGCACTGATCGTTACGGTCAGGGTAACGATTTAGCCTATGCGCTGTCGCT
>NZ_JAWJYQ010000061.1:0-23215 GCF_032971465.1 Pseudomonas sp. LSJ-87 | reverse complement strand
CTTGGTTGTTGTCATGGTGACTCCACGGGTTCGCTGTCGTGGGGGTCACCTTAGGGCTGGGGTGGTTGCGCATCAATCAAGCTCAGGCACTGATCGTTACGGTCAGGGTAACGATTTAGCCTATGCGCTGTCGCTCATGGCCCTATCGCCGGCAAGCCAGCTCCCACAGGTACAGCGCAGGCCTTGAAAGTTGTGCGGTAGCTGTGGGAGCTGGCTTGCCGGCGATAGGGCCAGCCCGGCCAACCTGAAACCTTGCTAGAGTGGCGTTATCGCCACACAAGACAAAAATGCAGAATCCCCCTGCAGATTTGTCGATTGTGCAAGGCAAATTCGCATGACAGGATCCTGCGATCCTCCAGCGAACTCCAGACTTCACTTGGAAAATCAATAACAAAGCAGGGAGAACGCAATGACTGCGCACGCTCATACCTTGGCAACCGACCATGTGCTGGCCGAGGTCCGCAACCAGATCGGCCATCTGACCCTGAACCGCCCCGCCGGCCTCAATGCCCTGACCCTGGACATGGTCCGCAGCCTGCGCCAGCACCTTGACCTGTGGGCCGAAGACCCGCACGTGCACGCCGTGGTACTGCGTGGCGAGGGGCCCAAGGGTTTCTGCGCCGGTGGCGATATCCGCTCGCTGCACGACAGCTTCAAGGCCGGCGAAACGCTGCATGAAACCTTCTTCGTCGAGGAATACGCCCTTGACCTGGCCATCCACCGCTACCGCAAGCCGGTGCTGGTGCTGATGGACGGCTTCACCCTCGGTGGCGGCATGGGCCTGGCCCAGGGCTGCGACCTGCGCGTGGTCACCGAACGCAGCCGCTTGGGCATGCCTGAAGTGGGCATCGGCTATTTCCCGGATGTGGGTGGCAGCTATTTCCTGTCGCGCATCCCCGGCGAACTGGGCATCTACCTGGGCGTCAGCGGCAGCCAGATACAGGCAGCCGATGCGCTGTATTGCGGCCTGGCCAACTGGTACCTGCCCAGCGACCAGATCGCCACCCTCGATCAGGGCCTGAACCAGCTCAGTTTCGGCGACAACCCACTCAAGGACCTGCAGAACCTGCTGGCCAGGCTCGGCACCCAGGTGCTCGACGATGCGCCGCTGGAAAAACTGCGCCCGGTCATCGACCACTTCTTCGCCCTGCCCGACGTGCCTGCCATCGTCGAGCAACTGCGTGCGGTGAGCATTGGCGACAGCCACGCCTGGGCCGTGGCCACCGCCGACCAGCTGGAAAGCCGCTCGCCGCTGGCCATGGCGGTTACTCTGGAGATGCTGCGCCGGGGTCGCCACCTGAGCCTTGACGACTGCTTTGCCATGGAGCTGCACCTGGACCGCCAGTGGTTCCAGCACGGCGACATCATCGAAGGCGTGCGCGCGCTGATCATCGACAAGGACAAGCAGCCACGCTGGAACCCGCCGACCCTGGCCGCGTTGCAACGCCAGCGGGTCGACCAATTCTTCGAAGGCCTGTGAGCCCGGGAGTACACAGATGCAAGACCTGGAACTGAGCGAAGAACAGATCATGATCCGTGACATGGCCCGGGACTTTGCCCGTGGCGAGATCGCCCCGCATGCCCAGGCCTGGGAAAAGGCCGGCTGGATCGACGATGGCGTGGTGCGCAAGATGGGCGAACTGGGCCTGCTGGGCATGGTGGTGCCGGAAGACTTTGGCGGCAGCTACACCGACTACGTCGCCTACGCCCTGGCGGTGGAAGAGATCGCCGCCGGCTGCGGTGCCACCGGAGCGATGATGAGCATCCACAACTCGGTGGGCTGCGGCCCGCTGCTGGCCTACGGCACGGCCGAACAGCAACAGCAGTGGCTGCCACGCCTGGCCACCGGCGAGGTGATCGGCTGCTTCTGCCTGACCGAGCCACAGGCCGGTTCCGAGGCGCACAACCTGCGCACCCGCGCCGAACTGGTGGATGGCCAGTGGGTGATAAACGGCGCCAAGCAGTTCGTCAGCAACGCCCGCCGCGCCGGGTTGGCCATCGTCTTCGCGGTAACCGACCCGGAGCTGGGCAAAAAGGGCCTGTCGGCATTCCTGGTGCCCACCGACAACCCGGGCTTCAAGGTCGATCGCAGCGAGCACAAGATGGGCATCCGCGCTTCCGACACCTGCGCGGTCACCTTCGACAACTGCCGCATCCCTGCCGCCAACATCCTCGGTGAGCGTGGCAAGGGCCTGGCCATCGCCCTGTCCAACCTCGAGGGCGGCCGTATCGGCATTGCTGCCCAGGCACTGGGCATTGCCCGCGCCGCGTTCGAGGCGGCGTTGGCCTACTCGCGTGATCGGGTGCAGTTCGGCAAGCCGATCAACGAACACCAGAGCATCGCCAACCTGCTGGCCGACATGCAGGTGCAGGTGAATGCCGCGCGCTTGCTGATCCTGCATGCCGCGCGCCTGCGCAGCGCCGGCAAGCCGTGCCTGTCGGAGGCCTCGCAGGCCAAGCTGTTCGCCTCGGAGATGGCCGAGCGGGTGTGCTCGATGGCGATCCAGGTACATGGCGGGTATGGCTACCTGGAGGATTACCCGGTGGAGCGTTACTACCGCGATGCGCGGATCACGCAGATCTATGAAGGGTCTAGCGAGATCCAGCGGATGCTGATTGCTCGGGAATTGAAGCACTACCCGCTGTAATCGGCCTTGTGTCGCGATAGGGCCGCATAGCGGCCCCAGCAAATTGTGCATCGAAGCTGACATCCTGGGGCCGCGTTGCGGCCCTTTCGCGACACAAGGCCGCTCTTACAGGGACCGCGCATCGGTTACAAACCCAACCGCAACGCCTCCCCCACCCCCGCCCCGCGCACATCGTCCGCCGCGCTGACCAGGGCAAAGTTGTAGGCCCCATGCGACCAATACCGCGCCTCCAGCTGGCCATCTACCCGCTGCCCGTCCGGCATGCGCCGATATTGATCACCTGGTGAGCGCAGGAACAGGCTGATGCGCTGGCCCTTGCCATCCTCGAACACCAGCAACGCCGCCGGCCCCTGCTCATTGCTCAGCAGGCGCGCGCCCACCGGCTTGAAGCCGTAGCCCGCCAGGTCCGGCAACTGGCCCACGCGGCTGAAGTGGCGCCCCAGCCAGTCGCGCAACTGGCCCGGGTCGCTGGCCTGGATATCCAGCGCCTGGCTGCCGGCAAACAAGCGGTGTGCCTGGACGGCATCAGCCATCGGCAGGTCGGCACGCGCCAAGGTCGCGTCGCGCACCTGCCACCCACCCAGGCCACCCACACCCAACGCCAGCAGCATCACCGCCGCCGTGGCCCAGCGGCGCTGGCGGCGTTGGCGCAATTGCCGGCGCAACTGCCCCAGGTCCAGCTGCGCCGCCCCGGGCACTTCGCCAAACCCGGCCAGTGCCGTACGCAGGCGGCGGGCGTCGGCACGCCAACCCTCGACCTTGGCCGCGGCCTGCGGGTTGGCCGCCAGCCAGGCCTGCACCTCGGCCCGGCGCTCAAGCTCCAGGCGCTCGTCGACATAAGCATGCAGTTCGTCTTCGCTGGGGATCAGGCGCGTCATTTCAGTCTCCGCAAGGCCGGGGGCTGGGGGCTGCCCTCGGTCAGTTCGCGCAAGGCATTGCGGGCGCGCGACAGGCGCGACATCACAGTGCCAATAGGGATACCCAGGGCCTGGGCGGCCTCCTTGTAGCTCAAACCCTCGATGCTGACCAGCAGCAACAGCGCACGCTGTTCTGCCGTGAGCCGGGCGAAAGCCTGCAGGTCGGCCTGGGCCAGGACAATGGCCTCGAGGTTGCCGCCAACCGGCTCGTCGTCGCGCTCGCCACGGCCGAACCAGGAAAGCCAGCGCGCATGCAGGCGCTCGCGGCGCTTACCGTCGAGGAACAGCCGATAAAGGATGGTGAACAGCCAGGCCCGCAGGGCATCGGCGTCGCGTTGCTGGTCGCGCCGGCTCAAGGCCCGCTCGACCGTGGCCTGCACCAGGTCGTCGGCGCTGCCCGGCTCGCGGGTCAGCCACACGGCAAAGCGGCGCAGGCGGGCCAGCAGCTCGCGCCACTGGTGGTCGTCCAGATCATGCATGGCAAAGTCCCGGCCTCTGGGGCTGTCAGTGTAAGAGGCAGACGCCTGTGAGGAAAATCTATTCCCGGCAATGGAATAAGTTTTTCCCTGCGCCGTCGTACCGGCACCTTCACCGAACCGGACAATGACCATGAACTCACCTCTGCACGGCCCGGCTAAGGCCCTGCGCCTGGCCGCCATCGGCGCCGTGATGCTGGGCGCGGGCGCCGCCTTCGCCTATGCTGCCGGCTGGCTTGGCGAAACCCGCCTGACCCCGCAGCGCATCATCGACACCTTCGAAGCCCAGGCCGGGCATTACCCGGGTTACCGCAAGAACCACGCCAAGGGCCTGTGCGTCAGCGGCTACTTCCAGCCCAGCGGGCAAGCCGCCAGCCTGTCCACGGCACGGGCTTTCAGCCAGCCGCGGGTGCCGGTGATCGGCCGCTTCGCCATCGGCGGCGCCAACCCGTTCGCGCCGGATACCGGCATACCCGTGCGCAGCCTGGCCATCGAACTTAGCACCGACGACGGGCAGGTCTGGCGTACCGGCATGAACAACCCGCCGGTGCTGGCGGTAAGCACGCCACAAGCCTTCTATGAACAGGTGCTGGCAGGGGCGCCAGACCCGGCCACCGGCAAGCCGGACCCGGGCAGACTGCAGGCGTTCTTCGCCGCCCACCCGGAAAGCGCGGCGTTTCGCCAATGGGCGGCAGGCTACAAGCCCAGCAACAGCTTCGCCAGCACGCAGTACCACAGCATCAACGCCTTCCGCCTGATCGACGCAAGCGGCGCGGCCCACCCCGTGCGTTGGCAACTGGAGCCGCAAACAGCGTTTGCCGCCCTGCCTGCCCAGGTCGATGACAAACAGTTCCTGCAGCACGACCTGCAGCAAAGGCTGGCCCAAGGCCCGCTGCGCTGGACCCTGCGCCTGGTGCTGGCGGAACCTGGCGATGCGGTGGACGACCCGGCCAGCCCCTGGCCTGCCGAACGACGCAGCGTGGACGCCGGCACGCTGGTACTGGAGCAGGTCGACGGCCCCGAGCAAGGTGCCTGCCGTGACCTCAACTTCGACCCACTGATCCTGCCCCGGGGCATCCAGGCCTCCGCCGACCCGATCCTCGCCGCCCGTTCGGCCGCCTACTCGGAATCCTTCAACCGCCGCAGCCGCGAATCGCTCGGCACCGGAGCCCACCCATGAAAACCGACGCCTTCCACCCCCTCGCCCGCCTGTTGCACTGGCTGATGGCCGTGCTGATCCTGGCCATGTTGTTCATCGGTGTGAGCATGGTCGCCGACCTGTCGCCGCGCCACCCCGTGCTGATCGGGTTGCACAAGGCAACCGGCCTGGCCCTGCTGGTGCTGGTGCTGCTGCGCATCGCCGTTCGCCTGGCCCTGCCCCACCCAGCCCTGCCGCACGACCTGCCCACACTGCAACGCTGGGCAGCCGGGGCCTCGCACCTGCTGCTTTATGGGCTGATGCTGGCCATGCCGCTGCTGGGCTGGGCCATGCTGTCGGCCGGTGGCTATCCCCGCCCGCTGGGCTTGCCGGCGATTGCCCCGCATGACCTGCAGTTGTACGCCGTGCTGCGCCAGGCCCACGGCTGGGCCGGCTACCTGCTGTTCGCCACGGTGCTGGTGCATGTGGGTGCGGCCTTGATGCACGCGTGGGTGCGCCGCGATGGCGTGTTGCGTAGCATGTGGCCTGGCCCACTGCGCCGCAGCGAATGAAGCTCGGCAGCCCAGGGGGTAGACAATCGATAATAATTCCCAACAAGATCGGCTTTCTATTTGCCGTACCGCCCTGGACTGCCCTATGAATGTCGCAAAGGATCCTGCCACACTCGCACCCGCCAGTACCCTGGACTTGCGCCCCCTGCTGCTGGCCAACATGGCCTGTACCATGTCGATGATGGCCTTCGTCGCCCTGATCGGCCCGATCGCCCGCCAGCTCGGCATGGCCACCTGGCAAGCCGGTGCCGCCGTGACCGTGGCGGGCGTGGTCTGGGTGCTGCTGGCCCGGCCCTGGGGGCGCGCCGCAGACCGCCTGGGACGTCGGCGCATCCTGCTGCTGGGCAGCGCCGGTTTCACCCTGGCCTACTGGCTGCTGTGCCTGTTCGTCGAAGGTGCGCTGCGCTGGCTGCCGGGGGCGACCTTGGCCTTTATCGGCCTGATGGTCGCGCGCGGCTGTATCGGCGCCTTCTATGCTGCCATCCCGGTGGGCTGCAATGCGCTGATCGCCGACCATGTCGAACCGCAACGCCGGGCCCGGGCCATGGCCTCGCTGGGGGCGGCCAATGCCGTCGGCCTGGTGGTGGGGCCGGCGCTGGCGGCGCTGCTGGCGCGGCATAGCCTGAGCCTGCCGTTCCATATCATGTCGCTGCTGCCGGCCAGTGCCTTTCTGGTCCTGCTGTTCACCCTCAAGCCGCAGACGCTGCCGCACAGCCATGCCCCCAGCCCGGTGCGGCTGAACGACCCGCGCCTGCGCCGACCTTTGCTGGTGGCGTTCAGTGCCATGCTCAGTGTCACGGTATCGCAGATCATCGTCGGCTTCTTTGCCCTCGACCGCCTGCACCTGGGCCCTGCCGAGGCGGCCCAGGCAGCCGGCATCGCCCTGACCACGGTGGGTGTGGCGCTGATCCTGGCGCAGGTGCTGCTGCGCCAGCTGGAATGGCCGCCGTTGAAGATGATCCGGGTCGGCGCCACGGTTTCGGCCCTGGGCTTTGCCTGCGGCTCGCTGGCGACCACAGCGCCTTGGCTGTGGGCTTGCTACTTTGTCGCGGCGGCGGGCATGGGCTTCGTCTTCCCGGCGTTTTCGGCGCTGGCGGCCAATGCCATGCACGCCTCCGAGCAAGGCGCCACGGCCGGCTCCATCGGTGCTGCCCAGGGCATGGGCGCAGTGATCGGGCCGCTGGCCGGCACCCTGGTTTATGCCGTCGATCCACGCTTGCCGTTCCTGGCGGTGGCGGCGCTGTTGCTGCTGGTCGGGTCATGGCCGATGCCCCGCGATCAGCGGGCCTGACAAGCACAGCGCGCAAGCGCGCAGAGTGTGTTTTAATGCGCATCGCTCATTATTATTGACACCTCTGATTACAAGGCGGCTATGGACACGGGGACGCGACTCAAACTGGTGCGTGAACGCAACAACCTCTCCCAACGGGAACTGGCCCGCCGCAGCGGGCTGACCAATTCGACGATCTCGCAGATCGAGCAGAATCGCGTCAGCCCTTCGGTCAGCTCCCTGAAAAAACTGCTCGAAGGCATTCCGATGAGCCTGGCGGAGTTCTTCAGTTTCGACGAGCCGGTGCGCGAAGAGCGCTACGTGTTCCGTGGCGGCGAGCAGCCAGACCTGGGCCGCAACGGCCTGCGCATGCTGCTGGTCGGCGCCAGTGTCGAAGGCCGGCAGATGCGCATGCTGCGTGAACTGTATGCACCGGGCGCCGATTCGGGCGAACCGATCGTGCATGCCGAGGGTGAAGAGTGTGGCCTGGTCACCCGCGGCACCGTCGAGTTGTGGGTCGATGGCCAGGTGAGCGTGCTCAACTCGGGCGACGGGTACTACATCCCCACTACCCTGCCGCACAGTTTCAAGAACATCGGCCCGGACGAGGCCGAGATCATCAGCGCCAATACCCCGGCGAATTTCTGATTGCTTTATGTGTGGGGGATGGCACCGGCTTCGCCGGTGTTCGCGGCTGAAGCCGCTCCCACAGGGAAAGCGCCAACCCTGTGGGAGCGCGCATTCAGGACGGGCTGTCGGCGCCCTTACGCAGGGCCTCTTCGACAAAGTCCAGGCGGTCCTGCCCGAAGAACATCTCGTCACCGACAAAGCAGGTCGGCGCGCCGAACACCCCGCGCTCCACTGCCTCTTCGGTCGCGTGCCTGAGCGCGGCCTTCACCTCGTCATCACCCGCCAGCGCGCGAAAGGCCTGCGGGTCGAAGCCGCCTTGGCTCAGCGTGTCGTCGAGGACAGCGTTATCGCCCAGGTTGCGGCGCTGCGCAAACAGCCCATTGAACAGCACCGCCAGCAACGCCTCGAACCGCTCCGGCGAACGCAGCTGGGTGCCCACTGCCCCGCGCATCAGGGTCAAGGTATTGACCGGGAACCCCGGCGGCAACTCGAACGGTACCCCATAGCGCGCGGCGAAGCGCGCCAGGTCGGTGAACATGTAACGGCCCTTGGCCGGGATCATCACCGGCGAGGCGTTGCCGGTGGCCTGGAAAACCCCGCCCAGCAGCATCGGCCGGTAGCGCAGCGTGGCACCCTGGCGGGCACACAGGCCAGGCAGTTGCGTCCAGGCCAGATAGCTGGCCGGGCTGCCCAGGTCAAAAAAGAAATCGACAGTCTTGTGCATGGTTAGGGTCCTTGCTCGGAGAAAGGGGCTTACCAACGTTCCATCCAGGGGCGCAGGTCCAGCTCGAAGGTCCAGGCGTCGCGGGGCTGGGCGTGCAGGAACCAGTAGCTGTCGGCGATGTGGGCCGGGTCGAGGATGCCATCCTGCTCCTTGAGGGCGTAGCGCTCGGGGAACGTGTCACGGATGAAGGCGGTGTCGATGGCCCCGTCAACCACCACGTGGGCGACATGGATGTTCCGCGGCCCCAGCTCGCGCGCCATGCTCTGGGCCAGGGCGCGCAAGGCGTGCTTGGCCCCGGCGAATGCCGCAAAGCCCGCCGCGCCACGGGTGCCGGCAGTGGCGCCGGTGAACAGGATGGTGCCGCGCTCGCGCTGGACCATGCGCCGGGCCACCGCCTGTGCGGTGAGGAAACCGGCAAAACAGGCCATCTCCCAGATCTTGAAGTATTTGCGCGGGGTTTCCTCGAGAATGCTACAGGGCACATTGGCACCGATATTGAACACAAACGCTTCGATCGGGCCGATATCACGCTCGATGGTTTCGACCAGCGCCGCCACCTCCTCCTCCTTGCGCGCATCGGAGCCAAACCCGTGGGCCTGGCCGCCGGCAGCGCGGATTTCGTCCAGCAGCGGCTGCAGCTTGTCAGCCTGGCGCCGGGTAACACAGGCAATGTAGCCCTCGCGGGCAAAGCGCTTGGCGATCTCGCCGCCGGTAGCATCCCCGGCGCCAATCACGAGCACCACTTTTTGTTGTTCTGTCATGCCTGCCTCCATTGGTGAATGATCGTTTAGTAAACGAACGCTATGTTATGATCGCCGCCACCGTCAAGCCCGCCTGCAGAGGCAACTGAATGCGCTACACCAACGAACACAAGCAGCAAACCCGCGAGCGGCTGCTGGCCAGCAGCGGCGCGCTGGCCAAACGCGGGGGTTTTTCCAGCACCGGCGTGGCCGGGCTGATGAAGGCGATCGGCCTGACCGGCGGCGCCTTCTACAACCACTTCCCGTCCAAGGACGACCTGTTCACCGAGGTAGTGCGGCAGGAGCTGTGCAACAGCCCGCTGGCGCGCCTGGCCAACCAGGGCGCCAGCCGCGAACGCCTGGGCCGTTGCCTGCAGCAGTACCTGAGCCTGGCCCACCTGCACAATGCCGAAGGTGGCTGCCCGCTGCCGCCATTGGGGGTGGAGATTGCCCGGGCCGAAGCACCCGTACGCGCCGTGGCCGAGCATTGGCTGGTGGAGCTGCACCAGGCATGGAGCGCGACCCTGGAAGACAGCGAATTGGCCTGGGTGCTGATCAGCCAGTGCGTCGGTGCCTTGCTGGTCGGGCGCATGTTGGCCACGGAAAGCGTGCAGTCGCAGGTACTGGACGCCAGCCGCCACTTTGTCGAGAAGGCCCTGCATGAAGCGGATTAGTCTACTGCTGGGGCTACTGCTGAGCTTGCCTGCACTGGCCGAACAGGCCTGCCCGCCAGGGCAGTACCAGGTGTGCCTGATGGGGTGTTTCTGTGCGCCCATCGACCCTGGGCAGGCCGGGCAGATTTTCAAGGACGTGGAAGTGCTGGCTTCGTCCAGCCTGACCTACGCCTTGCAGCAGGCCCGCGACGAAGCCACCGCCAGCGGCGTCGAGCCGATCCCGTTGCATATCCGTGCGCAACTCGAACCCTGGTACGACTTTGCCGTGCTCGACGCGGCGCGCTTCCGGGTGGGTGACGAACAGCAGATGAGCGCAGCCAATGCGCTGCTGCAGAACCCCGACGTGAACGCCGTGACGCTGATCGACACGATCATCTTCCGCCGCCCCGCCGATGCCGAGGACAACGTGGCGTTGTGGGCACACGAGCTCAAGCATGTGCAGCAGTATCAGCAACTGGGTGTGGAAGAGTTCGCCCGGCGCTACACGCGCAATTACGACGACCTGGAAGCGCCGGCCTACAAGATCGAGGGCGAGGTAAGCAAGGCGCTGCGCGAGCGTGGTTCGGGGCAGGCTAGATAAGCCAGGGGCTGCTTTGCAGCCCTTCGCCGGCAAGCCAGCTCCCACAGGGACTGCACAGGCCTTGAGAGCTGTGCGGTCGAGGTGGGAGCTGGCTTGCCGGCGATAGGGCCCTGTCAGGATGCCGCAGAAGCTTCTTCAGCCACCTGCTCACGGCTGGCATAACGCTGCGCCAGCACCGCACAGACCATCAGCTGGATCTGGTGGAACAGCATCAGCGGCAGGATCATCGCGCCAATGCCACTGCCGACGAACAACACCTGCGCCATTGGCACCCCGGTAGCCAGGCTCTTCTTCGAACCGGCGAACAGGATGGTAATGCGGTCCTCCAGGTCAAAGCCCAGCAGCTTGCCGAGCAGCCGGGTACCGTACAGCACCACTGCCAGCAAAATCCCGCACACGGCAAACAACCCGGCCAGGTGCTGCGGCGATACCGTGTGCCACAGCCCGGTGACCACCGCCTCGCTGAACGCGGTGTAGACCACCAGCAGGATCGAGCCCTGGTCCACCACCTTGAGCCAACGCGCATTGCGCTTGACCCACGCACCGATCCAGCGCCGGGCGACCTGCCCGGCCACGAACGGTACCAGCAGCTGCAGGGTGATCTTCAGCACCGCATCCAGGCCGGAACCGGTATCGCCGCTGGCCCCCAGCAACATCATCACCAGCAACGGCGTGAGGAAGATACCCAGCAGGCTGGATGCCGCCGCGCTGCAAATGGCCGCTGGCACGTTGCCACGCGCCAGCGAGGTGAAGGCGATGGCCGACTGCACGGTGGCCGGCAAGGCACACAGGTAGAGCACGCCCAGGTACAGCTCGTTGCCCACCAGCGGCACGAACAGTGGCTTGAACGCCAGGCCCAGCAACGGGAACAGCACGAAGGTGCAGGAGAACACCAGCAAGTGCAGGCGCCAGTGCCCGGCACCGGCGATGATAGCCTCGCGCGACAGCTTGGCGCCGTGCAGGAAGAACAGCAGGCCGATGGCCAGGTTGGTCAGCCAACCAAAGTACACCGCGCCGTCGCCCGAGCAAGGCAGCACGGTGGCAATCAGCACCACCCCGAGCAAGGCCAGGGTGAAATTGTCGAATAACATGCGCAAATACTTCATCACAGTTTCCGTCTTGTCATTGTGCAAGGGCAGACGATAAGGTCTTCGGTTTTTCGCCGCTAACGCCGGAACCCCCACCGGTGTCGCTCAACGGACACGCTCCAGCACAGGACCCGCTCATGCCCCTCTCCCGCCTGGCTGCACTTGCAGCCGCCATCACGCTCACCCTGGACTACAGTGCCGCCCAGGCCGACGACCAGTTGCAGGCCAAGGTCGACCAGATCATCCGCCCGCTGATGCAGGAGCAAGGCATCACCGGCATGGCCGTGGCCATCTATGCTCGCAACCACGCGCACTACTTCAGCTATGGCGTGGCCAGCAAGGCCGACAATGTGCCGGTCAGCCGCGACACGCTGTTCGAGATCGGCTCGCTGAGCAAGACCTACACGGCCACTTTGGCCGCACTGGCCAGTGCCGAAGGCAAGCTGGACCTCGATGCCCCGGCCAAGCGCTATCACCCGGCCCTCGCCGGCGCCCCCATCGGCGACGCAAGCGTGCTGGAGCTGGGCGCCTACAGTGCCGACTGCCTGCCATTGCAGTTCCCGGATGCGGTGCAGACGCCGCAGCAGGTGGTCGATTTCTTCCGGCACTGGCAACCCCGCGCCAAACCTGGCACCCAGCGCTGCTACTCGAACCCCAGCCTGGGCCTGTTCGGTGACCTGGCCGCCCGCGCGCAGCATCAGCCGTTTTCCACGCTGATGAGCGAGGGCCTGCTGAAACAGATGGGCCTGGAAAACACCTATCTGCAGGTCCCGGCCAGCGCCCAGGGGTTGTATGCCCAGGGCTACGACAGTGCCGACAAACCGGTGCGTGTCGGCCCCGGCCCTTACGCCGACGAAGCCTACGGCATCAAGACCAGCGCCAGCGACCTGCTGCGCTATGTGCGCCTGCACATGCAGCCGGAGGGGCTGCCGCCGGCGTTGGCGCAAGCCACGGCCATTACCCAGCGGGGCTACTTCCAGGTCGGCGCCATGACCCAGGGCCTGGGCTGGGAGCGTTACCCCTACCCGGTCACGCTGGGCACACTGGTCGATGGCAACGGCCCGCAGCTTATCCGTGAACCGCAGGCAACCACGCGCTTGCAACCAGCCCTGCCGCCGCTGCCGGCAGCCTGGTACAACAAGACCGGCTCGACCAATGGTTTCGGCGCCTACGCCGCGTTCGTACCCGCCGAACAGCTGGCCGTGGTGTTGCTGGCCAACCGAAATTACCCGAACGAAGCCCGGGTGCGCGCGGCCTTCGACATTCTGTCCGGGCTTTAGTGCGGGCAGCGATTGTCGAACAAAACGACACGATGTAGTGGCTAAAAATATTCACTACAAAATGGTTGACGCCGTTCATCGCCCTTGGGCATGATGAAGCCGTCTCCCTGATCGGGAGCGGTGGCAAGGGTGTTCCAGACGGCCTGCGCGGTAACGCAGGCCGTCCGTGGAGAGGGAAACTGTCCAAAAGGCAGCGTGAGAAAGCCCCTGTTGCGATGCTGCTGTAGCAGCCTTGGTAGTGCGCTACACCTGGTAGCGCCAACTGTGAAAAATCACCTACGAATGGGTAATGGGGGCTTTATGATGAACTTGAACAACAATCCGACTATCGACCAATTGGCCCAGCTGTTCGCCGTACGCAAGGACAGCCTTGACGACCATCTGCTGTGGGTCAGCCAGACCGGTGAAGTGCGCCTCGACCGCCTGCCACCGAACACCGTCGAAGATGAATTCGAAGAGCACCTGCCCAGCATGCGTGCCCGCTTCAAGGTCTACCGCCGTGGCCAAGGCTACGTCGGCAAGAAGGCCGCCGCCGACACCGAGTTCGTTGGCCGCGTCCTGCAGACCCTGCAACAAGAATGGCCCGCTGCCCGTGAGCAGCAGGCAGTCAAGGTGATCGAACCGCTCAACTGAGGGTTCCCACCCTTACCTGAGCCCGGCCCGCATAGGCCGGGCTTTTTCATGCCTGGCGCCGCTGGCTGCGGGGCGCTGGCAGCGGCAAGGCGCCGGTTGCCATCGCCCGGGCACGGTCGACACCCCACACCAGGGCGCGGGTCATGGTCTCGCCTGGCCGTGCGGGGTAATACTCCTCCAGCAATGCTCGTCCATCCCCGGCATACAGCCCCAGGAACAGCTGGGTCGCCCCCAGGCGCGACAAGCGCACCTGCACGTCCAGCGTGGTGCCGTCACTGAGTGCTTCGTCGTGGCAGCGGCTGTGCAACTGGGCGTCGGCCCATTGCCAATAGGTCTCTTCCCTGACTCGCATGAGCATTCAATCCTCCGTTGCTGGAATGCCGCGCAAGAAAACCACAGCCTCGGCCATCCTGCGAGCGCTACCCGGCAATGCCATGAGGCGGATCAAGAAATGGCAATAAAAACCCCGCCATTCGGCGGGGTTGTGCTGGAGCGGGATCACTTCTTCAGCGGAACCCGCGGCATGAAGCGGCCTTTTTTGCTGCGCTGCAGGTGTGCAGGCTGGAGCTGTTCGGAATCATCCAGCGTCATGTGGGCGAAGCCCAGGCGGAATGCCGCCTGGCCGCAACGCACCTGGCTGTTGATGGGGAACGCGTCGTTCAGGTCTTCGAAAAAGGATTCGCTCATGCCCTGTCTCCCTCCAGTGGCGGACGCGCCGGCAACCAGAACAGTTGCTCCACCAAACGCGACCTGTGAAGGTGAGACTAGCTGGTCATTTGCGGACCGCCCGGACCTAAGCCCTGGACCCGACCAGCGGCAGACGCTCTACTTCAGGCGCACCGCTGTGCCGGTAGCAAATACCACGACCATGCCGCCCTGTACCGACGGCATGCTGATCTCGAAATCCACCCCCACTACCGCATCGGCTTGCAACTGGCGTGCCCGCGCCTTCAGTTCTTCGGTGGCCTGTTCCCGGGCTTCGCGCAGTGCGCTTTCCAGGGTTTGCGAACGGCCACCGAAGAAGTCGCGAAAACGTGCAAAGAAATCGCGCACGAAGTTGATGCCCTGCACCGATTCGGAGCTGACCACGCCCAGGTATTCGGCAATCGGGCGGCCTTCGAGCTGGCTGGTGGTGGAAATGATCATGGGGTGCACTCCATTGGCCTGGCAAAAGAGGCCGATTCTAACAGAGCGCCCTGTTTGCAACGCGCATTTGTGGGAGCGGCCTTGCGTCGCGAAAGGGCCGCAACGCGGCCCCAGGATCTCAACAGCATGCAGAAACCCGGGGCCGCTTCGCAGCCCTTTCGCGACGCAAGGCCGCTCCCACAGAGTCAGCTACGCGCTGACAGCTTTTAACCGGCGCCCAAGCCTTGCGCCGAACACGTTCACCAGCAAACCTGCCATCACCAGCAATGCGCCCCAGCCCTGGGTCGCGGTCAAACGCTCGCCCAGCAACAACGCCGACGAACTCAGGCCAATCACTGGCACCAGCAGCGAGAACGGCGCCACCTTGCCGGCCGGGTGGCGCGACAGCAGCTTGCTCCACAGGCTGTAGCCGAGCATGGTGGCGACAAACGCCAGGTAAGCCAGGGCCAACACCGAACTCCAGCTGATATTGGCAAGGGCATGGCCAATACGCTCCGGCCCCTCCAGCCACCAGGACAATGCCAGGAACGGCAGTGGCGGAATCAACCCGCCCCAGATCACCAGCGCCACCAGGTCAACCGAGCCAAAGCGCCGGGTAATGATGTTGCCCATGCCCCACATGGCGCCGGCACACAGGGTCAGCACCAGCGCCAGCATCGGCACATGCCCGCCGTCTTCGCTGCCGATAAGCGCCAGGCCGCTGGCGGCCACCAGCAGCCCCAGCACGCTGGCCAGGCGCAGCCGCTCGCCAAGGAACAGCGCGGCAAAGCCGAGGGTGAAGAACGCCTGCGACTGCAGGATCAGCGAGGCCAACCCTGGCGGCATGCCGCTGTACATGGCCTGGAACAGGAAAGCGAACTGGCCCAACGAAATGGTCGCACCATAGGCGATCAGCCAGCGCCAGGGCAGCTTGGGCCGCTTGACCAGCAGGATCGCCGGGAACGCCACCAGCAAGAAGCGCAATGCCCCCAGCAGCATCGGCGGCAACCCATCGAGGCCAACCTTGATGACCACGAAGTTGACTCCCCAGGCAACAATCACCACCAGGGCGATGAGCAGGTCCTTGAGCGGCATTGCGACATCCTTCTTCAAGCTTTCTAGACATATTTCGTTACAGCATAAGGCTATTCCTTCGACAGGGACCAGCACAGTTGCAACCCATCATTGCGCAACAGCACGACTGTTTCACTCGCAAGAGATGGCTTGACCGCACTTGTATATACATGCTCATATCATGCGAGGTCATCCGCCTTGCGTCCCGCCGATGACTGACTCGCTTACACAAAAACAATGAAGCGGAGCCACTGAATGTCCAGCAAACCCGTACTCGAGCGGCGCTCGATCGACTACATACCCGAGACTGAACGCCATGGACGCGTGTACAGTCAGTTCACCCTGTGGCTCGGAGCCAACCTGCAGATCACGGCAATCGTGACCGGCGCCCTGGCCGTGGTGCTCGGTGGCGACGTGTTCTGGTCGCTGATCGGCCTGCTGCTCGGTCAATTGATCGGCGGCGCGGTCATGGCCCTTCATGCCGCTCAAGGTCCTCGTCTGGGGCTGCCGCAGATGATTTCCAGCCGCGTGCAGTTCGGGGTCTACGGCGCGGCCATACCGATGGTGCTGGTATGCCTGATGTACCTGGGCTTCACCGCCACCGGCACGGTGCTCTCCGGACAGGCAATCGGCCAATTGCTCGACGTCAGCGACAGCACTGGCATCCTGATATTCGCCAGCATAATCGTGCTCGCCACCCTGGCCGGATACCGGGTGATCCACTGGATCGGCCGAATCGCCAGCGTGCTGGGCATCATTGCCTTCGTCTACCTGTTCAGTCGCATCATGATGCTGGCCGACATCGGGCAGTTACTCGACAACCGCCACTTCAGTTGGGCATCGTTCCTGCTCGCCGTATCACTGGCTGCGTCCTGGCAGATCGCCTTCGGCCCCTATGTAGCCGACTACTCGCGCTATCTGCCAAGCAGTACATCGCCAGTGAGGACCTTCCTCGCCGCAGGCCTGGGCTCGGTGATCGGTGCCCAGGCATCCATGATCCTCGGGGTGTTCGCCGCCGCCATCGCCGGTGCCCAGTTCTCCGGTCACGAAGTGGCCTACATCGTCGGCCTGGGTGGCGCCGGTAGCACCGCAGCGCTGCTGTATTTTTGCATCGCCTTTGGCAAGGTCACCATCTCGACGCTGAACTCTTATGGCAGCTTCATGTGCATTGCAACCATCATCAGTGGCTTCCGCGGCCACTTGGCGATCAGCCGTGCGCAACGCCTGCTGTTCGTACTGGGCATCGTCGGCGCCGCCACCCTGGTGGCCTTGCTTGGCCAGCATTCGTTTCTCAGCGCGTTCAAGTCCTTCATCCTCTTCCTGCTGACGTTCTTCGTGCCATGGAGCGCGGTCAACCTGGTCGACTACTACTTCATCACCAAGGAGCGTTACGACATCCCCGCCCTCGCCGACCCGCAAGGCCGATACGGCCGCTGGAACTGGCCTGGAATCATCGTCTACACCTTGGGCGTGCTGATACAGATGCCGTTCATCGACACCAAACTGTACACAGGGCCGCTGGTCGCGCACCTTGGCGGTGTGGATATCTCGTGGCTGATCGGCCTGGTAGTGCCGAGCGTGCTGTACTACTGGGTGGCGCGGCGTCGGGCGCAAGAGGCACCGCCAGCGATGATCGTGCCTGACGCACACTGAGCCCTCTCGCCATCAACGTAGAAACGTCTTGCCCTCGCGCCGCAAACGCGATGCGAGGGCAAGACGGCTTTCACCGCGAGCACGCCAATGTCAACGACGATAGTCCGGCGCGACTCGCTCCAGCATCCGCAACAACGCCGCCCACGCCAGCTGCAGCGCATCCGCATCCGCCAGCTCGCCCTGCTTCAACCCCCGCCCCGGATCATTGAACTGCCGCTCGGTATGCCTACACACTTCGGCGGGCGGTAACATCACCTGCCCGGCACTCTGTGCCGCCAACTGGATCTCGCACGCCTTCTCCAGGTAGTACATGCGCAGGAACGCTTCGGCCACGCTGCGCCCGGTGGTCAGCAGGCCATGGTTACGCAGGATCATCACCGGCTTGTCGCCCAGGTCGGCTACCAGCCTTCGCTGCTCATCCATGTCCAGCGCAATCCCTTCATAGGCGTGGTACGCGACCTTGCCATAAAACTCCATGGACATCTGGTTGAGCGGCAGCAGCCCACATTCCAGCGCCGCCACCGCACAACCTGCCCGGGTGTGGGTGTGCAGCACACAACGGGCATCCTCGCGGGCAGCATGGATGGCGCTGTGGATGACGAAACCGGCCGGGTTGACCGGGTGCGGCGTCGCTTCCACTGGCCGGCCTTGCAGGTCGATCTTCACCAGGCTGGAGGCCGTGATCTCATCGAACAGCAAGCCGTATGGGTTGATCAGGAAGTGGTGCTCCGGCCCCGGCAGGCGCAGGGAAATATGGGTGAAGATCAGGTCGCTCATGCGGAAGTGGGCGATCAGCCGATAGCAGGCGGCCAGCTCCTGGCGCAGGCTTTGTTCCGTTGCGGTCATCATCGTTATTCCTTTGCAGAACGCTATTTGCTGGCCCACGCATTGAAGCGCTGTTCCAGCTCTTCGCCATGGTCGACCCAGAATTCCACATTCATCGCCAACGCCCCCTGCAGGTTCTGCGGCGAAGTAGGCACCCAACTGGCCAGGGACGGGTCGAGCTTCGCTGCCGCCTGGGTGTTGGTCGGCCCATAGGGGATCTGCTGCACATAACGCACCTGGGTATCCGGCTGGTTGGCGAAGGCGATCAGCCGCTTGGCCTGGTCGACATGCCGCGAGCCCTTGATGATCGCCCAGTAATCCATGCCATACAGGCTGCCAGGCCAGACCACTGCCAGCGGGCTGCCCTGCTGGGCCGCCACGGCGATGCGCCCGCTGTAGGTCGAGGTCATCACCACGTCACCCGCCGCCAGCCACTGGGCAGGCTGGGCGCCGGCGTCCCACCACTGGATATGCGGCTTGAGTTCGCTGAGTTTGGCAAAGGCACGCTCGACCCCGGCCGGAGTGGCCAGTACCTTGTATACATCCTCGATCTTGACCCCGTCGGCGAGCAGGGCGAACTCCAGGTTGTACACCGCACGCTTGCGCAGGCCGCGCTTGCCCGGGTACTTGTTCACGTCCCAGAAGTCGGCCCACGACGCAGGCGCCTGGGCCAGCTTGCTGCGGTCATAGGCAATGGCCACGCTCCATACCAGCGCGGCCGAGCCGCAGGCTTGTGCCGCGTCGGCGATCAGTTCACCCGCATGGCCCATGCGCTGCCAGTCCAACTGCTCGTAAATGCCCTCGTCGCAGCCACGCATCAGGTCAGGCCCTTCGATCTGCACCACGTCCCAGTCGACATTGCCGGTATCGGCCATTACCTGGATCCGTGCCATTTCGCCGTTGTACTCGCTCTGGATCAGCTTGCTGCCATCCTGGGCACTGAACGGTTTGAAGATCGCCTCGTCCTGGGCTTTCTGGCCGGCACCACCATAGCCGACCACGACCATCTGCGGTGCCGCTTGCGCACTGCCCAGGCCCATGGCCAGCAACGCTGCGCAAAGGCTGCTTACACGTGGGAATACCTGCATCGTAGTTGCCTCCTGTCGGTGCCCGAAGGGCCCGTTTTCTTGTTGTTGTGAGGTCACGCCCTCGCCATGAGGGTGAGAAAAACCTAGTCGTCGACCAGTAAAAAAACAAGTTGATTTTTTACTGACGCTACACTTTCATACAAAAACAAGAACAACACCGCACCGGAGCCGCCTGTATGCAGACCGCCTTCCCTCACCTGTTCGAAGCCTTGCAGATCCGCGGCAAACGCTTGAAGAACCGCATCATGTCCACCGGCCACGACACCTGCCTGCCTACCGACAACCTGGTCAACGACAAGCTCATCGCCTACCAGCGCGCCCGCGCCGCCGGTGGCGTCGGCCTGATCGTGCTGCAGGTGGCCGGGGTGCATGACAGCGCCCGCTACACCTCGCATGTGCTGATGGCCACCGACGATGCCTGCATCGACGGCTATCGCCAGCTTGCCGAGGCCTGCCATGAGCATGGCACCGTGGTGCTGTCGCAACTGTTCCACCCCGGGCGGGAGATCATGGAGTCGGCGGACGGCTTGCTGGCGGTGGCCTACTCGGCGTCCGCGGTGCCCAATGAACGCTTCCGGGTGATGCCGCGCGCGCTGGACCAGGCAATGATCGACGAGATCGTCCAGGGCTATGCCAGCGCTGCCCGCCGCCTGCACCAGGCCGGGCTGGATGGCGTTGAAGTGGTCGCCAGCCATGGCTACCTGCCTGCGCAGTTCCTCAACCCGCGGGTAAACCAGCGCACGGATGGCTACAACGGTGAGCTCGAGCAGCGCCTGCGGTTCCTGCGCGAAGTGCTGGCCGCCGTACGCGCGGCCACCGACGAGCAGTTCATCATCGGCCTGCGCATCAGTGCCGACGAGCGCGACAGCCAGGGGCTGAGCGAGGACGAATCGCTGGCTGCAGCGGTTGCCTTGCAGGGCCAGCTCGACTACCTGCACATCGTTGCCGGCACGTCGGCATCGCTGGGCGGCGCCGTGCATATCGTGCCGCCGATGGCCATTCAACCGGCCTACCTGGCCCGGGAGGCCGGCACCTTCAAGCAGCACCTGGGCATCCCGCTGTTCGTCACCGGGCGTATCAACCAGCCCCAGGAAGCCGAACTGATCCTGGCCCGTGGCCAGGCCGATGTCTGCGGCATGACCCGTGCGCTGATCTGCGACCCGCAGATGCCGAACAAGACTGAGCATGGCCAGGTCGAGGACGTACGTGCCTGTATCGCCTGCAACCAGGCTTGCATCGGGCACTTCCACCGTGGCCTGCCCATTTCCTGCATCCAGCGGCCGGAAACCGGCCGCGAATTGCAGTACGGGCAACTGACCATCACCACCCACCCCAAGCGCATCCTCGTGGCCGGTGGCGGGCCCGCTGGCATGAAAGCCGCCGCCGTGGCCGCTGCGCGTGGGCATCAGGTCACGCTGTACGAGGCTGGCCCGCAGCTCGGTGGCCAGGTGCTGCTGGCCCAGTTGCTGCCACGGCGCAGCGAGTTCGGTGGCGCCAGTACCAACCTGCAGCGGGAAATGGCCCTGGCAGGCGTGGAAGTAGTGCGCAACACCCGGGTCGACCGCGCACTGGTCGAACGAGAACGCCCCGACCTGGTGATCGCGGCCACCGGTGCCACCCCCTACTGGCCGGCCTTCGAGCGCACCGGTGAGCTACAGGTGGTGGATGCCTGGCAAATACTGCGCAATGAAGCAAAACCGGGGCGCTCGGTGCTGGTGATCGACTGGCGCTGCGACTGGATCGGCCCAGGCATCGCCGAACGCCTGGTACGCGAGGGCCACCAGGTGCAACTGGCGGTCAATGGCACCCATTGCGGCGAAAGCCTGCCGCTGTACGTGCGCGACCAACTGGCCGGCGAGCTGCATCGCCTGGGTATTCCCGTCACACCATATGCCCGCCTGTATGGCAGCGACGACAACACGGTGTACCTGCAGCACACCGCCAGCGGCGAACCGATGATCTTCGAAGGTATCGACACCCTGGTACTGTGCCTGGGCCATCAACCGGAAGACCGCCTGGCCACGGAGCTGGCCGGCCTGGTCGAGGTGCGCCGCATTGGCGACTGCCTGGCGCCGCGTACCGCCGAGGAAGCGATTCACGATGGCCTGACGGTTGCCTGGGCGCTCTGAGGCTGTACATACTGCGGCTTTCCACGATGGACCGACGTGCATGAGCCAACTCCCCCAGCCCCCCGCCAGCGAAGCCGGGGGCGCCGCGCCGCAGTTTCTCGGCAGCCGCATTCGCGGCCTGCGCAAACGCCGTGGCATGACCCTGGCGGAGCTGGCCACGCACAGTGAACTGACCGCTGGCTACATCAGCCAGCTGGAGCGCAACCTCTCCTATCCATCGATTCCGGCGCTGTTCAACATCGCCCGCAGCCTGGGGGTGACCATCCAGTGGTTCTTCGCCAGCGAAGCCACCACTGCGCCCGAGGACCAGGGCTATGTGGTACGGCGCAACAGCCGCCTGAGCGTGCATTACGAAGATGGCATCGTCGATCAACTGCTCACGCCCCAGCCCAACCGCCAGCTGGAAATCCTGCATTCGCGCTTCCCTCCGGGCAGCTACAGCCAGCAGAGCTACAGCCACGACGGTGAAGAGGCCGGCTACATCCTCAGCGGCAGCTTCGAGCTGTGGGTGGGCGAGCGGCATTTCCAGCTGGGTGAAGGGGACAGTTTCAGCTTCTCGAGCCAGGAACCGCACCGCTATGGCAACCCCGGCGAGGTGGATGCCGTGGTGATCTGGGTGATCACGCCGCCAACATTCTGAAGCATGCTCGCTCCCCAACATCCAGCAACAGGGTCTACCTTGTTACCCGAACTTCAGAGGAGCACAACCATGAAGCAGATCCTGATCATTGGCGCGGGCTTTGCCGGCCTGTGGAGCGCGCTCAGCGCCGTCCGCCAGCTTGACCTCCATGGCCGCAGGGATGTCGAGGTCACCTTGCTTGCACCCCAGGCCGAGCTGCATGTGCGCCCGCGCTTCTACGAGCCCGACGTCCATGCCATGGCCGCGCCGTTGCAAGAGCTGTTCGATGCCGTCAACGTCCGCTTCGTGCAGGGCACGGCCTTCCACATCGATGAAGCGGCCCGCCGCGTCAGCTACCGCACCCGCAGCGGTACCCAGTGCGCCCTGCCCTACGACCGCCTGATCATGGCCTGCGGCAGCGTGCTCAACCGGCCCGACATGGTCGGCATCGAGCATGTGTTCGATGTCGACAAGCTCGACAGCGCCGCGCGCCTGGAAACCCACCTGAAGTCACTGGCGAACCTGCCCGACACACCCGCGCGCAATACCGTGGTGGTGGCCGGCGGTGGCTTTACCGGCATCGAGACTGCCACCGAACTGCCAACCCGCCTGCGCGAAATACTTGGCGAGGACACGGCGTTGCGCGTGGTGGTGGTCGACCGTGGGGCGAGGATTGGCGCGGCCCTGGGTGACGGCATCCGCCCCGCCATCGAGCAGGCCTCCGAGGCCCTGGGCGTGGAGTGGATCTGTGGCGCCACGGTAGCCTCGGTCGACCCTGCCGGCGTGCTGCTGGACAACGGCCAGCGCATCGACGCCAGCACGGTGATCTGGACCGTGGGTTTCAAGGCCAACCCACTCACCGAGCAGATCAGTGGCGAGCGCGACCGCCAGGGCCGCTTGCATGTCGATGGCAATCTCAAGGTGAAAGGCAATGATGCCGTGTACGCAGCAGGTGATGTGGCCTACGCCGCCTGCGACGAGGCTGGCAATTACGCGGTGATGTCCTGCCAGCATGCGATTCCGCTGGGGCGTCATGCGGGCAACAATGCGGCGGCCGAGCTGATTGGCGTGGCACCGAAGACCTACAGCCAGCCCAAGTACGTGACCTGCCTGGACCTTGGGGCCTGGGGGGCGGTGTATACCGAAGGGTGGGAACGCACGGTGTCGCCACCGGAAGACAAGGCCGAGGCCAAGGTGTTGAAGGCGCAGATCAATACCGTGTGGATCTATCCGCCGGCGGCCGATCGTGCTGCAGCGCTGGCAGCGGCTGACCCGGCTATTCCAGTGGCCTGAGGTTGATTGTGGGAGCAACTGTCTTGCTCAATTTCTAAA
>NZ_JAWJYQ010000060.1:0-40314 GCF_032971465.1 Pseudomonas sp. LSJ-87 | reverse complement strand
CGGGGTGTAGCGCAGTCCGGTAGCGCGCCTGCTTTGGGAGCAGGATGTCAGGAGTTCGAATCCCCTCACCCCGACCATTTTCCGGGTCGTTAGCTCAGTTGGTAGAGCAGTTGGCTTTTAACCAATTGGTCGTAGGTTCGAATCCTACACGACCCACCATGTAAAAAGGGCATCTCAAGCGAGATGCCCTTTTTCTTTAAGTATCACGGGGTGTAGCGCAGTCCGGTAGCGCGCCTGCTTTGGGAGCAGGATGTCAGGAGTTCGAATCCCCTCACCCCGACCATTTCCGGGTCGTTAGCTCAGTTGGTAGAGCAGTTGGCTTTTAACCAATTGGTCGTAGGTTCGAATCCTACACGACCCACCATGAAAAAAAGGGCATCTCGCATGAGATGCCCTTTTTTTTGCGTTGAATTTATCCCACAAGAATGCGCTCTTGGGCCTACACAGCCCTGTGTGGGAGCGGGTTCACCCGCGAATGCGGCAGCAGGTTCACCATCGCATTCGCGGGTAAACCCGCTCCCACAGGGCATGCTGGTGTCTGTCAGTGCAGTTTCAGGCGCGGCTCGGTACCCCGGCCAATCTTGCTACCCAGCATCATCAACGCCGTACGGAAGAACCCGTACAACGCCATCTGGTGCATCCGGTACAGCGACACGTAGAACATCCGCGCCAGCCAGCCCTCCAGCTTCACGCTGCCCATCAGGTTACCCATCAGGTTGCCCACCGCCGAGAAGCGCGACAGCGATACCAGCGAACCGTAGTCCTTGTACTCATAGGTCGGCAGCGCCTTGTTCTCCAGCCGCGCCTTCAAACTCTGCGCCAGCATCGAAGCCTGCTGGTGCGCCGCCTGGGCACGTGGCGGCACGTTGCGGTCGCTACCCGGTTGCGGGCAGGCGGCGCAGTCACCGAAGGCAAAGATATTGTCGTCGCGCGTGGTCTGCAGGGTAGGGCGCACCACCAACTGGTTGATGCGGTTGGTTTCCAGGCCATCGATGTCCTTGAGGAAACCCGGCGCACGGATACCGGCCGCCCACACCTTCAGGCTGGCCTGGATCACTTCACCGTCCTTGGTTTTCAGGCCATCCTCGGTCACTTCACTGACGGCGGCATTGGTCATCACCTTCACCCCGAGCTTTTCCAGGGTCTTGTGCACCGGCACGCTGATGCGCTCTGGCAGTGCCGGCAACACGCGCGGGCCCGCCTCGATAATGGTGATGTGCATGTCCTTGGGCTGGATGCGGTCCAGGCCATAGGCCGCCAGTTCGTGGGCCGCGTGATGCAGCTCGGCGGCCAGTTCCACACCGGTGGCACCGGCGCCAACGATGGCCACGCTGATCTTCTCGCTCGCCACATCACCGGCATGGGCACGCAGGTAGTGGTTGAGCAACTGCTGGTGGAAACGCTCGGCCTGCTTGCGGGTGTCGAGGAACAGGCAGTGCTGCGCCGCGCCCAGGGTGCCGAAGTCGTTGGTGTTGGAACCCACGGCAATGACCAGGGTGTCGTAGCCCAGGGTGCGCGCAGGCAGCAGCTCGCGGCCCTCTTCGTCGAGGGTGGCGGCCAGTTGAATCTGTTTGCCTTCACGGTCCAGGCCGCTCATGCGCCCCAGCTGGAAGTTGAAGTGGTTCCACTTGGCCTGGGCCACGTAGTTCAGTTCGTCTTCCGAGGAGTTCAGCGAGCCGGCGGCCACTTCGTGCAGCAGCGGCTTCCAGATGTGTGTGAGGTTGGCGTCGACCAGGGTGATCTCGGCCTGCTTGCGCTTGCCCAGGCTTTTACCCAGGCGGGTCGCCAGTTCCAGGCCGCCGGCGCCGCCGCCGACAATCACGATGCGATGAGTCATGGGGATATCTCATAAGGTTTACGGAATTCGTGGCCCCGGGGGCCGGCCGCAAACTGCACGAGGGGAGGGCGAGCGCGAAGCAGCTCATAGCACCAGTCCACTGAGCAGGCGGCTGATGAGACCCAACCCGATGGTCACGGCCACCACCAGCACAAGGAGCAGCCACGGCCGGAAGGGCCTGCGCTCGACTTGGTGCTGGGGGGCTCGCAGATACTCATCGACACGACGCTGATCTTCCGGATTCAGGCGGCTGGTCATGGTAGGGCCTCGTCAGGTAGACGTTTGTGACTGCGTAAACGCTACAGCGTTCACGCAAGCGCTTGAAACAAATGATAATGCTTTCTATATCTGGCGCCGAGTGTACGCCATCGCAAACATTCGCTGCACTGGATCAAAGACTGATGCCCACGTCGAACACAATGCTGCGGCCCAGGTTGCCGCGCAGGAAGTCGGGCGCGTCGGGGTGGGCGAACAGCACCCGGGCAAAGGTCGGCCCGACCAGTGACAGCGAGCGCCAGCCCTGGCGCAGGTATTCGGTGGGCGGCGGGAAGTGAGTGTTGAGGTCGAGCACTTCGCGCTTGAGGCTGGCGAAGGCAATGATGTCCAGCTCGTTCAGCTCCAGCCCGCGTTCCCGGTAGTTGTGCGCCTTCTTGCGCAAGGTCGGCGCCAGCCGCCCCAGCAGCTCGGTGGCACTGATGCGCCGCGGGCGCGCTTCGCGGCGTACCAGCTGCGCCAGGGAGAATGCACTGCGCCGGCGCTGCAGTTCTTCGCGCCATTCGTCGTTGAGCCGGCGGCCCTCGTCGAGCACGAAAAACACCTCGAACGCCGCGTCGCGGAACAGTACGTCTGGCGGTTCTTGCCCGGCCGGGGTGAAGTCCTCGCTGCGGTAGGGGATGTTCAGCCCCTGCAACAGGCGTTGGCACACCCAACGCTCCCGCTCCCACTTGCGGGCGTTGGAGAGAAAGGCATTGGCTTGTTCCGCCTGGATGGTAAGCAGGCGCAGGTAGTCTGAGTCATCCATGCAGACAAGCTTAGCCGCTAATCGATGACGATAAGATGCTGTTTGTGCGCAGGAATCAGCCCGGTACCGGCGCACTGTTGCGCTACCCCTGCCAGATGAAACCGAGAATGGGTGTAGACTCGGCTTTATCCACATGGCTGCAAGGGGCATTCCTCAGGTGATCAGCGCGCAGGTGTTGTCCGGCACCACCCTTACGCTTGGCTGGCTGGGATATGTGCCGTTGCTGATCTGGGCGGTCAGCCAGGTGCGTTGGGTTGAGCTGTTCACTGACCGGCGCCGCCAGCATCTGCTGTTTGGCACGGTGTTCTGCCTGTTTGCCTTGTGGTTGGTGCGACGCGATTTCGATACAGGGGTGTCGTACCACTTCATTGGCATGACGGCGGTCACGCTGTTGCTGGACTGGCCACTGGCGGTGCTGGGCGGGTTCATGGCCCAGCTCGGCTTGCTGGCGCTGGGGCGCCAGGACCTGGCGGCGCTGGGGGTGAATGGCTTGTTGCTGGTTGGCCTGCCGGTGCTGATAGCCGAGGCGTGCGCGATAGGGGTCGAGCGCGCCCAGCCGCAGAACCTGTTTGTGTATATCTTCTGTTCGGGGTTCTTCCCGGCGGCACTGACCGTGCTGGCCTGCCTGTCGGCTGCGTTGGGGCTGTTGTGGCTGGACGGGCGCTTCGCCATGCCGGAGTGGCTCAGCGATTTTGTCGGCTACCTGTGGCTGATGATGTTCCCCGAAGCGTTCATCAACGGCACGGTGATCAGCGCGCTGGTGGTGTTTTGCCCGGAGTGGCTGGAAACCTTCAACCGCACGCGGTATCTGCAGGCGCCGTGGAAGGAGGATGATCGTTGATTCTCTGGTGGCTGTACTGGCCCTTTCGCGGGTGAACCCGCTCCCACAGGTATTGCAGCAGCCTTAAGAACAGTGAGGTCCTTGTGGGAGCGGGTTCACCCGCGAAAGGGTCCTGAAGGACAACTTGGCTATCGGATCAATGCCGCGGCTCCAGGTCCCCCGAGTACAGCTCGTCCTCGGACTCTTCCGCCCCCGGAATCTTGTGCTCTTCCGCCGCCCAGGCCCCAAGGTCGATCAGTTTGCAACGGTCCGAACAGAATGGCCGGAACGGGCTTTTCTCGTTCCATTCCACAGGTGCGCCACAGGTCGGGCAATCGACGGTCAATGGCTGGCTCATGGCTGGCCTCCTCGTAAAGTCAGGTAAAAGTGGTGCAGGCGGTCAATCTGCTGATGCAGCGCGGCCAGGTCGCCGTCATTGACCACCACATCATCGGCATGGCGCAGGCGCTCCTCGCGGGCCAGCTGGGCCTTGAGAATGGCCTGTATCTGCTCGGCGCTGGTGTTGTCACGCGCCAGGGTACGCGCCACCTGCAGCTCCTGCGGCGCATCGATCACCAGCACCCGCTGGGTCTTCTGGTACTGGCCCGACTCGACCAGCAGCGGCGACACATACACCGCATACGGCGACTCCGCCTTGGCCAGGTAGCTGAAAATCTCCTGCCCGATCAGCGGGTGCAGCAATTGCTCCAGCCATTTGCGCTGCGCCGGGTCGGCGAAGATTAGCTGGCGCAGGGCGGCACGATCGAGTTGGCCGTCGGCCTGCAGCACGCCGGCGCCAAAGCGCTCGACGATGCTGGCCAGGGCCGGGCGCCCAGGCTCGACAACCCAACGCGCCGCCTGGTCGGCATCGACCAGGTGCACGCCAAGCTCGACGAAACGCTCGGCAGCGGCGCTCTTGCCGCTACCAATGCCGCCGGTCAGGCCGAGAATCCAGGGGGTAAAGGCCGCAGTGGTCATCAGAATCCAAGCAGTTGTGTGTATGAAGCGTATATTTCATCACCCCAGAGCACGGCAATCCACCCCGCAATCGCCAGATAGGGCCCGAACGGGATCGCCGTACCCATGGCATGGCGGCGCAGACGCAGCAGGCACAGCCCAGCCAGCGCCCCGACCACTGACGACAACAGCAAGGTCAACGGCAACACCTGCCAGCCACCCCAGGCCCCGATCAGCGCCATCAGCTTGAAGTCGCCATAGCCCATGCCTTCCTTGCCAGTGGCCAGCTTGAACAGCCAATACACCGTCCAAAGGCTGAGGTACCCGGCCACCGCGCCCCACAGCGCGCTGGTCAGCGGGATATAGAGGCCGAAGGCGTTGACGATCAGCCCCAGCCACAGCATCGGCAGCACCAGCGCATCCGGCAGCAACTGGTGCTCGGCATCGATCAGGCTCAGGGCCAGCAGGCACCAGGTCAGCGGCAGCGCCAGCAAGGCCTCGGGCGAAGCACCAAAGCGCCAGGCCACCACCAGCGACAGCAGCGCGCTGGCCACCTCCACCAACGGGTAGCGCGGGCTGATGCGGTTTTTGCAGGCTGAGCAACGCCCGCGCAAGGCCAGGTAGCTGATGACCGGAATGTTCTCCCACGCGCGAATTCGATGCGCGCAATGCGGGCAGCGCGAGGCGGGTAACCACAGGTCGAAACGCTCGTGCGGCGTGATCGGCAATTCCAGCATTTCCTGCGCCTCACGCTGCCATTGCCGCTCCAGCATGATCGGCAGGCGGTACACCAGCACATTGAGAAAACTGCCCACCACTAGGCCGAGCACCGTGGCCAGGGTGAGAAAGTACGCTGGCTGCTCAGCCAGCAAAGTCCATAAAGTCATGTTCAGATCAAGCTACCCAACTGGAAGATCGGCAGGTACATCGCCACCACCAGGCCGCCCACCAGCAGGCCCAGGACCAGCACGATGGCCGGCTCCAGCAGGCTGGTCAACTGGTCCAGCGCCTGGCTGACCTGTTCCTCGTAATGGCTGGCGGCTTTTTCCAGCATCTGGTCCAGCGTGCCGCTGGATTCCCCGATGGCCGTCAGTTGCACCAGCAGCGGCGGAAACAGCGGCTCAGCGGCCATCGCCTGGTGCAGCCCCTGCCCATTGGCCATGCCCTGGCGCAGCCGCAACACGGCCTGTTCATGCAGGTCGCCACCACTGACCCTGGCCACCGTGTCCAGCGCATCCAGCAACGGCACCCCAGCGGAGTAGGACGTTGCCAGGCTGCGCGCAAAGCGCGCCAGCGCCGCCTGCCCCAGCAGCGTGCCGAACACCGGCAAGCCCAGCACCCGGCGAGATATCCACAGGCGCGCTGGCGCGTGCTGCCGGTAGAGCTGGCGCATGGCAAAACCCATCACCACGCCCATCACCAGCAACAGCGGCGCAAACCGGCTCAGCCCTGTGGACAAGTCGATCACCCATTGGGTAAATGCCGGCAACGCCACGCCCATGCCCGAGAACATACTCTCGAATTTCGGAATCACCTCCAGCAACAAGATCGCCGACACCCCCAGCCCCGTCAGCAACAGCAGCAGCGGGTAGATCATCGCCTTGCGCACCTTCTTGTGCAGCACCCGACGCTGCTCCAGCATGCCTGCCAGCTGTTCCAGCTGCCGGTCGAGCGTGCCGGACTGCTCACCCACCCGTACCAGGTTGCAGTACAGCGCATCGAACCAGCCCGGGTGGCGCTGCAACGCATCTGCCAGCCCCAGGCCCGAGGCCACATCCTGTTTCAATCTATCCAGCAATGCCGCCTGCGCCGCATCACAGCCACTGCGCCCCATCACCTCGAATGCCTGCAGCAGAGGCACCCCAGCCTTGAGCAGGGTCGCCAACTGCCGGCTGAACCCCGCCGGGTCGGCCTTTGCCCGCCGTTTCGGCAAACTGAATGTCAGCCCACCGGCAGGCCGCAAACTGGCGACCTTGATGCCCTGGCGGATAAGCCCGGCACGCACATAGGCCGGGCTGCGCCCGGACGTTTGCCCGCTGACCGGCGTGCCGTTGGCGTCGGTGCCGTGCCAGGTGTAGAGGAGTGTGGATTGGGTCATGCAAAGGTCCTTTTTCTGCCCGTGCGACAAGCCTGGAAACAGCTTGCCGCGCCCATGCAAGGGCGTGCGTCCGAGATGCTCACTAGAGTAGTTCAGCGAAGACGACGCCCGAGCGGGCAGGGGTGACAAAAGGTGTCTGTTCAGGCCTACTGCGCCGCTGCCAGCCGGGGTCGAGCCTGACCTCAACGAGTACGCGTATCAAAAAGGAAAACGTTCATGAAAGGGCAACGCGGTATCACCCTGATCGAACTGATGATCGTCGTCGCGATCATCGGCATTCTGGCGACCATCGCCTTACCGATGTACACCAACCACCAGTCACGCTCCAAGGCCGCGGCTGGGTTGCTGGAGATCAGCGCGCTGAAGACCGCGATGGATCTGCGGTTGAATGATGGGAAGGATGTTGCGGATGTAGCCGCGCTGGGTGGCCAGCCAGCGACGGCGCACTGTGCGATCACGGCTAGCGGCAAGGCGGCGGATGGCACTGGGAGCATCGTGTGCACGCTGGTGGATGCGCCGGCCACTGTGCTCGGCAAGGCACTGACCCTGACGCGTTCGGCTACTGGGTGGGCGTGTACGACCAACATCGAGGAAGACCTGGCGCCGAAGGGGTGCAAGGCGCCTTGAGGGTGGGGCAATAAACTAGCGGAAACAGGGGTTTGCGTAACGGGTGCGAGCAGTGGTACGTTGCGCTACACGCCGGTGTAGCTCAGTCGGTAGAGCAGCGCACTCGTAACGCGAAGGTCGCAGGTTCGATTCCTGTCTCCGGCACCAGATCTTGTTGGCACGATGCAGGTTTTCCTGGTTTCGGCCCCTCCAAAAATGCCCGCCTTGTGCGGGTATTTTTGTTTCTGCCACATTCTGCTTTTGGCCGATCAGGCTACCTTCGGCCCACCACTTCGCTTGAGTGAATGGTTAGCTGCTTTTCACTTCCGATTGCACGGGTTTCAAGATAATGGGTGGCTCGCATTTGGCTTTCGCCCAGTGTTTTAGGGGCGTTTAGCGAATTTTTTTTAGATAGTGCTTTCACCGGTTAGAGATATTTTCAGTTTGCTAAGCCTTCCATCATGATCTACATCTGCGGACCCCGCCTGGCCATCACACAACCCGTAGACCCACTGCATACCCTTCGGGAGATGGCGCTGCCCTTTGGGCTGCAACGCGGGCCATGGTCACCACCACAGCTAAGGGATGGTGGATATCTCCACGCGCCTACGGCAAAGGTGTCTCCGAAACGGAGATACCCTGAACGCTGTGGGCATTGCCTTGGTCTGGCCAGCCTCGACGAAACTACCAATATCGATCGACTCGATACGCGCCAGTGTGTGGAAAACGACACTGTGGGCTGGTTCTCGACGCGGTACAGAGCCGGGCAAGTACGTCCGCCGCCGTCCGCGGGAACCAAGTAGACCTGGCAGCGGAACAGGGGCAGACCTAGGGCGACCTGACCCTGGCGGCGAACGTGCGTCAGGCCAGGATGGGCCAGCAGGTCTGACGAGAAAGCGCAGGAGCAACGAAAATGTGCAGGTGGCGCAGGCCCAGCAGGTGACCGAGCTGCCTGCCGTGAACTACCCGTATCAGATAATCAGGCGCCCAGCTCTCCAGCCTGAGCATCGCGACTAGTGTCTTCCCGAGTGCTGTATGGGCCGCCATCAGTCACTGAACGCGGCCATGATTGCGTCCACGACCACACGTACTCTGGTGGTGTGGGCCAAGTCCTGATGTAGAACCAGCCACGCTTCATAGGACTTGGCCCGATGACGATCAGGCCATAACCGCACCAGTTCAGAATCACGCCGGGCTACATATTCTGGTAACTCGCCTAAGGCCAGACCAGCGCGTACGAAGGTCGCCAGCATCAGGCTTGAATCCAGTTCAGCGACCACGCGGCCTTGAGCTCTGGATTCGCCAGCCAGTGTCTCGTCCTGGCGCACTGTTACACCTTCTTGGTAAAGCGCAATGTCGTGGCCTGCGAAAGCTTCTCCAGGCCTCGGCTCCCCGTGTTGCTCCAAGTAACTCCGGGTTGCGTACAGGCCAACATCCCAGCGAGCGAGTTGTCGCACGATCAGGTCGGGTTGCTCCGGTCGCAAGGTGCGCACGGCAACATCGGCTTCCCTGCGTCCTAGGTCGAGCAGCCGTGTGGTAGTGGTCAAGATCACGCGCACCCCGGGGTGGCTGGCACGTAGCCGCTCGATGGCCGGTACAACGAAATCCACGGCGAGTGCATCGGTGGTTGTCACACGCACCTCGCCAGAGGCGTGCGTGTCGGTGCCTTCACCGCGCCGCTCGAAGGAGACGGCCATGCGCTCCATGCCTTCGGCCATACGCACTACCTGCTGACCGGTGTCGGTCAACACCAAGCCACCAGTGCTGCGCAGGAACAGCCGACTGCCCAGAGCCTGCTCCAACCCGGCCAGGCGCCGGCTTACCGTAGTCTGGTCGATGGTCAGATGTTGGGCCGCACCGCGGAGGGTGCCGGCACGCTGTACCGCCAGGAAAATCCGTATGTCGTCCCAGTTCATCTCCGTTCTTCACCTTGCTGCAAATATGCAGCCATAGAATGCTATTTCATGCATTTTCGCATTTAAGGCAACTCCTTAACATAGTGTTCATTCCGTTGAACCCTTGAGCTGCAACTAATCCAAACCGGTTGCTTGGGAGCGCCATGCCTCGTTTATCTTTTATCCTGACCGTTGCCATGCTGAGTACCTTTGGTCTCATTGCTTCGGATATCTACCTTCCCGCAATGCCGAGCATGACCACCGAGTTCGATATCGCCGACTGGCAAATGCCGCAGACGGTTTCTTTCTACCTGCTGGCACTGGCGATCTCGCAACTGGCTTGCGGTCCGTTGTCTGACCGTTACGGCCGCAAGCCAGTAGTGCTGGCCGGTGGTGTGCTCTACCTGATCGGTTCTCTGGGCTGCGCGGCGTCGGGCAGCTATGTAGGCTTCCTGGCTTGGCGTATGGTTGAAGCGGTTGGAGCGGCAGCGGGACTGGTCATCGGCCGGGCGCTTATCGCCGATACCTGCGATAAGCGCATCTCGGCCAAGGTCTATGCGGTGGTTTATCCATTAGTGTCGCTGTCGCCGGCTTTGGCTCCGGCTATTGGCGGGCATTTGGCCGTCGCGTTTGGGTGGCGGGCCGACTTCCTGTTCGTGGCGGCCTTTGGCGCTGTGGCGCTGCTGATGGCGTTGACGTTACTGCCTGAAACGCTGCCCGTGTCGGCTCGCACTCGGACTTCTCCTTTTGCCGGATTTAGCCATGTGTTACGCGACCGGACCTTTCGCCGCTATACGCTGGTGGTTTGCACGATCTACTGCGCGTGGTTCGTATATCTGACGCAGTCGCCATTCCTATTCGTACGGGCGGGATTGAGCGAAGAACAGAGCGGCTGGCTGTATTTGCCGCTGACGGCAGGCATCGTTGGCGCGAACTTGCTGGCGAAGCGATTGCTTGACCGCTGGCCCTACGACCGCATCGTCACCGTCGGCATTGCATGTTTTGTACTCGGCGGCGCAGCGTTTCTCACTGCCGCGGCATTGGGGTGGTCTGGCGCGGCGGCTGTGGTACTGCCAATGTGCCTGGTCAGCCTTGCTAACGGATCGTCGCTGTCGCTGGCGGTCTCCGGTGCCATCGCCAGCGAGCATGGGTATGCGGCTACCGCGTCGGGATTGGTTGGGTTCTGCCAGATCGGCAGCGCTGCGCTTATGGCAATGGGCGTGAGCGCGGCTTTCGGCACGAGCTTTAGCGTACTCGGCGGCGCGGTACTGGTGTTTAGTCTGCTCGCATTGTCCGTATGTTTACCAGTCTCTCTGCAAACAACATCGGACGCGTAGTTGATAGCTCCATGAGATAGCCCTCACAAGGTTTCTTCAGGATGGCCTTTGGTATTGGCTCAGGCGCTTCGGTCTGGCGATACGTGTGGTAGGCACTGGCTATCCCTGCCGCGTGAGTGAGAGGGGTATCATCCCAGCGGCTGAACATAGCATCAACCCGTGTTCAACCAGCGAATAACCTTGCTGATAATTCTGTGCTGATGGCCAACGGCAATTCACAGAGCGTAAATGAGGATACCCCAGCAGCCGAAGCACGAATTCATGAGATGGATACCTCAGTTTGGGAATGCAGTACCGGGTTTGATTTCCGAGCAGCTTTGATGAACATCGCTGTTCCACCATTCCGCATATCGATCTCGAACAGCCCTGAGGTTCGAATAAGATCGCCAAGGGTCCGGTGCCCGTAGTTCACGGCTGAAAACGAACTGTTGTTGCGTATAAAAGTGCCGACCTGGCTGAGGTGCGACCAGCCTGCGTCATCGGCGGTCTTCTCTGCCGCAGTTCTCAGCAAGCGCACAAGTGATGTGTCATTGCGAAGCTCGTTTCGGGTGCGTTTACTGCTTTTCGACGCTTCGCCTTCAACTGCTTTCTCCTGATCATCGCCAAGCAGGTTCTCTGTGTAGATGAACTGCGAGCAGGCATCTACAAAAGGCTTCGGCGTCTTCTTCTCCCCGAAACCGTAGACCGGCAAGCCGCTTTCCAGCAGCCGAAGCACCAACGGGGTGAAGTCGCTGTCGCTTGTCATGAGCGCAAAGGCATCGACGTTTTTGCTGTACAGCAAGTCCATCGCATCAATGATCATCGCTGAGTCAGTGGCATTCTTGCCCTTGGTGAAAGCAAATTGCTGCATGGGGCGGATGGCGAACGGGTGGATCTTCTCGACCCATCCAGTGAGGAGAGGAGAACTCCAGTTCCCGTGTGCATGCCTGATGTTGACCATGCCGTACTTGGCCAGCTCATCGAGCACACCCCGATGGAAGCATGGCTCACATTGTCGCAGTCGATCAGCAGTGCTATCCGTTTCGACTCCACGGTGTGCCCCCGTTAGTCCCTGTGTCACCAAACTCTAGCTCAACTGCCCTGGCAGCACTTTCAATGCTCATACCATGCAGCTCATCCCACCTTGGCGATTTCAGCTGAGCCTATGTCGCTGCATTCGAAGTTTGAATGGATTTTTTATGCAGATGATCGGATATGGCCTTAATCGCTACATTCAACGCTGTTCGCACATAATTCAGAGACGTTTCCTACAGCTTTGACACTTGCTTGGCCGAGATACATGAGGCTAAATTTCCTCCGTCGCGGAAAATTCCGTGACCGGGCGTAGGAACCCGTTGGTAAACTTGGCGCACGCACTAGGCGCCCCTGCACCACAGCTGGCGCTTTTTTTGTGCCTGCCGTGCTGTGTCATGGCGGCTGTGTGTGGGCAGGCTTCGGCCTGGCCGGGTTTCCAAGTTTCCCGGTATTCCTACCCCATACACAGCTGCCACCCAATCCCGTAGGAAGGATCGTGGCAGCTCCAACTAAAACTTGGAGTGTCATGCATGCTTATCTCAAGTCCGTTCAGGATCCTCGCATTCGTTCTCCGCCCTCGTTCCTCAACGGCCCTCAGCGATCTCACCTCCAGTCAATCTCACTCCGTCTCTGCAACAAGGGAGGCACGCCATGACTGACCAAGAACGCCTATCCACCATCCAAAGCTACGCCTGGACCCTCGAACTGCTAGGCGAAGCTCTGGTCCAGCACGACGAAATGCTGGAGTGCGAACACAATCCACACCTGAGCTTTCGCAACACGGCCGGTATCCATCAGGCGATCCGGATCATCAGTCGTTTGGCCAGTGAGCAGTGTGGGAAGGTGATGGAGCGAAACGGCCAGGACTCTGTTAGTTAGGCTGGATCATTGGTGAGCGGCGGGCCAGATATCACCGTTACGGCTGGCCCTCTGCTCAAGGCCGCCTGGTTATGGGGCTGCTGCGCAGCCCATCGCAGGCAAGCCAGCTCCTACACGGACCGCGCAGGTCTTGGGGGATGTGCCGAACCTGTGGCAGTGGGTTTGCTGGCGGGGGGATGGCACGGGCTTTGTCCGTGTTCGCGAGTGAACTCGCTCTCACTACGATCTGCAGCTACTGAACCCGTCTGATCTGGTCGGTGCGACTGACAGTGATAGACCCCTAACGGTCATCCGCGAAAGTACGAAACTGCCAATCGGACCACAATCGATGCTGGCAACCCAGCCACTACACGTCAGTGTCTATGGATCGCCCTAAGAGTTCGAGTTAGCTAACGAAGCCTGACAACAACTCAAACGTCCAGTAGCCGGCGATTACCAACTGCACGGCAAAAGCCGTGAAGCGAAGAAAAACTGCGGGAACAGCCAGAGAGACTAAATGCACCAATGACTGAACCAGGCGCGCTGCGAGCAGAGCAATAGCCAGCGGGTCGGTAATGGCGGTTTGTCTGGTCACCAGGGCCACCAGCAGCAACCCACCAAAGATTGGGAGCCCCTCTAGGCAATTGGCGTGCGCGCGCGCCAACCTCTGCATGAAGGGCGAAAGATTGGAGTTGTCCGGGGTGAATCCGTTTGCCGGAAATTGCTTGAAAACAACTAACAGACCGCGCAACAGCTCCATCAATACCAACAGTGTTAGCGCCCAGGCAATGAGCCCGGTCAATGCAATCGTGCTGGCGTTTGTCATCGATCAATGTTCCTGTCGTGCGACGAACTGGGGTCATCGGTGCGGCTAACCCTGCTTCTCTCGCCATTTATCAGAGTCGTACACATAAGCGTCGCCAAGAATACTGTCGTAGCGGACGATCATCCTGACGCGAGCTTTTGACATCGCCATGACGGGTTGTGGGTCCTGGTCATGCAGCACAACGGTGGAAACATTGAATTTCCTTCCGGGCGGAATGAACTCACCGACCACAAATAGTTCGGCGCTCTGTTCATGAGGTATATCCCCAAGCATTTTCTTGCCAGCTGCGATAATCAAGTCAGGCCCCTCGCCGTCTAATAGCTCACCATCTACCCAAAGCTTGACCTCACGAATGATCGCTGGACCTAGGCCATTGTTCTCTATCGTAAAAAAGTAAGTTCTGGTCGTGGGATCAGTACGGTTCCAAGGCGACAGGTGTGGCGTGGCCATCAAACGGTTGTGCAGTTCGTGCATATTTATTTGCTTATGACTGAAACGCAACGCGAGGGTAGCCACTATGACCGAAGCAAAGGCAGCAACAGCGGACAGCAGTGTACCGGCCTCAGTCAACCAACTCTCCTGAGACGCCACGACATACACCACATAATCCACGATAGTACCCATAGAGATCTTCTCGCGATGTCAATCCGCCGAACCCAGGGGAATCGACAGCGCGGATGGATCTGCATGTAAGACTAGAAAGGGATACGCAAGAAGCAAGGGCCACCCCTGCTGTCTGGCAAAAGCTAGGCGGAGCCAGGTCCATGACAAAATGCTTGAGTGCGAACACTACCCGCGGCTGAGCTTTCGCAACACGGCCGGTATCCATCAGGCGATCCGGATCATCAGCCGTTTGGCCAGTGAGCCGTGTGGGAAAGTGATGGAGCGAAACGGCCAGGACCCTGAGCGTAAGGCAGGATCATTGATGAATCGGGCCAGATATCACCATTGTGGCTGGCCCTCTGCTCAAGGCCGCCTGGTGGTTTATTCCTGTCGGGTAGGGTTATGGGGCTGCTGCGCAGCCCATCGCAGGCAAGCCAGCTCCTACAGGAACCGCGCAGTTATTAGGTAAGCGCTGTGCTAGTGAAGGCACCCAGTACTGCCGCAGACCAGCACAATGCGTCAGGCCGAAGAAGCAGTAGTCACTGTGCCCTGAATGCATTCCCGGAAATTGTCGCAGTCCGACTGTAGTTCGATGACCGGTTCGCCATACTCCAGGCTCAGCATGCTGGCGTCATCGTTGACGCTCTGCAAATCGGTACCCGAATGCAGATGTTCATGCCAGTACCCGTCACTGCACAGTAGTAGGCGTGCATCCAATGGGAGGTGGGTCATCTGCCAGTCCGGAGAGCAAAAACGCCTGGCGTTCAGGGAGCGGGTCAGCAGATGCCGTGATTCGTTAATTCCCGAGGTTGCCCCCGGCCAGATGGCCTGTTCTTGCAGATTCTGCGGTCGGTTCAGCCAGCTGATGGCCAATCCGGGTCTCTGGAGTCCCACAAGGCCATCGCCAACATGCCCAACATGGAGCAACTGCTGCTGCAAGTCGACGAGTACGCAGCAATAGCTGGCGATCGCATGCAGGTAATCTTGACGCAAGCGCTGCTGCTCGGCACGCATGATGCTAACCAGTCCTTCGGGGCTCAGCTGCTGGGCCTCTCCAAGCGCAACGTCGACAACGGTACGGGACCAGTGCCGAGCGAGGCCTTGTCCGTCGCCTCTTTCGGCCGCATCCACAAGCATAGCCAGCACGTAGCTACCCTTGCGCCCAAAAGCTGCTGCATCGTTGTTACAGCGTCGTCCCTTGCCTTGGCGACTGATCCAGCCAATCTGCATCAGCGGTTCATCCCTGCCAGGGTTTCCAATCGTTCGAACAGCAGATTCTCGCGGTCCGCATCGCCTCTGGCCTGGGCGTTGACCGCATATTCAAAGTTTCCGTCAGGCAGTAGCTGGCCAATTTCCTTGCTGATGTAGTCGCGCACTTCGACAGCGGCAGATTCGATTTCGTCTTCTAGTTCCGGGCGCCCGTCTATCAAGTTCAGGATGTCTTCTATGTCGCGACTGGACAAGGCATCCCCGCGTCCACGCCCTTTCCAGGCTTCCAGTTTGGTGGCCACGAAGTACACGGGGTTGACCAAGTTGATAGTGACTCCCTCTTCCAAATCATAGGCCGTGGAGGTGGCCATGGCGTCTTTGTACCAGCGGTTGCTGAACCCAAGGGAATCGTCGTCCGGCATGAAGTCAACGCGAAGATCGCCAAGTCTCATTGCGCAGATGGGGAAGTCATCGTCATCTTCTTGTGGGCTGACCCGGAAGCCGCGCGCGCTGAGCGTCTCCTGCAAACGGGTGAAGCCTACCGGGCCCATGACATGCACGATCAGATCAACATCGTCGGTACTGCGTACTTGTTCACGGGTGTAATCGTCGGTGAGTAGCAAACCAGTGGTGCAGCCGCCGACAAAGGTCATCTGCTGGCGCAGTTCGGGCCCCAAGGCTTTAGCAACCTCGCACAGCATGCTCCGCAGCGTACTGAAAACGCTCATGGCAACTCCAGGCGGTCCTGCAGCAGTTCTGCCGCAAGGTTTCGTTCGCGGGGCTGTCCCAGCCGTATGGCATCGACAAGCGCCAGCAGGGCGTACATTTCCGGATCTCTTCGAGCGGCATCTGCTGCGGTCTTGAACAGCGGCTCGATCTTCATTCCCATGGTGTTGCCGCGGGCATAGGACCAGACCGGCACGTGCTCACCGGCGCTAATCAGGCTCTTGTCCAATACTGGCGCTGCAAAGCCGGTGGCAATGCCACGAGTCAGCTCCCCGGCTCGCGCTGGAAAAACGTACTTCAGGCCGTAAACGACGAACTCAAACAGGGCCTTGGTGTTCGCTCTAGGTACGCCCAGCTTGCGGTCAGCCTTGACCAAGCCAATCTGCGTGCAGTGCTTCAAAGAGATGTTGATCTGGGTCTTGCTGATGCCAGTTTGTAGCTCCAGTGCACGGGCGGTGTAGGAGGATAAATGTGGGGGGCTCTCCTCAAAGAAATCTGGCTGCCCTTGGTATCGCGTGATTTGGTCATCACTTTCCTCCTCCCAGTCCTTCCAGTCGTGCGGCCACGCTTCTACAGCCTTGCCATGCGACTCATGCCGCTGGAGGCAAACCAGCTTGAGTAGTAAGCCGATGTCTTGACCTTTCATGTGATATTCCATCCATTTGTCCCCAGTCCCGGGACATGGGACAAAGAGAACACGCAGGCCGCAGAAGTGCAAGCAGTGGAATGAATATTCTTTGAGGACGGAAGCGATCCCTCCGGCGAATGGCACAGGCTTCGCTCATGTTCGCAACCTCGTGCCTACCGGACTCACATCACCTTCGAGTGGCCTTTTCGCCTCAGCGGGCAATACTTCTGTGTATTGCAGGCGTGTTCCTGGTGGCGCGCGCCGCTGGGAGGTGTCACGTGAACAAACTGACAATCGTGGGTGCCGGCATGGTCGGCGAGGCGGCGGCGCAGATCATCGCCCGGGAAGAGTTGTGCCGTGAGCTGGTGTTGATGGATGTGCAGGGCGAGATGGCGCAAGGCAAGGCGCTGGACGTGTGGCAGGCGGCAGTCGAGTCGGGTTCCGATACCCGGGTTCGCGGCGGTGCCAAGGCTGACCTGCTGGGCGGGTCTGAACTGGTGGTCATCACCGCAGGCGTGCCGCGCAAGCCGGGGCAGTCGCGTCAGGACGTGCTGAGCATCAACCTGCCGATTATCGATAGCATCATGGCGGACATCAAACAGCATGCGCCAACGGCGACGGTGCTGGTGGTGTCGAACCCGGTCGATGTGCTGACCTATCGCGCCTGGAGCCTCAGCGGGCAGGGGCGCAGCAAGGTGTTCGGCCAGGCGGGGGTGCTGGATACCGCGCGCATGAAGTGTTTCATCGCCGAGCAGACCGGGTTTTCTGCCCGGGATATCACGGCGCTGGTCCTGGGCGGGCATGGCGACAGCATGGTGCCGCTGATGCGCTATTGCCAGATCGGCTCGGTGCCGCTGTCGCACTTCCTTTCCAGCGAGCAGATCGAGCAGATCGTCGAACGCACCCGCAAGGGGGGGGGCGAGATCCTGGGGCTGAAGAAGCTGGGCAGCGCCTGCGATGCGCCGGGCGTGGCGATTGCGCAGATGGTGGATGCGATCGCCAACGGGCGAAACCGCATATTGCCGGCAGTGGCGATACTGGAGGGCGAGTACGGGCGAACGGATATCGCCATGGGTGTGCCCTGTGTGCTGGCAGGGGAGGGGCTGGCGCGGGTGATCGAGTTGCCGCTGGATGCGCAGGAGCAGGCGATGTTCGACCATTCTGCAGATCAGGTGGCGCGGGATATTGCTGAGATGAAGGCGCTGTGAATGGGGAAATGCTTGATCGCCGACGCGCAGCCGGCGATCAAGCCCAATTGGACCTGTGGTCAGATCGCGGCCAGCTCCAGTGACAGCTCAGGATGCTTGAGGATCAGGCGCATCAGGCACAACACACCGCCTGGCGGCACGAAGCGACCTTGCTCCCAGTCACGCAGCGTTGCGACCGGTGTTGCGATACGCTCGGCGAATGATGCTTGGGTCAGCCCACAGCGTTCGCGGGCCTGGCGAACCAGAATCTGCTCCGGCGTGGTTACTCGCCCAGCGCCAATCTTGGCTTCCTTGAGCGCTTGGCGCAGGTCAGGCAATGGCTCACCCGCATCAGCCTCAATGGCCTTGGCAACACTTTCTATATCGATGTCACGCATTTCACACCACCTTGCTGATTTCAGCGGGGCTCATGTTGGCACGTTCAGCCTTCGCATAAACCGTAAGCAACAGCACAATTTCATCTTCATTCAGGTTGAAGTAGATCACCCGTGTGCCACCGGACTTACCAGAACCTGCGCGGGTCCATCGAACTTTTCGTGCGCCGTCCGCACCGGGTACTACATCCCCCGCGAGCGGATTGACCGCAATCCAGTCGATGAAAGCCACGCGTTCTTCGTCAGACCACAATTTGGCAGCGGCTCTTTGGAACGTAGGCGTTTCAATTACTGTATGCATATGAATGTACGGGATTCCCTTATAGCATGCAACGTTGAATACGGATGCTCAAAGGGCGGAACTGCGATGGGATGAACGCTGTAGCGTGCCAGGTCAACCCTGGCGCCAACCACTGAACCCGCTCCCTGAGCTCATCGAGCACATGCTGCATGCGCTCGTCCGGATCATTCTCCAGACTTGGTAGCAGTGAGGCCTTGTCGGTTGATTTGCCGGATATGTCCGAAGTGGCGTTCGAGCAGATTTCTACTCGGGCGTTTGAGTGATCATTCGCCTCGCTGTGGTGAAGTGAGGCTTCGACTTCTGGGATCTTGGGGCCGCGTCGCGGCCCTTTCGCGACACAAGGCCGCTCCCACAGGTACAGCGACAACCTCGAGATCAGCGCTGCACCTGTGGGAGCTGGCTTGCCAGCGATGAGGCCAGCGCAGGCAGCACAGACTGTTGCTCTGGCGTGCGCTGACGGTTCAGCGCACCAGCAGCGGCACTGCCCGCACGTAAACCAGTTCACACACCAGCTCCACCAGCGTCTGGGTAATCACCGCAGCGGCGGCCAGCCCGCGCATTTCTTCGGGCAGCGCCAGCGCCAACGGCAACACCACCAGCGAGTTGCGCGTGGCGGCGCTGAAGGTTACCGAGCGTGCCTCGGTAGCCGGCAAGCGCAGCAAGCGCGCCGCAACAAACCCAAGCACCGGCGCCAACAGCATGAAGCCGATGTACACCGGAATCACCGGCAGCAAACGGTCGAAATCACGCAGCACCACGGCAATCTGCGAGGCGATCACTACCAAAAGCACCAGGGCCATGGCGGGTACCGGCATCCACGCCCAGGCGTCGTTCCAGGTCGAGACCGTGCGCGAGCGACGGGCGCCGGCGCTGGTGAGCACGGCAAGCGCCATAGGCAGCACGATCAGCAGCACGAAGGCTTCCACGAACGGGGCGATGGAGATGGCCACATTGCTGCTGTCACCCAGCATCAGGGCCAGGTAGAGCGGCAGCAGCGTCAGTTGCACCAACAGCAGCACGGGGGTGGCGGCCAGGGTCAGGCGGGAGTCGCCTTTGCCGATGTGGGTGAACACCACCACGTAGTCGATGCACGGTGTCAGCAGCACCAGCAACGCGCCGACGAGTATCGCCGGGTGTGCCGCCAGCCCACGGGTGATGGCCCATACCAGCAGCGGCACGAAGATGAAGTTGGTCAGCAGCAAGGCGCTGATGAAGCGGCGGTTGCCCAGGCCTTGGCGCAGGTCGAGGAAGGGAATCTGCAGGAACATCGCGTACATCAGCGCGGCGATAGCGGGGGTGACCAGCGCTTCCAGGAGCTGCGCAGCGTCGCTGGTCAGCAGGCCGAACGTGACGGCGGCGAGCACGGCGACGAAATAGATCGGGACCTGGTGGGTTTCAAGTTGCTCTCTGGTCAAGGTTGGGCCTGTGCTTGAAGGGAGGAACGCAATCATAACCTGTGGGAGCGGGCGTGCCCGCGAATACCGGCGCAGCCGGTGCCATCCACCGAGTCGTCTTCTTCGCGGGCACGCCCGCTTCCACAGGATTCGCCACCTGAAAACGAAAAAGCCCGGCACTAGGCCGGGCTTTTTCCTGTCAGGCAATCGCCAATCAGTTGCCGTAAACCGGCAGCTTCTTGCAGATGGCCTTGACCTTCTCACGCACGGCGTCGATCACCGCTTCGTTGTTCAGGTCAGCCAGGATGTCGCAGATCCAGCCAGCCAGCTCGCGGCACTCGGCTTCCTTGAAACCACGGGTGGTGACGGCTGGGGTGCCGAAACGCAGGCCCGAGGTGACGAACGGGGAACGTGGGTCGTTCGGTACCGAGTTCTTGTTGACGGTGATGAAGGCTTTGCCCAGGGCGGCGTCAGCGTCCTTGCCGGAGATTTCCTGCTTGATCAGCGACAGCAGGAACAGGTGGTTCTGGGTGCCACCGGAAACCACGTCGAAACCGCGCTCGATGAACACGCTGGCCATGGCCTGGGCGTTCTTCACGACCTGCTGCTGGTAAGCCTTGAACTCAGGCTGCAGGGCTTCCTTGAAGCAGATGGCCTTGGCAGCGATGACGTGCTCCAGCGGGCCACCCTGGGCGCCAGGGAAGACTGCGGAGTTCAGCTTCTTCTCGATCTCTTCGTTCTTGCGAGCGAGGATCAGGCCGCCGCGCGGGCCGCGCAGGGTCTTGTGGGTGGTGGTGGTGACCACGTCGGCGAACGGAACTGGGTTCGGGTACACGCCAGCGGCAACCAGGCCGGCAACGTGGGCCATGTCGACGAACAGGTAGGCACCGACCTTGTCGGCGATGGCGCGGAAGCGGGCGAAGTCCAGCACCTGCGAGTAGGCCGAGAAGCCGGCAACGATCATCTTCGGCTTGTGCTCGACAGCCAGGCGCTCGACTTCGTCGTAGTCGATCAGGCCGTTGCCGTCGATGCCGTACTGGATGGCGTTGTACAGCTTGCCCGAGGAGCTTACCGAAGCACCGTGGGTCAGGTGGCCACCGTGGGCCAGGCTCATGCCCAGGATGGTGTCACCGGCCGACAGCAGGGCCAGGTAGACGGCGGCGTTGGCCTGGGAGCCGGCGTGCGGCTGGACGTTGGCGTAGTCGGCGCCGAACAGTTCCTTGGCACGGTCGATGGCCAGTTGCTCGACGACGTCGACGTACTCGCAACCACCGTAGTAGCGCTTGCCCGGGTAGCCTTCGGCGTACTTGTTGGTCAGGACCGAGCCCTGGGCCTCCATGACTGCCGGGCTGGTGTAGTTTTCCGAAGCGATCAGCTCGATATGCTCTTCCTGGCGCAGAGCTTCTTGCTGCATGGCTTCGAAGAGCTCGGCGTCGTACTTGGCAATGGTCAAATCACGGCTGAACATGGCGGTCCTCAAGGATCGGGGTGAATTGGGGGGGCATTCTAACCGATTGATCCGCGGCTGGCATATGAAGTGGCATCAAGTCGCGGACCAATGGGCTTCATGTTGCATCCCGCGCCGTGTCTGGGCTGGGCGGGGGTTGGAGTTGACTCGCAGGTCCGTTTTTGGGGGCGCTTTGCGCCCCATCGCCGGCAAGCCAGCTCCCACAGGTACTGCACAGTGCTTGAGGTCTATGCGGTCGAGGTGGGAGCTGGCTTGCCGGCGATAGGGCCAGTGCAGGCAACTGCTCAATGGAACATGAACAGCTTCTCGTTGGCGAACTGCGCCTCGAACTGGTTCGCCGGCATCGGCCGCCCGAACAGGTAGCCCTGCACCTCGTCGCAACCATGCTCGCGCAGGAACTCCAGCTGCTCGTGGGTCTCCACCCCTTCGGCAATTACCGCCAGGTTGAGGCTGTGGGCCATGGCGATGATCGCCCGGGCAATCTGCGCATCCTGCTCGCCCTCAGGCAGGCCGTCGACGAAGGTGCGGTCGATCTTCAACACATCGATCGGGAACTGCTTGAGGTAGTTCAGCGACGAGTAGCCGGTGCCGAAGTCGTCCACCGCGATGCTCAGGCCGAGGTTTTTCAGGCTGGCGAGAATCTGCATGGCTTCGTTCACTTCGCGCATCAGGATGCTTTCGGTCAGCTCCAGCTCCAGGCACGCCGGTGGCAGGCCGGTTTCTTCCAGAATGGTGGCAATGCGCGTGCCCAGCTGGCCGTCGGAGAACTGCCGCGCCGAGATGTTCACCGACACCTTGGGCACGCGCACCTTGGCCTTGTGCCAGGCCTTGAGCTGGCGGCTGGCCTCGCGCAGCACCCAGTCGCCCACGTCCACCACCAGGCCCAGTTCTTCGATCACCGGGATGAAATCGCCCGGCGGCACCAGGCCGCGGGTCGGGTGGCGCCAGCGCAGCAGGGCTTCGGCGCCGGTCAGGCGCTTGCCGTCGCCGCTGAACTGCGGCTGGTAGTAGAGGATGAACTCGTTCTGCTCCATGGCATGGCGCAGGTCGCTCTCCAGCTCCAGGCGTTCCAGGGCGCTGGCGTTCATCTCCGCCTGGTAGAACTGGAAGTTGTTCTTGCCGCGCTCCTTGGCGTGGTACATGGCGGTGTCGGCGTTTTTCATCAGCTGGCTCAGCTCGCTGCCGTCCTGCGGGCTGAGGGCGATGCCGATACTGGCGGTAACGAAGAACTCGCGGTTCTCCAGCACGAACGGCCGCACCAGGCTGCCGAGGATGTTCTCGGCCACGTGGATGGCGCGGTTGAGTGCCATCTCGCGGGTAGCGCGCGGTTGCAGCAGCAGGGTGAACTCGTCGCCGCCCATGCGCGCCACGGTGTCGTCGTTGTCCACGCAGGCCAGCAGGCGCTGAGCCATGTCCTTGAGCATGCGGTCGCCGGCAGCGTGGCCGAGGGAGTCGTTGATCGGCTTGAAGCGGTCCAGGTCGAGGAACATCAGCACCACCCAGGCCTTTTGCCGCTCGGCCTGCTGCAGGGCGTTGTACAGGCGGTCCTGGAACAACGTGCGGTTGGGCAGGTGGGTGAGGGCGTCGTAGTAGGCCAGGCGGTGGATGCGCTGTTCGCTGGCCTTGCGCTCGCTGATGTCGGTGAAGAAGCACACGTAGCTGGCCAGGTCGCCTTCGTCGTCCAGCACCGCGGTAATGCCGACCCAGGCCGGGTAGTGGTCGCCGTCGCGGCGCTTGAGCCACACCTCGCCCTCCCAGCTGCCGCGCTGGTACAGCTGCTTGACCACGTAGCGCAGGTGGCCTTCCTGCTGTTCGTCGACGGCAAGCATGCCCGGCAACTGGTCGAGCACCTCGCTGACGGCGTAGCCACTGACGCGGCTGAACGCTTCGTTGGCCTGGACGATATAGCCGGCCGGGTCGGTGATGAGGATGGCCGAGGTGGAGTGCTCGAATACCGTCGCGGCCATGCGCAGGTCTTTTTCGGCACGGCGTTGCTGGCTGATGTCGCGGCCCACCCCGAGCACGCCTTCGAAGCGTTCTTCATCATCCCACACCAGCACCAGGCGCAGTTCGATGGGGATCTTGCGGCCATCGGCGCGCAGGCAGTCGAACAGGAACAGTTGGGTGGGCAGCTGGCTGCGTAGCTGGGCCAGCTGGGCCGGGTCGCCCATGGCCTTGCTGACGCGCTCCATCAAGCTGTAGATACCGGTGAGCTGGGACGGGTTGGCGACGATCGACTGCCAGCCGTTGGCGAAGATCCAGTCGGCCTGGTAGCCCAGCACGCCCTGCACCGAGGGGCTTACGTAGTTGAGCTGGAGCAGCCTGTCGGTGGAGAAGATCACGTCGCTGATGCTTTCGGCGAGCATGCGGTAGCGCTGTTCGCTGTCGCGCAGCGACTGGCTGGCCTCGATTTGCACCGTCACGTCCTTGCCCACGCCGATGATGCGCGTCACCAGGCCATCGGCGTCGCGGGTCAGCACTTGTTCGCGGATGTCGTAGCAGCGCCAGCCGCCATCACGGTGGCGGAAGCGCAGCTGGCAGTGCAGCGGCTGGTCATGGCCGCTGTCACGCTGTTGCTGGCGCAGCGCCTGGTAGTGCGCGGCGTCCTCGGGGTGCAGCAGCAGCTCCCAGAAGCGGTCGCCCATCTGCGCCAGCTCGGTACGGTCGTAGCCCAGCGTCTGGCCGAGGTGGCGGTTGCTGAAAATCATCCGCTGGCTGAGCACGTCCTGTACGTACAGCTGGTCGGGCACGGTACGCACCACGTCCGACCAGAAGCTTTCGCGCTCCAGCAGCGACAGCTCCACCTGCTTGCGGCTGGTGATGTCGCTGATGCTGAGGATGACTGCCTGGTAATCGCGGCGCTGCTGCGGCAGGCGGGCCATCAGCCACAGGTGCAGCTCGCCTCCCAGCGGCGCCGGCAGGCGCACTTCCAGCTCCAGCAGCTGGCGCTGCTCGATCAGCGCGTCGATCAGCTGCATGCCGATGCTGTCGCGGCCATCGCCCGTGCCGTCGATCAGGCGCTGCCAGGCACCTTCGTGGCTGTCGATGTTCAACAACTGGCGGGCCACCTGGTTGATCTCGGTGATCTTCAGCTCCAGCAGCAGCGAGCGGCGCAGGTTGGGGTCCAAGGCTAGGCTGTGCTTGAGCGCGGCGCGGTTTCGCAGGTGGTAGCGGTCGAGTTGGCCGGGCAGGCTGGACAGGTCGAGCACACACAAGGCCACGCCGGTGCCTTCGAAGATTTCCTGGTAGCGCCGGCGGTCTTCCTGCAGCGCCCGTTGGCGGCGGCGCATGTTGATCAGGGCCAGCACCGGCAGCAGGGCGCAGAACAGCACCAGCAGGCATTTGCCGAGCAGCGCCGGCAGCAGCTTCTGCTGGGCCAGCTTGGCGTCGAACAGGCCGCGCAACTGCCAGGTACTGTTATCGATGAAGGCCAGCATCACGCTTTGCAGCGGCTCGTTGCTGGTGTCGGCTGGCGCATGGCTTTGCAGTACCTCGCCGTTGCGGCTGTTTTCCAGCAGCCACAGCGGGTGGCCGGCACCATCCAGATGGAGGGTTAGGGTGCGGTAATAGTCCGGCGAAAGGCGCAGCAGCCAGTAGCCGCGGCCCTGTTCGGTGGCCTGGCGTAGCAGCAGATAGAGGGTGCGGTTGTCGGCCGAATTGGTGAAGAAGTACGGGCTGCCCTGGTTCAGCCTGAGCAGTTCGTCAAGCAAATGGCGGTCGGGGCTGCCGGCAAGGCTGTCGGCCTGCACCTGCCCGGTAGCGTCCAGCCAGGCCATGCTCTGCAGGGCCGGCAGGCGCTCGCGCAGGGTACCCAGCAGGCTGGGCAGGGCCGAGGGCGTCGGCGCCTTGACGTAAGGCTGCACCACATTCACGGCCTGCTGGGCCTTGAACGCCATGTTCAGGCTCAGGTGGTCGGCCAGTTCGGCGGTGGCGTCCAGGCTCTGTTTGCGCAGGTCGGCCTGGGTATGGTTGAACTGGGCGAACAGCTGCCACAGCAGCAGGCCCAGCAGGATCAGGGCCAGCAGCGCCAGCGCACCCTTGATCGACCCGCGCAGCGAGGCGACGGGCGCCTGTGGCGCGGAACGCAATGACGACGGATGAGTAAGATTGGTCAAGCGTTGATCCTGCGATTGGGCTGGCGATGGCAGGGATGGATCATGCACGGTGTGTGCCGGTGTCTGGTTGCCAGACCGCGGTGGCGCACTATAAGGCCGGACACCCGAAACGAGCTAGCATGCCTAGGATTATGGCAAAGTGCCAGCCAATGTGACCGGTGGTGCCTGCCCGGTGGTTCGGCAAGCCCCTGCAACCTGTGCGAGAATAGCGCCCGCTTCAAATGACAACGCATCGGAGATGTTCGGTTTTGGTTACTCACTTTTCCTCCAATGGCCTCGATTCCGCCTGCGGGCGCAGCAGTCAGACCCTTGTCAGCACTGCCGTGACCGAGGACGTATCCTGCAAGTCTTGCCAGCGTTCGCTGAGCAAACCCGAGGCGGCAGCTGTCGCCAAGAGCAAGAGCCCATCGCTGGCTGAACTGCGCAAGACCGCCAAAGCGGCAGCTGAGCCGGTGGTGGCTGTGGCTGCGGCCAGCAAGCCCGCCGCCAAGGTCGTCGGTACTGCGCCTGCGGCGGCCAAACCGGCCCAGGTGGCCGAACAGCAGCCTGCCCGTAACGGTGGCTTCAGCGTGAAATCGGCCTGGGCCGCGCGCCTGGCCGAGCAGGGCGAGCGCTGCCGGTTGCCGCGCGGCAAGGCCAGGCAGCGTCACGTCTGAGCCATCTCAAGACCTGTGCGGTCCCTGTGTGGGGCTTCAGCCGCGAAGAGGCCGGCACAGGTCATGAGTTTTCCAATCATTCAATCGATCCTGCCTCCACCTTCAACCCTTGCTTACCCTACCGTGCGTCGATGGCTTATTGATGCCATGGGAATGCCCGAATAAACTTGTCGGCTTTTCGCTCTACCGCTCTATTTCGAAGGATCGAACATGTTTTTCCCCTCTCTGGGTCAGCGCGGCATGGGCTGGCTTGCATGCGCGTTTCTTGCCACTTTGGCAAATGTTGCCTCCGCTGCGCCGATGGGGACACCCGGCGACCAGGAGCTGATTCGTGACCGTCAGAACCGCCTGCTTGAAGAGCAGCAGCGGCGTCTGGAACAGTTGCAGGAGCTACCTGGCCGGGGCGCCGAGCCGGTCGCGCCGGTCAAACCCGGTGACACTCGCTGTTTTCCGATCAGCGATATCGTGCTGGAGGGTGCTGATGCGCTCTCCACGTCGGAACGCGAGCGCCTGCTCAAACCCTATCTTGGCCAGTGCCTGGGCGTCACGCAGCTGAACGCGCTGCTCAAGAGCGTTACCGATCTTTATATTCAGAAAGGCCTGGTCACCAGCCGTGCCTACCTGCCCCAGCAGGACCTGTCCAACGGCCGCCTGAAGGTCATCGTGGTGGAGGGCCGTCTCGAAGGCCTGAAGCCGGCAGAAGGCAGCAAGCTTTCCCCTCGTGAGCTGGCCATGAGCTTTCCGGGCGGCACCGGCGAGCTGCTGAACCTGCGCCAGATCGAACAGATGGTCGATCAGCTCAACCGCCTGCCATCGAACCAGGCACAAATGGAACTGACCCCGGGCAAGGCGGTGGGCGGCAGCGAAGTGGTGGTGCGCAACGCCCCACAAAAGCCATGGCGCGTGGGCCTGTCGCGAAGCAACGATGGCCAGCGCAGCACCGGCGAGCAGCAATGGGGCAGCAGCCTGGAATGGGACAGCCCGCTTGGCCTGGCCGACCAACTGGTTTTGCGTGGCAGCCACGATGCCATCAGCGACCACCAGAAGACCTCGCGCAGCGCCATGCTCTACTACAACCTGCCATTCGGCTGGTGGAACCTCAGCTACAGCTACAGCCAGAGCGAGTACCGTTCGCTGGGCGAGGCTTCAGGCTTCAATTTCAAGCAGGACGGTGACAGCCAGAACCACCAGCTGCGACTGGAACGGGTGATACACCGCGATGCAATGAGCAAGACTTCGCTCAACACCGGCCTGAGCTACTTGCGCACCAACAACTTCATCGAAGACAGCAAGCTGGACACCAGCAGCAACCGCTTGAGTGAAGCGCAGTTCGGCATCAACCACGGGCGGCGGGTCGGCAATGCGTTCGTCAACGTCGACCTGGGCATGCAGAACGGCATCGGTGCCTTCGATGCCCAGGGCGAAGACCAGCGCAGCAGCACCGGCAAGCGCCTGCCCAACGCTCGGTACCGCAAGTACACCGCTACGGTCAGCTACCTGCAGCCGTTCAAGCTGTGGGGTGAGTCGCTGGTGTTCAGCAGCCTGGTCACTGGCCAGCGCAGTGAAGACCTGCTGTTCAGCTCGCAACGCATGAGCCTGGGCAGCCAGTCCTCGATCCGTGGCTACAAGGACCAGAGCCTGAACGGAGACAGTGGCTATTACTGGCGCAACGATGTGCGCTGGAGCCGGCCGGTGGCCTGGGACTGGCTGCAACCCGTGCTGGCCGAGTACGGCCTGGGGCTGGCCTACGACGTCGGCGCGATTCGCCATGATCGCTACAACAGCGGGCAAAGTGGCCGGCTGTCCAGCGATGCGGTCGAGCTGTTCGCTCGCGGCAAGCACCTGTCCGCCAGCGTGACCTTTGCCCACTCCCTCGAGCGGCCCGCCGCAATCGAAGCACGCGAGGCGCCGGTTTACTTCCGCCTGGACATCTTCCTTTAACAGCGCTTTTCCCGAGTACCGACATGGACGTTCGTCAATTCGCCTTCCTGGCCCGTCAGCCTTCGGCTGCCCTGCAAACACGCCGCACCTTCTGGGGCCTGTCCAAGCGTGGGCTGGCTTTCATGCTGGCCAACATGATGTTCTGGCAGCCGCTGGTGGCCATGGCCGACGGCATCTTGGTCAACGGCAGTGGCACCAGCCTCGGCCAGGCAGGCAACGGCGTGCCCATCGTCAATATCGCTGCACCCAGCGGCGCTGGGCTGTCGCACAACAAGTTCAGTGACTACAACGTCGGCCAGCAAGGCGTAATCCTCAACAACGCCACCGGCCGCACCCAGGCCACCCAGCTGGGCGGCATCGTTCTCGGCAACAGCAACCTGGGCGGCCGTGCGGCCAGCACCATCCTCAACGAGGTCAATGGTGGCAACCCGAGCCAGCTCAAGGGTTACACCGAGGTGGCCGGGCAGTCGGCGCATGTCATTGTCGCCAACCCCTATGGCGTAACCTGCAACGGCTGCGGTTTCATCAATACGCCCAGGGCCACGCTGACGACCGGCAAGCCGGTAGTCGAAAATGGGCAACTGCAGCGCTATCAGGTGGAGCAAGGCAGTGTCGCCATCGAAGGCGCCGGGCTCAATGCCAGCAACATCGACCAGTTCGAGATCATCACCCGCAGCGCCAGAATCAACGCCCAGATCCAGGCCCGCCAGCTGGCGGTGGTCGCCGGCAGCAACGACGTCGATGCGCAGAGCCTGGCCGCCACCGCACGTGCCGCCGACTCGGCCCAGGCGCCGCAGTTGGCCATCGATTCCTCGGCACTGGGCGGCATGTACGCCAACACCATCAAGCTGGTAGGTACCGAAGCCGGCGTGGGGGTGAAGCTCGACGGCAAGCTGATTGCCAGCGGCGGCGATATCCAACTCGATGCCAACGGCCAGCTGCGCATGGCCGAGGCCACCGCAGCCAAGGGCTCGGTGGCGATCACGGCCAGCCAGCTCGATGCCCAGGGCGGGGTATATGCCGGCAACGAACTGAAAGTGCGCACCCAGGGCGACCTGAACAATCGCCAGTCGCTCGCTGCCGGGCAACGCATCAGCCTGGACAGCGCAGGGCGGCTGAGCAACCAAGGCATCATCGAAGCGGGCGTCAACGCCGACAACAGCCGCAACACCACCGGCGACGCACGCCTGAACGCCAGGCACATCGATAACCATGGCAACACCGTGGTGGCCAGCCGCGATCTGAGCGTCACGGCGCAGCAAAGCCTGAACAACCAGGGCGGTACGCTCGGCGCCCGGTCTCGCCTCAGCGCAAGCGCCGATACCCTCGACAATCGCAACGCCGGCAGGCTGCTCAGCAGCGGCCAGGCGGACCTCACAGCCTCACGCCTGAACAACGCCCAAGGCGGGCTGATCGACGGCGCCAGCGTGAACGCCAAGGTTGGCCAGCTGGACAACGCCGCCGGTAGCGTGCGCGCGGGCCAGCACCTGGCTCTGACAGCCAGCGGCGCGGTGGATAACCGTGGTGGCCAGCTGACCAGTCTGCAGACCCTGAACCTCAACGTTGGCCAGGTAAACAATAGCGACAGCGGGCGCATTGCCAGTAACCAGGCACTAAGCGCCAGTGTCACGGGCCTCGACCAGCACAACGGCGGCAGCCTGACCAGCGTCAGCGAGCTGAGCCTGAACCTGAACAAAGGCCACCTGAACAATCAGGGCGGCCTGATCAATGCGCCACGCCTGACCCTGAACAACCTCGACACGGTGGATAACCACAAGGGCGAAATCTCCAGCGCCCAGGCGTTTGCGCTGGTGGCGCGCAGTCTCGACAACAGCCTTGGCAAGCTGCTCGGCAACCAGAACCTGAGCCTGCATCTGGACCAGGCACTGAACAACGACGGCGGGCTGGTTTCCGCTAACGGCATCAATGTGCGTGCCGCCAGCCTGGATAACCATGCGGGCACCCTGACCAGCCGTGCCGACCTGGCGCTGCAAGTGACCGGTAACAGCAACAACCAGTCAGGCGAGATTTCCAGCGTCGGTACCACCACCCTCAAAGGTGGCAGCCTCGACAACCGCGGTGGCCAGGTCACCGGCGATGCGGCCTTGCAGGTAGCGCTGGGCGACGCCCTGGACAATCGCCGAGGCCTGCTCGGATCGGCCGGGGGCGTCCACCTGCAGGCCGCCAGCCTGGACAACCGCGAGGCCGGCAACCTGGTCAGCGACGCGGGCCTGAGCGCCGAGGTCACCCACTTGCTGGACAACCAGCAAGGCGAGATCAGCGCCAAAGGCGACATCGACCTGCGCGCGGCCAAACTCGACAACCGTGCCGGCAAACTGCGCGCCGGCCAGCAGGCGAGCCTGAATGTCGAGCAACTGGACAACCGCCAGCAAGGGCTGCTGAACAGCCTGGCCGCACTCAGCTACAAGGGTTTGCAGCTGGACAACCGTGGTGGCCTGCTGACGGCCGCGGGGCCGGTGCGCCTGCAAGCCGGCAGCCTGGACAATAGCGGCGGTCGTATTTCCAGTCAGCGCACACTGGTGGCCCAGTTCGGGCAAATGATCAACCAAGGTGGCGAGCTGGTTGCCCAGGGCGACCTGTTGCTGGCCGGCAGCCACCTGGACAACCGCGCCAAAGGCTTGATCGGTGGCACCAGCGCGTTACGGCTGAATGTTGCCGAAATCGACAACCGTGGCGGAGAAATCTCCACCACCAAGGCGTTGGCCATGCGAGGCACCCGCCTGGACAACAGCGACAGCGGCAAGGTCCTGGCCGGCAGCGCCCTGCAACTGCAGATGACCGAGGTGCTCAACCGCAACCTGGGCCTGCTGTCGGCCACCGGGCCGCTGACCCTAAGCGGCCAGCAGCTGGACAACGGCCAAGGGCGTCTGGTCAGTGGTGGCGACCTGGACGTTGGCCTGGTTGGCGGGTTAACCAACCAGCAGGGACTGATCAGTGCCGAAGGGCGCCTGGGCGTTACCGTCGGCAAGCTGGACAACAGCAGCGGCAAGCTCTCCAGCGCTGCCGGCCTTTCGCTGACCAGCGCCGGCACGCTGCTCAACCGCAACGGCTCGATCACTACCGACGCCGGTCTGGCGCTGACCAGCCAAAGCCTCGACAACGGCCAGGCCGGCTTGCTCAGCAGCAAGGGCGCGGCCAAGGTCGTCACCGGTACTTTCGACAACGGCGAGGGCGCGCAGCTGGTCAGCGGCGACCGCCTCGACCTCCAGGCCGGCCAGCTCAATAACGGCCAGGGCAGCCGCATCGCCAGTGAAAAGGCGCTGATCGCCAGCGTCACCGGCCTCGCTCAGGACGGTGGCCAACTGTTCAGCAAAACTGCGCTGACCCTCGACCTTAACCACGGCCAGCTGAGCAACCGGCAGGGGCTGATCAACGCGCCACTGCTGGTGCTGAACAACCTTGCCAAGGTGGATAACCAGCAAGGCGAAATCTCCAGTGCCCAAGCTTTCACCCTGGCAGCACGCAGCCTGGACAACAGCAACGGCCGGCTGATCGGCCAGCAAGGCCTGACCCTGCGCATCGACCAGGCACTGAGCAATCTCAAGGGCCTGGTAGCGGCCAATGGCCTGAACCTGCGCAGCGCCAGCCTGGACAACAGCCTGGGCCTGATCAGCAGCCGCGCCGGCCTGGGCCTGGCCGTCGACGGCGAGCTGCGTAATCAGGGCGGTACGCTGATCGCAGATGATCGCCTGCACATGCAGGCCGGCAGCCTGCTGAACCAGCAGGGGCAGGTTTCCGCTGCGGGCGAGTTGCAAGCGCGAATTGGTACCCTCGATAACCAGGCCGGTGTGCTGGTTGCCTCTGGGTACCTGAAACTGTCCGGTGACCAGCTCGACAACCGCCAGGGTGGCCTGATCGGTTCGAGCCAGGGCCTGGACTTGCAGGTGGCGGCGGTAGACAACCGCGCCGGGGAGCTGTCGAGCAAGGCGGACGTCATCCTCGGCGGTACCCGCCTGGACAACAGTGACGGCGGCAAGGTGCTGGCCGACGGCAAGCTGCAAGTCGCCGTCGCCGAGGTGATCAACCGTAGCAAAGGCATGCTCTCGGGCAAGGCCGGCCTGGGCTTGACCGGTAACAGCCTGGACAACGTCGGCGGCCTGCTGCTCAGCCAGCACGCCATCGATGCCACGCTACAAGGCACACTCGACAACCGTCAGGGCCTGATCAGTGCCGAAGGTAGCTTGGGCCTGGCGAGCAACGCACTCGACAACCGCGGCGGCAGTGTTTCCAGCGCGGGGGCGATGACCCTCAAGCACACCGGCAACGTCCTCAACCAGGGCGGGGAATTGGTCACCGATGCAGCGCTGCAACTGAGCGCGGGCCAGGTCACCAACACCGACCAGGGAACCATCAGCGCCAAGGGACCGGCCAGCATCGACGCCGGCAGTCTCGACAACAGCCGCAAAGGCCGGATCGACAGCGGCGCCAGCCTGGGCCTGATCACCGGCCAGCTGAGCAACCGCGATGGCGGCCGAATTGCCAGCGATGGCGCCCTGTTGGTCAACGCCAGCGGCCTTGACCAGCAAGGTGGACAGCTGTTCAGCAACAGCGCATTGACCCTGGAGCTCAACCATGGCCAGCTGGATAACCGCCACGGGCTGATCAACGCCCCGATGTTGGTGCTGAAGAACCTCGATGGGGTAAACAACCAGGGCGGCGAGATCTCCTCGGCCCAGGCCTTCACCCTGGCTGCTCGCAGCCTGGACAACAGCAGCGGCAAGGTGCTGAGCAATCAGGCGCTGACCCTGCGTATCGACCAGGCCTTGCACAACATCAAAGGCCTGGTCGCTGCCGAAACCCTGCATACCCGTGCTGCAAGCCTGGACAATACCGGTGGCACGCTGACCAGCCGTGGTGGCCTCGACCTGCAGTTGGCCGACAGCCTGAACAACAGCCAGCAAGGCCTGATCAACGCCGCTGGCCTGCTGGACATTGCAGCCCGCGCCGTCGACAACCAAGCAGGCTCGCTGTTGGGCAACGCCATCCGCATCGACTTCGGCAGTGCCACCGGCGACCTGAACAACGATGGTGGCCTGATCACCACCGATGGCCCGCTGGCCCTCGACCGCCTGCGCGACCTGAGCAACCGCGGCGGTGAAATTTCCTCGCGGCAGGACCTTGCCCTGGCCGGCCGTGCCCTGGACAACAGCGCTGGCAAGCTGATCAGCAGTGGCCAGCTGAATGTCACCGCCCAGCGCCTGCTGAACCAGGGCGGACTGGTCTCGGGCTGGCGGGGCCTGGGCGTGAATCTGGGCAGCCTCGACAACCGCAACCAGGGCACCCTGTCCAGCCGCGATGGCGCGTTGGACGCCGCAGTCAGCGGCGACCTGCAGAACAGCGCTGGTGGCGCGCTGGTCAGCCAGCAAACCCTGAACGTGGCAGCGGCGAACCTCGATAACAGTGGTGCCGGCATCCTGTCCAGTGGCGGCGCGCAGCGCCTGACCATCAGCGGGCTGCTGAACAACGGCCAGGGTGGCCTGATCGACAGCGGCGCGGCGCTGGCCCTCAACGCCATGGCCCTGGGCAACGGCGCCGGCAGCATCAGCGCCCGTCAGGCACTCGATGTGAATGCCGGTAGCCTGGACAACAGCGCCGGCAGCCTGATTGGCAATGCGGCCGTCACCCTCAAGCTGCTCGGCGCCCTTGCCAACAACAACGGCAAGCTTGCCAGCGCCGGCCCCCTGCGCATCGACAATGCCACGCAAATCGACAACCAGGGTGGCCAGATCGCCAGTCAGGGCCTGCTGAGCCTGTTCGCCAGCAGCCTGGACAACCGCAATCGCGGTACCGTGGCGGCCAGCCAGCAACTGACCCTGGCCGTTGACGGCCAGCTGCTCAACAGCGCCGACGGCCTGATCTACAGCCAGAACGGCGGCGCCGATGTGCGTGCCGCCAGCTTTGGCAACACCAAGGGCACTTTGCAGAGCCAGGGCGCCTTGCAACTGGTGACCGGTGATGTCGACAACCAGAGTGGCCGTATCCTGGCCGACGCTGGCAACCTCGACGTCACGGCCGGCAACCTGGACAACCGTGGCGGCGTGCTTTCCAGCCTGCAAGGCAAGTTGGTCGCCGACCTGCGCGGTGTGCTGAACAACGGTTATGACCTGAACAACAACCGCCAGGGTGGCGTCACCCAGGCCCATGCCCTGGACCTCAAGGTACTGGGTGGCATCGACAACTATGGCGGGCGAATTGCTGCACAAGCTGGCGATGCCTTGGTCAGCACCGCCGATTTCGACAACCGCAATGGCGGCCTTTATGCCCAAGGGCTGGTCAAGGTCACAGGTGGCAACTTCGACAACAGCGGCGACAACGATGGCCAGATCGCCGGCCAACGCATCGTCCTGGGCCTCAGCGGTGCGCTGAACAACCGCCTGGGCATCATTGAAAGCGACAGTACCCTGGCCATCAAGGCGGCCAGCCTCGACAACCAGACCGGCCAGTTGCGTGCCTTGGGCACAAGCGGCGCCACCCGCCTGCAGATCGGCGGCCCGTTCGACAACCGCAACGGCACGCTGGAAACCGCCAACAGCGACCTCAGCCTCGGCGTCGGCAGTTTCCTCAACGCTGGCGGCAGCCTGCTGCACGTGGGCAGCGGCAACTTCGACATCAGCACTGCCAATGTCACAGGCGCCGGCGGCAGTATCGTCACCCGGGGCGGCCTCACCCTCAACGCTGGCAGCTGGAGCAACAGCAACGTTATCCAGGCCGGGCGCCTGACGCTCAATGTCGGCACCTTCAGCCAGACCGCCAACGGCCAGTTGCTGGCCAGCGAAGCGCTGGTCGGCAGCGGCAGCGACTGGAGCAACGACGGCCTGATCGCCAGTGACGGCAGCCTCAGCCTTGATCTGGCTGGCACCTACGCCGGCAACGGCCGCCTGAGCAGCCGTGGCGACCTTGGCCTGAGCGCCGCACAGGTCAACCTGAGCAACACCGGCAGCATCGCCAGCGGTGGCACCACCAGCCTCTCGGTAGTCGGGCAGTTGAACAATGCCGGCCGCCTGACGTCTGCTACCGGCTTCACCCTCGTGGCAGGCGGCGTCAACAACCAGGGCACGCTGGGTGCCGGCGAAGCGCTGAGCGTGACCACCGGCGCCCTGGTCAACAGCGACCAGGGCCTGATTTTCAGCGGCAGGGATATGGGCCTGCGGGTCGCCAGCCTGACCAACAGCTATGCCGACGTCTACAGCCTGGGCGCCCTGACCATCGACCGGGATGGCCAGGGCGGCTTGGCCAACAGCATCGTGAACCGTTCCGGCTCGCTGCAGAGCGACCTGTCGATGAGCCTGGCAGCGAGCACCATTCAGAATGTGCGGGCGGTGCTGCAGACCGACAACAAGGGCCTCTACACCGCCCGCGTTGGCGAGGTGGCCTGCATCGAGGGCTACAACGCCGGCGACTGCGGCGGCAAGCGCAACCACGTCTGGGAGATCGTCCAGCGTGACAAGTTCGAGGTGACCGACGCCAGTGCCGCCTCCAGCATCACCACCGGCGGCAACCTGACCATCCGGGGCGGCGACCTGCTCAACAGCAGCAGCACCATCGCCGCTGCCGGTAACCTGGTGGCCAGCGTCGACAACCTGACCAACAGCGGTGTGGAAACCGGCGAGACCGAAACCACCCGCATCTTCCGTTCCGAACGTACCCGCAACGCCGGGGCCTGGTACCAGCTGGCCAGCTCGATCACCAGCAAGTACTGGTACGAGAGCGCTGGTTACGACCCTGCCAACCTGGGTGGCTTGCAAGCTGACCTGGCCAGGTTCATCGGCATGACCGAAGCGGAGCTGGTGAGCCTTGGCAGCACCCGCAAACTAGCGGCTGGCGACCAGAGCTATGCCGCCATCATGCAGGCCAATGGCGCGGTGAACATCACCGCCGGCAACGGCATCGACAACAGCGTCGTGCGCCCGGGTTACGCCTACATCGGTAGCGGCGCGCGTACCGATACCACCGCACCCGGTACGGCGTTCTCCACCCGCATCACACTCAACCAGCAGCTGCCGCCGGACCTCGCCCAACAACAGGTCAACCCGCTGGCGCTGCCCGGCTTCAGCCTGCCCACTGGGCAGAACGGCTTGTTCCGCCTGAGCAGCGAGGCCGGCAGCACGACCGCCAGCGGCCCGCAAAGCTGGAGCATGGGCGGCGCCAGCCTGAGCGTCGCGCAGCGCCAGCAACCCTTGCCGCTGGCCCAGGGGCGCACGGTCAGCATCCGCGGTGCCGACCAAGCGGCAGGCAGCAGCACCACGCTGAATACGGCCGATCGCACCCAGGCGAACGTCGCCGGTAGTGCCAGCGCCGTCGACACCAGCCTGCCCGGCAACACCGGTAGCCCCGCGCTGCCCGGCCGTTCGGCGGTGGACGACCGCATCAGCCAGGCCTCCACGCTCAACGGCCAAGGCCCGCTCACCATCGAGCGCGTGCAAGGCCTGCCCGACAGCAGCGTGCGCAGTAACCCGCACAAGTATCTGATCGAAACCAACCCGGTGCTCACCGACCTCAAGCAGTTCATGAGCTCCGACTACCTGCTGGCGAACCTTGGCTACGACCCGGATGAAAGTGCCAAGCGCCTGGGCGATGGCTTCTACGAGCAGAAGCTGATCCAGCAGGCCGTGGTCGCCCGCACCGGGCAACGCTTTATCGATGGCCAGAACAGTGACGAACAGCTGTTCAAGTACCTGATGGACAATGCCATCCAGAGCAAGCAACAGCTCAACCTGGCAGTGGGCGTGAGCCTCACCTCCGAACAGGTGGCGGCGCTGACCCATGACATCGTCTGGCTGGAAACCGCCGAGGTGAATGGCGAGCAGGTGCTGGTGCCAGTGCTCTATCTGGCGCACGGCAACAACCGTCTGGCCCCCAACGGCGCTCTGATCGCCGGCAACGACGTCAACCTGATCGCCGGCCAGAACCTCGACAACGTCGGGACCCTGCGCGCCAGCAACAACCTGTCGGCCAAGGCCGGCAACAACATGGTGAACAGCGGCCTGGTCGAGGCTGGCAACCGCCTCGACCTGCTGGCTGGCAACGATCTGGTGAACAAGGCCGGCGGCATCATCGCCGGGCGCGACGTCAGTCTCGCCGCCGTGCGTGACGTGATCAACGAACGCACTTTGACTTCGCACCAGAGCAGCAACGGCAGCTACGCCCAGCAGCGCGACTTCGTCGATAACGCCGCCCGGGTGGAAGCCGCGAACAACCTGGCGATCAACGCCGGGCGTGACCTGAGCAACAACGGCGGCGTGCTCAGCAGCGCTGCCGACACCAGCCTGAAGGCCGGCCGCGATGTGAAGCTGACCTCGGTCGAGCAGGTGGTGGTCAACGACCGCGGCGTGCGCCACACCGACAGCAGCGTGACCCAGAACGGCTCGAGCGTGCAGGCCGGGCGTGACCTGAGCGTCAGCGCCGGGCGCGATATCAGCGCGGTGGCCAGTGTGATCGAGGCCAAGCGGGATGTGGCCATGGCGGCGACGGGCGATCTGCAGCTGGCAGCGGCCGCCAACGAGCAGCACTCGGCGAGCAAGACCCGGAAAGTCACCAGCCAGGAGGACCATGTCCAGCAGGTGGGCAGCACCGTGGTGGCTGGCGGCAATGTGGCATTGAAGGCTGGCGACGACCTGGCACTGAGCGCCAGCCGCGTGACGGCGGGTGATGAGGCCTACCTTTACGCCGGTGGCGATGTACAACTGGTCGCTGAGGAGAACAGCGACTACAGCTACTACCGCAAGACCAAGACCAGCCACTCCGGGCTATCCAGCAGCCAGAAGACCCGGATCGACAGTTCGAAGGCCATCACTCAGCAGGGCTCGTCGGTCAGTGGTGACACGGTGGTCGTTCGCGCCGGGCAGGATATCGGCGTGTCGGGCAGCAGCATCGTGTCCACCAACGACACCAGCCTGCTGGCGGGCCGTAACGTGCAGATCGATAGCGCGACCGAAACGTTCGAGCAAAGCCACTCGAGCTCGAAGAAGAAATCGGGCCTGCTCAGCAGTGGAGGCATCGGCTTCACGTTGGGCTCGACCAGCCTGGAAAAAACCTCGACCAGCACCAGTGAGAACGCCAGGGCCAGCACCATTGGCAGCGTGCTGGGCAATGTCACCATCGAGGCGGGCAAGGACCTGGGTATCAAGGGGTCGGAGGTTGTCGCCGGCAAGGACATCACCCTGGTTGGGCAGAACGTCGAGATCGTTGCGGCCGAAAACCACAACACCAGCGAGCAGACGTCCAAGAGCAAGAGCAGCGGCTTGACCCTGGCGCTGTCCGGTACGGTTGGCAGTGCCATCGACACCGCTTACCAGACTACCAAGCAAGCGACCCGGGAAGAGGACAGCCGGCTTTCTGCACTCCAAGGTATCAAGGCCGGGCTGACCGGTGTTCAGGCCTGGCAGGCTGCCCAGCAGAGCGGTGGCATGACGGCGGATAATGCTGGCCAGTTCGTAGGTATCGCCTTATCGCTGGGCGGGCAGAAGTCGAGCTCGCGGCAGACCCAGGAACAGACCGTCAGCCAGGGCAGCAGCCTGACCAGTGGCAACGACCTGAGCATTGTGGCCACCGGCAACGGGGCCGGCAGCGGCGGGGATATCCGGGTACAAGGCAGTCAACTCAAGGCCGGCAATGACCTGCTGTTGTCCGCCGAACGCGACATCCAGCTTGAGGCTGCTGCCAATACGCAAAAGCTCGATGGCAAGAACAGCAGCAGTGGCGGCGCCATCGGCGCCAGCATTGGTGTAGGTTCCGAAGGTGCCGGTCTCAGCATCTTCGCCAATGCCAACAAGGGTGCCGGCAACGAGAAAGGCAACGGCACGACCTGGACCGAAACCACACTGGACGCCGGCAATGAGGCGACCCTGCTCAGCGGGCGGGACACGGCGCTCAAAGGGGCCCAGGTCAACGCCGCGAAAATCACCGCCGACGTAGGGCGCGACCTGACGCTGCAAAGCCTGCAGGACACCGACAACTACAAGTCCAAACAGGCCAATGTCAGCGGTGGGTTGAGCGTCACCATCATCGGCGCGGGCGGGGCAAGCGGCAGTCTCAGCGTCAGCAAGACCAAGCTCGACTCCAACTACCAGAGCGTGCAGGAGCAGACCGGTCTGTTCGCCGGCAAGGGCGGTTATCAGGTCGATGTGGGCAAGCACACCCAGCTTGACGGCAGCGTCATTGCCAGTACTGCCGACGCCGACAAGAACCGCCTGAGCACCGGCACCCTGGGCTGGAGCGATATCGCCAACAAGGCCGAGTTCAAGAGCCAGTTGGCCAGCGCCAGCATCAGCGGTGGCAACGGTGGTGCTGACACCTTCACCAGCAACATGCCAAGCGGCACGTTGATCGCCTATAACCACAGCGGCAGCGCCAGCGGCACCACATCTTCGGCCATTTCCGAAGGCGCGCTGGAAATCCGAGACCCGGGCCGGCAGCAGCAGGATGTGACCAGCCTCAGTCACGACGTCGAGCATGCCAACGACAGCATCAGCCCGATCTTCGACAAGGAGAAGGAACAGCGGCGCCTGCAGCAGGTGCAGCTTATTGGCGAAATCGGCACACAGGTATCGGACATCGTCCGCACCCAGGGGCAACTGAAGGCTGACCAGGAGGCGCGTGCGGAACTTGAAGCACACGGCATCGTGGCGCCGGGTGAAGGGGCAAGCAAGGAGGCGGTGAAGGCTTACCAGGAACAACTGGTCGCCACCGAGGCTTACCAGCGAATCATGGGTAAGTACGGCACCAGTGGTGATTACCAGCGCGTGACCCAGGCCGTGACAGCGGCACTGCAAGGGTTGGCGGGTGGTGATATCGGTTCTGCGTTGGCAGGCGCATCGGCACCGTACCTCGCGCAGGTGATCAAGAAATCTACTGGTGACAATGCTGCACTCAACGTCATGGCCCACGCAGTGTTGGGTGCCGTTGTCGCCCAAGCGCAGGGCAACTCGGCGGCAGCCGGGGCAGCGGGTGCGGCCGGCGGCGAACTGGTTGCCCGCCTGATCACTCAGCAGTTGTATGGCACCAGCGATAGCAACTCGCTCAGTGAAGAGCAGAAACAGACCGTTTCGGCGCTGTCGACGCTAGCGGCCGGGCTTTCGGGTGGTCTGGTGGAAGGTAATAGTGCTGGGGCTGTCGCAGGTGCCGGTGCGGGCCGTAACGCGGTTGAAAACAACCTGCTGGCGAACAAATACGGCGTTGAACGGCTGGATGCCGCCAGCCGTGCGTTGTATGAGAAGCTCAAGGCCGCCGGTATTGGCAGTATTGATGAGTTGCACGAGCGGTATAAAGCCTGTGGTGGAAATGGCGGCTGCGAGGTTGGTATTCGTGATGAGTACCGGCAGCAGGAGAAGCAGGCTGGGGAAAAGCTGGTTGAGCTGTACCAGAGCGGCAGGCTGAGCAAAGCGGAATATGACCTTCTGGTA
>NZ_JAWJYQ010000059.1:0-18942 GCF_032971465.1 Pseudomonas sp. LSJ-87 | reverse complement strand
GCTTGCCGGCGATGGGGCGCGAAGCGGCCCCGTATGCTCATTGCATGGATCCGATCAAGGACCACAACGCTGGGTCGTTGAAGTCACGGACAACCAGCTTCGCCCCCGCCGCCAGCAACCGCTCCGGCGTCTGTGTAGTGGCCACGCCCACGGTAAAGATCCCCGCGCCACTCGCTGCCGCCACCCCCGGCAGCGAATCCTCGAAGGCCAGTGCCTGCCCGGCCTCGGCACCCAGCCGCTGCAACCCGGTCAGGTAAGGCAGCGGGTCCGGCTTGGGCCGTGCCAGTTCCTCGGCCACCAGCACATGCGCGAAGCGCTGGCCCAAGCCCATGGCGTTCAACATGTGCTCGGCGTTCAGCCGCGGTGCGTTGGTCACCACGCACATGCCGATGTCATGAGCCTGGGCATGTTCCAGCAGGCGCACAAGGCCCGGCATCGGCTCAAGAGCCGGCGACATGTCGCGGAACAGTGCCTCCTTGCGGTCGGCCAGCTCCTGGCACTGCTCGGCACTGGCACCGGCAAACAGCTCGGCGAACAGCTCGCCGTTGGCGCGGCCGCTGACCTGGGCATCGAACTGCGCCTGGCTCAGCTCGCGCCCGTCATGCTCGCGCAGCAGTTGGCGAAAGGCCTGCAGGTGCAAGGTGTCAGTGTCGGTGAGGGTTCCGTCGAGGTCGAACAGCAGGGCAGTCAGCATTGGGTATCCAGGTCCAAAATCATGGGCGGGCCAGAAGAGAGATTCTTTGCCTTTGGAGTCACGTGAACTTCGCGACTTCCTGAGTGTACTGGAGTACGGCAGCCTTGGCAGAGCTGTGCTCGAACGCGAGGTTGGCGCCTGCGCGTCGAGTCAGCAACTGCCAAAGCTGGAAAGCCAACCGAGTAACCGGCCGTTGGCACGCTCCGGCTTTCGAAGTTTGGTCATCAGTTCTGGTTGGCGGAGGTGGCTGGGCGCAGGTAGCTGATCTTCTGCACCTTGCCGTCGCTGTCACGGTAGGTGAGGGTGGCGGTGTCGGCGTGGTCGGTGGCGTGGCCCGAGGCCTCCACCGCGATCACTTGGGCGATGTCCAGGTTCATGCCGTACTGGTACGGGGAGGCGGTCTGGGCGAAGGCGCCGACGCTGCTGCCGAAGGTCAGGGTGGCGATGGCGATTGCTTTGATGAAGGTCATGATCATGCTCCGTTAGCTTGGGTAGTGGGATCAGCGACTGCTTGCTGCCTGGGTTGAATATTGCGCGATAATATTTAGCGCACAAAATATATTTCCACTATCTGATCTATTGGAGCGCTGCATCGCCGGAAAGATTGTGTGGGTCGCGGCGAGGGCTGATATGTTTCCCGCGTACCGGTTTGCATCTGATCGACGCTGACCTATCAAGGAAGAAAAACAATGAAAACAGTGCTCGGCTTGTTGCTTTTTATCTGCCTGGACATACCTGCATTCGCTGGCTACAAGCCCATTGGCTTCAAGACCTCGACATTATCGGAGAGGCAAACAGACCGTCCGCTGGAGCTGGTCGTCTGGTACCCGAGTACGACCACTGCGCCACCACAGTTGATCGCTGATACCCCGGTTTTCAGCGGTGACCTCGCTGTGCGCGATGCACCTCCAGCTGCAGGCACGTATCCATTGGTGGTGCTTTCCCACGGCTTTCGCGGCAATTGGGGAAACCAGTCGTGGCTGGCCAGTGCACTGGCTCACCAAGGCTACATCGTGGCGGCGGTCAACCACCCCGGCACTACTACCCGCGATCGCAACCCTGAAGCCGCGGCACAGTTGTGGCGGCGTCCCATTGACTTGCAGCGGGCCATCGATGCGGTCATGGCCCAGGCGGATCAGTTCGGGCGGGTGGCGAAGGGCCAAGTTGCAGTGGTCGGCCACTCACTGGGCGGCTGGACCGCGCTGGAAATTGCCGGCGCCCGCTTTGATTCCAAGCGTTTTGCCCAGGACTGTTCCATCCATCCGCAGCTGTCGAGTTGCAGCGTCTACAAGCAGATCAATGCCGACAGCGCCCCGGCATCGAAAGCTCGACTGGGTGGCGATTTGCGCGACAGTCGTGTCACCGCCATCGTTACCCTGGATCTTGGCCTGTCACGTGGCCTGACCGATGAAAGCCTTGCGGCTTTGCCAGTGCCGACGTTGGTGATTGCGGCTGGCGCGCCTTCTGAAGACCTTCCCGCGCAGCTGGAATCTGCTGACCTTGCCAAGCGTCTGCCCTCGGCGACGAGTCGTTATGTCGAGATCGAGGACGCCAGCCATTTCAGCTTCTTGTCGACGTGCAAACCAGGCGCGATGGCGTTGCTCGAAGACGATGCTCCAGGGGATGGTGTCATTTGCCGGGACGGCGATAACGCCCGGTCGCGGGGGGCGATCCAGTTGCAGATCGCCTCGCTGGTGACTGAGTTCCTGGAGCAGCATTTTGGTCGTTGGTCTATGTAACGACGCAGCGATGGGGCGGAACGGTCTGCTCCGACTGGCTGTTACCGACCCACAGCGGGCATCTGTAACCGGGGCCGCTTCGCACCCCATCGCCGGCAAGCGCGGCTCCCACAGTGTCCCTGCTGATTCAATTCGCCATGTGCAGTCAGGTTTGCCGGACCAGCCATATAGCCTTCAGCATCATTGCGGTAGTTTCGCGGTCGCAATTGATCGCAGCCGCCAAACCGTCGACGAAGGGGGCTGTTCAGCGTGCTCCGAAAAGAGTACAAATGTGCTCCATGGACAATCTTACCCCAAAACGCCGCGCCATCTTCGAGTTCATCCGTGAGCGCATCGCCGACCACGGCCAGCCGCCGAGCCTGGCCGATATCGCCACGCGCTTCGGTTTTGCCTCGCGCAGTGTCGCGCGCAAGCACATCACCGCCCTGTGCCAGGCCGGCTACATCGACGTCACGCCGAACCAGGCGCGGGGCATACGCCTGGCCGAACGGCTGCGCCGCCCGGAAATCCTCGAAGTGCCGGTGCTGGGCCAGGTGGCGGCAGGCGCCCCCATCGGCCCGGACCTCGACATTCACGAGCAGTTGCTGCTCGACCCCAGCCTGTTCCGCCGTACCCCCGACTACCTGCTGAAGGTGCGTGGCGACTCGATGATCGACGACGGCATTTTCGACGGCGACCTGGTCGGCATCCTCCAGCAGGCCGATGCCCGCGATGGCCAGATCGTGGTCGCCCGCCTGGACGGCGAGGTGACCATCAAGCGCCTGCAGCGCCAGGGTGGCAATTACCGGCTGTTGCCACGCAACCCGGCCTATGCGCCTATCGATGTGCGGCCTGAACAGGAGTTCTTCATCGAAGGCGTGTTCTGCGGCTTGCTGAGGCGTGACTGATGGGCGCGGTGGTCGACCTCGACAGGTTGCTCGACCAGCGCCGGGTATGGCGCGGTCGGCAGGCCCAGGCGCGGCCGCTCGGCCTGCAGCCCACGGGCCATGCCGCCCTTGATCAATGCCTGCCGGAAGGTGGCTGGCCGGCGGCTGCGCTCAGCGAACTGTTGCTGGCCAGCCCCGGCTGTGGCGAATTGCAGCTGCTGTGGCCAACCCTGGCCCGCTTGAGCGCTGAAGCCAGCCGAATCGTGCTGGTGGCACCGCCATTCATTCCTTACGCCCCGGCCTGGCAGGCCGCGGGGGTAGACCTGCGCTGGCTGGTACAGGTGGACGCCGCACCTGCCGATGCCTTGTGGGCCGCCGAGCAGTGCCTGCGCTCCGGCAGTTGCGCGGCGGTGCTGTGCTGGCCGGAACGTGCCGATGACCGCGCCCTGCGGCGCTTGCAGGTGGCTGCCGAAACCGGCCAGGCGCTGGCCTTCGCCTGCCGGCCGCAACAGGCGGCGCACAACCCTTCGCCCGCAGCGCTGCGCATTGCCGTCGACACCCGCCCGGCACAATGGCGCGTGCTGAAAAGCCGTGGCGGCATGCCCCCGGCGCTGCCCATCGCCTGCCCGGGGCGGGGCTGATGCAACATGCTCTGGGCCTGCATCCTGCTTCCGCAGCTGGCGCTGGACACGGTCCTGCGTGAGCGTGACGACCCTGATACACCCCTGGTGCTGCTTGGCGGGCCGACCCAGCGACGCGTGCTGCAGGCGGTCAACCCGGCCGCGGCCGCGCTCGGCCTGCGGGCCGGGCAAACCCTGACGGCGGCGCGTGCGCTGGCCGATGGCTTCAGCTGCGTCGAAGCCGACCCCAGGCGCATCGACCAGGTGCAGCAGTTGCTGGCAGCCTGGGCCTACCGCTTCAGTGCCCAGGTCAGCCTGCACTACCCACGGGCGCTGTTGCTGGAGGTGGGCTCCAGCCTGCAACTGTTCGGCCCCTGGCCGCTGTTCGAGGCACGCCTGCGCCAGGAACTGGCGGAACTGGGCTTGCGCCAACGCATCGTCCTGGCCAGCAACCCGGTGGCGGCGCGCATGCTCGCCAACGCTCACGATGGCCTGGCCGTGAGTGACGCCGATGCCACCCGTGCGGCGCTGCTGGGCATGCCCATCGAGCGTATCGGCCTGCCTGCGCAGGCTGCCGAGGCCTTTGCCCGCATGGGCCTGCGCCAGTTGAGCCAGGTGCTGGCCTTGCCCCGCGACAGCCTGGCCAGGCGCTTTCCGGCCCAGGTGCAGCTGCACCTTGACCAGTTGCTCGGCCTGCGCAACCTGGGGCTGGGCTTCTACCAGCCGCCGGACCGTTTCGAAGCCCGGCTGGAGCTGAACTTCGACGTCGAATCGCACCAGGCCCTGCTGTTCCCGCTGCGGCGCATGCTCAACGACCTTGCCGCGTTCCTCGCCGGGCGTGACTGTGGCGTGCAGCGTTTCTGCCTGCACCTGGAGCACGCCGAAGGGCCGGATACCTTGCTGCAGGTAGGCCTGCTGGCCGCCGAACGCGATGCGGCAATGTTGTTCGAACTGGCGCGCGGGCGCCTGGAACCGCTGCGCATTCCCGCACCGGTGCGCAACCTGCGGCTGGTTGCCGAGGACCTGCCACCCTTCGTGCCGCAACACCAGGCATTGTTCGACCCGCGTGCGCAACAGGCGCAACCTTGGGAACAATTGCGCGAACGGCTGCGCGCCCGCTTGGGGGATGAGGCGGTCAAGGGCCTGAGCGCGGCAGCCGATCATCGTCCCGAATGTGCCTGGCAAGCGGTAGAGCAGGGTGCCCAGGGCAGCATGCCGGTCGTTCCTGGCAGCCGCCCTGGCTGGCTGCTGTCGGCCCCCATGGCGCTGGACGAAGGCGGCTATCGCCTGCAAGGCCATGCCGAGCGCATCGAGTCGGGCTGGTGGGATGGCGGCGATGTGCGCCGCGACTATTACCGCATCGAAACCCGCGACGGCCTGCGCGGCTGGGCCTACCGCGACCTGGGCAAGGCCGGCCCGTTGTGGCTGCAGGGCTGGTTCGCATGAACACTCCGGGTTATGCCGAGCTGCACTGCCTGTCCAACTTCAGCTTCCAGCGCGGCGCGTCGAGCGCCGACGAGCTGTTCCGGCGCGCGCGAGAACAGGGCTACCAGGCGCTGGCGATCACCGACGAATGCACCCTGGCCGGTATCGTCCGTGCCTGGCAGGCGGCCAAGGAACACCAGCTGCGGCTGATCGTGGGCAGTGAAGTGCAGTTGCAGGACGGCCCCAGGCTGGTGCTGCTGGTGCAGGACCTGATCGGCTACCAGAACCTGTGCGCGCTGATCACCCGGGCCCGGCGGCGGGCGCAGAAGGGCGAGTACCAACTGTTTCGCGATGACCTGCAGCAGCACCATCAGGGCCTGCTGGCATTGTGGATAGCCGATGACAGCGGCGATGCCACCCCCGGGCAGTGGCTGCACGGCGTGTTCGGTGAGCGCCTGTGGCTGGCCGTGCACCTGCACCGCGGCAGTGACGATACCTTGCGCCTTGAACGCTTGCGCGGTCTGGCGGCCAGGGTCGGCATCCGCGCCGTGGCCTGTGGCGACGTGCACATGCACGTGCGCGGTCGCCGCGCCCTGCAAGATTGCATGACCGCCATTCGCCAGCATTGCCTGGTGGCCGAGGCCGGGCGCTTCCTGTTTGCCAATGGCGAGCGGCACCTGCGCAGCCAGGCGCAACTGGGCGAACTCTATCCCGCCGACCTGCTGGCCGAGACCTTGGCGATCGCGGCGCGCTGCCAGTTCGAACTGAGCGAATTGAAATACCAGTACCCACGCGAACTGGTGCCCCAGGGGCATAGCCCGGCGAGCTGGTTGCGCGAATTGTGCCAGCAGGGTTTGCCGTCGCGCTGGCCAGACGGGCCGAGCAGCAAGGTGCGGGATGTGCTGGCCAAGGAGCTGGCGCTGATCGAGGAGCTGGGCTACGAAAGCTACTTCCTGACTGTGCACGACATCGTCGCCTTCGCCCGCAGCCAGCGCATTCTGTGCCAGGGGCGGGGCTCGGCTGCCAACTCGGTGGTGTGCTTCGTGCTGGGCATCACCGAGCTCGACCCCATGCAACACCACCTGTTGTTCGAGCGCTTCCTGTCGCGCGAGCGCAACGAGCCGCCGGACATCGACGTGGACTTCGAGCACGACCGGCGCGAGGAGGTGATCCAGTATGTGTTCCGCCGCTATGGCCGGCACCGGGCGGCGCTCACTGCGGTGGTCAACACCTACCATGCCGCCGGTGCGGTGCGGGATGTGGCGCGGGTGCTGGGGCTGCCGGCCGACCAGGTGGACGCCCTGGCCAAATGCTGTGGCCGCTGGAGCGATCGCATACCCGACGACCAGCGCCTGGCCGAGGCCGGCTTCGAGGCGGGCAGCCCTTCGCTGCGCCGGGTGCTGGTGCTGGCCGGCGAACTGATCGGCTTCCCTCGGCACCTGTCACAGCACCCGGGCGGCTTCGTTATCTCGCAGCAACCCCTGGACGAGCTGGTGCCGGTGGAGAATGCCGCGATGCCGGAGCGCACGGTGATCCAGTGGGACAAGGACGACCTGGACATGGTCGGCCTGCTCAAGGTCGACGTGCTGGCGCTGGGCATGCTCAGCGCCTTGCGCCGTTGCTTCGACCTGCTGCAACGCCACCGTGGCCGGCACCTGACCCTGGCGACCATCCCCGCCGAAGACCCGGCCACCTACGCGATGATCAGCCGTGCCGAGACCATGGGCGTGTTCCAGATCGAGTCCCGCGCGCAAATGGCCATGTTGCCGCGGCTTCGGCCGAAAAAGTTCTACGACCTGGTCATCGAGGTGGCCATCGTCCGCCCCGGGCCGATCCAGGGCGACATGGTCCACCCTTATCTGCGCCGGCGGCTGAAGCAGGAGCCGGTGACGTACCCCTCGCCGCAACTGAAGGAAGTGTTCGAGCGTACCCTGGGCGTGCCGCTGTTCCAGGAGCAGGTGATGGAACTGGCGATGGTCGCGGCCGACTACACCCCGGGCGAGGCCGACCAGTTGCGCCGCAGCATGGCCGCCTGGAAGCGCCACGGCGGCCTGGAGCCGCACCGCGAGCGGCTGGTGCAGGGCATGTTGCGCAATGGTTATGACTTGGCGTTTGCCGAGCGCATCTTCGAGCAGATCAAGGGCTTTGGCAGCTATGGCTTTCCGGAGTCGCACGCGGCCAGCTTTGCCTTGCTGTGCTATGCCAGCAGCTGGCTCAAGTGCCATGAACCGGCGATTTTCACCTGCGCGCTGGTCAACAGCTGGCCCATGGGCTTCTACAGCCCCGACCAGTTGCTGCAAGAGGCCCGGCGCCAGGGTATCGAGGTCAGGCCGGTGGATGTGTGCCACAGTGACTGGGACTGCACGCTCGAGCCTGAGCCTGGAGAGGTGCTGGCCATTCGCATGGGCTTGCGCCTGGTGCGCGGCCTTGCCGAGGCCGATGCCAGGCGCCTGGAGCAGGCGAGGGCGCAGCGGCCATGGCGCGATGTCGAAGACCTGTGCCTGCGTGCCGGGCTCGATTCGCGTGCCCGCGCCCACCTGGCCGATGCCGGCGCGCTGCGCGCCTTGGCCAGCGACCGGCACCAGGCGCGCTGGCAGGTGGCGGCGGTGCAGCCGCAGTTGCCTTTGTTCGCCGATATCGAGGCCTTGCCGGAAAGCACCGTCGAACTGCCCGTTCCCAGCGTGGCAGAGGACCTGATGGCCGATTACCAGGCCCTGGGTACCACGCTTGGGCCGCATCCCTTGACCTTGTTGCGCTCACGCCTGCGGGCACTGGGCTGTCGCAGTTCGCGCGAGCTGCAAGATGTCGGGCATGGTGACAACATTGCCGTGGCCGGGCTGGTGGTGGGCCGCCAGCGGCCCCAGACCGCCAGTGGCGTGACCTTCGTCACCCTGGAGGACGAGCACGGCATGGTCAATGTGGTGGTGTGGCGGGCGCTTGCCGAACGGCAGCGGCGGGCGCTGGTGGGGTCGCAGTTGCTCAAGGTCAGCGGGCGGCTGGAGCAGGAGAATGGCGTGCGCCACCTGATAGCACGGCGGCTGGAGGATGTGAGCCCGCTGTTGCAAGGGCTGGACGTACGCAGCCGGGATTTCCATTGATCCCCGGCACCTCACGCAAAACCCTGATTTTTGCGCGGTCCCTGTGGGAGAGGCTTTAGCCGCGAACACCGGCGCAGCCGGTGCCATGCACCGCGCTGGATTCTTCGCGGCTAAAGCCGCTCCCACAGGGTGCGAGGATTGCTTGCGAATTCAGTTATCTTCGCGACAGTCGCTACACCATCGCCAACCGCTGCTTGCGCGTCGGTGCCGGGAACGCCCGGTCGATCGCCCGCAGGTCTTCGCTGGTCAAGGTCAGCATACCCGCAGCCGCATTCAACCGCACATGCTCGGGCGTCACGGCCTTGGGGATGGCTATCACCCCATCATCACGGGTCACCCAGGCCAGGCTGACCTGGGCCGCCGTGGCACCATGGCGCTCGGCGATTTCCGCCAGCACCGGGTGCTGCAGCAGGCGCCCGGCCTGGGCCAGCGGGCAGTAGGCCATGGTCGGCAGCGCGCGCTTTTCGCACCACGGCAACAGGTCGAACTCGATGCCACGCTGGGCCGGGTTGTACAGCACCTGGTTGGTGGCGCAATCGGGGTTGTGCAGTTCGCGCAGGTCGTCGACGTCGAAATTGGAAACACCCCAGCGCTTGATCTTGCCTTGCTCGCGCAAGCGCTCGAAGGCCTCGACGGTTTCCTCCAGTGGGTGCTGGCCACGCCAGTGCAGCAGGTACAGGTCGATGCAGTCGGTGCCCAGGCGCGTGAGGCTGCGTTCGCAGGCCGCCGCCATACCGCGCCGGCTGGCATTGTGCGGGTACACCTTGCTGACCAGGAATACCTGGTCGCGGCGCCCGGCAATGGCCTGGCCAACCACGTTTTCCGCGCCACCTTCGGCATACATCTCGGCGGTATCGATCAAGCTCAGGCCAAGTTCGATACCCTGTTGCAGGGCCGCCACCTCGGCCGCCTTGCGGGCCGGATCTTCACCCATGTACCAGGTGCCCTGGCCGATGGCCGGAACGCTCGAACCTGCCAGTTTCACGTAACGCATGTCACCTCCGGGATGCGGGTATTGGAAAGCAGTACCTCAAGCAGCGCTTGCGCCGCCGTGGAAAGCTTGTGTTCGCTGAGGGCAATCACGCCGATGCGGCGCTCGACCGTGGGCTCGACCAGGGTGACGCAGCGGGCGCCAAGCTCCTGCATCTGGTTGATGCACAGCGCCGGCACGGCACTGACCCCCAGGCCACTGGCAACCATGCGGCCGATGGTCGACAGCTGGTGGCTCTCGAAAGCCACCGCCAGTTTGCCGTGCTGGGCGGCCACGTTCTGTTCCATCAGCAGGCGCACCGCCGAAGGGCGTTGCAGGGCCACGAAGTCTTCGGCCAGCAACTGTGCCCAGCTGACCTGGGGCAGCTGCGCCAAGGGCGAATCGGCGGGCACCACGGCGACGAAGCGGTCCATGTACAACGGGTGGAAATCCAGGCCATCGATGTTGTCCGGTTCGAAGCCGATGCCCAGTTCGACGCGGCGATGGCGCACCAGTTCCTGCACCTGTTCGTTGATCACATCGTGCACCGTGACGTTGACCTTCGGGTAACGCTGGCGAAATACCTTCAGCGAGTAGGGCAGCAGATTGCCGGCAAAGGCCGGCATGGCCGCCACCGAAACCCGGCCCAGTTGCAGGGTGAAACGCTGGCGCAGCATTTCTTCGGTGTCGTCCCAGTCGGCCAGCAGGCGCCGCGCCAGTGGCAGCAGTACCTCGCCCTCGGCAGTCAGGCTGACGCTGCGTGTTGTGCGGCTCAGCAGGGCGCCGCCAAGGTTTTCTTCCAGGGCCTTGATGGTCAGGCTCAGGGCCGGTTGCGAGACATGCAGGTGTTCACCGGCCTGGGCGAAGCTCTGGTACTTGGCCACAGCGACAAAGGCGCGCAGTTGCTTGACGTTCATGACAGGCCTTTTGGTTGTTTTGCAAAAGTTATCAATCGATGATGAAAACAAAATTAACAAATCAGTCGCTTGCGGTGAAGATGTCCCCACACGCTCACCGACAGCCTCGTCGGTTCAACAACTACAAAAGGCGGATCAGCATGGCCGGACTGGACAAGCGCGTTGCAACCTATGAACAGGCCCTCGAAGGCCTGACCGACAACATGACGGTACTGGCTGGTGGTTTCGGCCTGTGCGGCATCCCGGAAAACCTTATCAGCGAAATCAAGCGCCGTGGCGTCAAGGGCCTGACCGTGGTCTCCAACAACTGCGGTGTCGATGGCTTTGGCCTGGGCGTGCTGCTGGAAGACCGGCAGATCCGCAAGATGGTCGCTTCCTACGTGGGCGAGAACGCCGAGTTCGAACGCCAGCTGCTGAGCGGCGAGCTGGAAGTGGAACTGACCCCGCAAGGCACCCTCGCCGAGAAAATGCGCGCCGGTGGCGCCGGCATCCCGGCCTTCTACACGGCCACCGGCTACGGCACCCCGGTTGCCGATGGCAAGGAAGTGCGCGAGTTCAACGGCCGCAAGTACATCCTCGAAGAATCCATCACCGGCGACTTCGCCATCGTCAAGGGCTGGAAGGCTGACCACTACGGCAACGTGGTGTACCGCAACACCGCGCAAAACTTCAACCCGCTGGCGGCCACCGCCGGCAAGATCACCGTGGTCGAAGTGGAAGAGATCGTCGAACCTGGCGTGCTGCTGCCCAGCGAGATCCACACCCCGGGCATCTACGTGGACCGCGTTATCGTCGGCACCTTCGAAAAGCGTATCGAAAAGCGCACCGTCAAGGCCTGAGCGCCATCCACCAGAACAACAAAGAGATCCTGACCATGGCACTGACCCGCGAACAGATGGCGCAACGCGTCGCCCGTGAACTGAAGGACGGCTACTACGTCAACCTGGGCATCGGCATTCCGACCCTGGTGGCCAACTACGTACCCGCCGACATGGATGTGATGCTGCAATCGGAAAACGGCCTGCTCGGCATGGGCGAATTTCCCACCGAAGGCACCATCGATGCCGACATGATCAACGCCGGCAAGCAGACCGTCACCGCCCGCCGCGGTGCCTCGATCTTCGATTCGGCGCAGTCGTTCGCCATGATCCGTGGCGGCCATGTCGACCTGACCGTGCTCGGCGCTTTCGAAGTGGATGTGCAAGGCAACATCGCCTCGTGGATGATCCCGGGCAAGCTGGTGAAGGGCATGGGCGGCGCCATGGACCTGGTGGCCGGTGCCGAGAACATCATCGTCACCATGACCCACGCTTCCAAGGACGGCGAGTCCAAGCTGCTGCCGCAGTGCAGCCTGCCGTTGACCGGCGCTGGCTGCATCCGCAAGGTGCTGACCGACCTGGCCTACCTGGAAATCGAAGACGGCGCCTTCATCCTGCGCGAGACCGCGCCCGGGGTGAGCGTTGAGGAAATCATCGAGAAAACCGCCGGCAAGCTGATCGTGCCGGATGATGTGAAGGAAATGACCTTCTAACGCATCATGTGATCCTACCCTGTGGGAGCGGGCGTGCCCGCGAATGCTGCGGTGAATTTACCGACGCATTCGCGGGCACGCCCGCTCCCACAGGGTTTTTGCGTTGTCTGGCAGTACTGCTTTACCTCATAAAACCAATAAAAGGAATTGAACTGTGGCCGCTGAAATCCAAGACAGCCGTTCCGCGCGCTTTGCCTTGCGCTGCTCCAACTGGGCCGAACGCTGGTTCCCCGATTCCTGGGTGTTTGCCGCCCTGGCGGTGCTGCTGGTGTGCATCGGCGCCCTGGCCATGGGCGCCAAGCCGACCGACACCGCCAAGGCCTTTGGCGATGGCTTCTGGAGCCTGATCCCGTTCACCATGCAGATGGCCTTCGTGGTCATCGGCGGCTATGTGGTGGCGAGCTCGCCGCCCGCGGCGCGGCTGATCGACCGCCTGGCGCGCATCCCCGGCAATGGCCGTTCGGCAGTATGCTGGGTGGCGCTGATCTCGATGCTGGCATCGCTGCTCAACTGGGGCCTGTCGCTGGTGTTCGGCGGCCTGCTGGTGCGCGCCCTGGCCCGGCGCACCGAACTGAAGATGGACTACCGCGCCGCCGGTGCAGCCGCCTATCTGGGCCTGGGCGCCGTGTGGGCGCTGGGCCTGTCTTCGTCGGCGGCGCAACTGCAGGCCAACCCGGCCAGCCTGCCACCGTCGATCCTGTCGATTACCGGGGTGATCCCGTTCACCGAAACCATCTTCCTCTGGCAGTCCGGCGTGATGCTGGCGGCGTTGGTGGTGGTCTCGCTGGTGATCGCCTACGCCACGGCCCCGGGCCCGAACAGTGCGCGCAGCGCCCAGGACTGTGGGGTCGACCCCAGCTTCACCGCGCCACCGGCACCCCAGCGCACCCGCCCGGGCGAGTGGCTGGAACACAGCCCCATCCTGATCCTGCTGCTGGTGGCCCTGGCTGCCGGCTGGTTGTACCAGGAGTTCGCCACCAAGCCGGCGATTACCGCCATTTCCGGGCTGAACACCTACAACCTGTTGTTCATCATGCTCGGTGCCTTGCTGCACTGGCGCCCGCGCAGCTTCCTCGATGCGGTGGCGCGCGCGGTGCCGACCACCACCGGGGTGCTGATCCAGTTTCCGCTGTATGGCTCGATCGCGGCCATCCTCACCCAGGTGAAGGGCCTCGACGAGCAGACTTTGGCCCACCACATTTCGCTGTTCTTCACCCAGATCGCCACGCATGACACCTATGCCGTGCTGATGGGCGTGTATTCGGCGGTGCTGGGCTTCTTCATCCCATCGGGTGGTGGCAAGTGGATCATCGAGGCACCTTACGTGATGCTGGTGGCCAATGACCTGCAGTACCACCTGGGCTGGGCAGTGCAGATCTACAACGCCGCCGAAGCCTTGCCGAACCTGATCAACCCGTTCTACATGCTGCCGCTGCTGGGGGTACTGGGGCTCAAGGCACGCGACCTGATCGGCTTCTCGTTCGTGCAGTTGCTGGTGCACGTGCCGCTGGTGCTGGTGTTGCTGTGGGCATTGGGTACGACGTTGCAGTACCTGCCGCCGGTGATGCCGTAAAGTCGGGCCGCTGCGCGGCCCATCGCTGGCAAGCCAGGCTCCCACATCGACTGCATTGGCCCCAAGCCATGCGCAGTACCTGTGGGAGCCTGGCTTGCCGGCGATGGGCTGCACAGCAGCCCCAGCATTTCCTGAGCAGTCCACGTATGATGGCCAGGCTGCCTTCGCCTGGGAAACCCGCGTCACATGTCTATCCGATTGAAACTGCTGCGAAAGAAACTGGGGATGACCCTGGAGCTGCTGGCCGACAAGACCGGCATGACCAAGAGCTACCTGTCCAAGGTCGAACGTGGCCTGAACACCCCCTCGATCGCCGCCGCGCTGAAGCTGGCGCGGGCACTGAATGTCAATGTCGAAGAACTGTTCGCCGAAGAGCAGGCCGGCCAGAGCCGCTACAGCCTGGTGCGCCATGGCGAGCGCCAGGCCCTGGTGGGTGACGGGGCAGGGCCGGGCTACGCGGCCCTCACCAGCCAGGTCGGGCAGCGCAGCCTGCTGCCTTTCCTGATCCAGCCGCCGACCGAGTTCAGCGACCCCACGTTCAAGGAACACCTGGGCGAAGAATTTCTGTTCGTCCACGCCGGCCAGGTGGAGGTGGACTTCATGAACGAGCGAGTGCTGCTGGAGCAAGGCGATGCCCTGCATTTCAATGCCCAGACTCCCCACCGGCTAAGGTCGGTGGGGCCGCTGCCGGCGCAGTTGCTGGTCGTGGTACACCACGCAGACGAGTAACACGTTGGGGCGCCAAAGTGCCCCACGGCCTTGCCTTTCTCAGCGATGAAACGTTGGCGCCACCAAGACAGCGCCCTTTGCTCAACTTGTGCGTCGATATTTTGACGATACTGTTGGGCGCCTATTGAATTTTATTATAGTGTCGAATCGTTGACGCAATGTCATTGTGTTCATAAGCTCAATTCAACAGTGAAACAACTCCCGAACACCACGCCAACAAATAGTTGATTTTCCTCTTTACAGGAGGGGCGTATGCGCACGGCTCTGATTATCAAATCGATGTCTTTGCTGGCGCTGATGAGTGGCGCGGCGCGTGCGGCGGATATGTATATCAATCAGAACAGTATCATCCCTGTTTCAACCGCAGGGTGGTTCTTTGCATTTGCTGTCGTTGGCTTTGTGGCAGTCGCCAACAGGAAACAGATCTGAGTCCGCCAGCCTGGGTTTAACCCTTGACACCAGCGGCCCGGGGCCTGGCTTGTCAATTCCCCAGCCGTTGCTATATTGCCAGTAGCCCGTGCAGGTCCACGGTTGCAGGCACACAGCGTCAAGGCAAGGCCTCTGGAAGATCGAGGCCATCGCGGTTGGTGTATGCCGCGAAGCGGAGCGAGAGTTGGTGTGTTGTTCTCATTCAGTGCTCTTTGTCGGGCCTTTTCGGCCGGAGGGACCCTCATGGTGCGTTCAATGTTTGCCGCGTTCTGCATGCTGATGGTGTGGTCTGGTGCCGGTACGGCCGACCCGCACAGTGCTACCTACCTGCTCAGCCCCGGCGATGTGGTGATGGTTTCGGTATGGCAGGAAGACAGCCTGCGCCAGGAAGCCACCGTACTTCCCGATGGCAGTATCACGTTCCCCCTGGCCGGGCGCATCGATGTTGCCGGGCTGGATGTGACGACCGTTGAAAAACAAGTGGCTGCCAAACTCGAGAAGTTTCTCCCCGACCCGAATGTCAGCGTTGTCGTCAAGAGCATCGCCGGCAACCTGGTCTATGTACAAGGCAAAGTGATCAAGCCCGGGCCGGTACAAATGGCAGGCCCTACGGCAGTGCTGCAGGCTTTGAGCATGTCGGGCGGCCTCGACAAGTTTGCAGATGAAAGTGAAATCAAAGTAGTGCGTGGCACCGGCGCTTCCCAAAAAATTCTGCCCGTGCGATATAGAGACCTGGTGTCTGGCCGGGATATGTCCACCAACATCCAACTGCAGGCTGGCGATACGCTGGTCGTTCCTTGATCTTGCCTTTAATAAGAACACTTAATGCCTCTTCTCAGAACAACTAGCATTGCAACGGCAATCTTGGTGTTGCCGTTTACGGACACAGTCCTGGCAGCAAATTGGCAGTCTACGGTGGTGGTACCGACATCCGTCGAACATGACAGCAACCCCTTGCTGCTGTCGTCGGGTGAAAAGGGTATAACGCGCACGATCATCGCGCCGGATTACACCCTGATCGGTACCTTCGACCGTGACGAACTGAGGTTGGGGCTGGGCGTGCATGTATTGCGCTCGTCCGACACGGCGGTGGTCGACAACCGTGAGGACCCCGACGTAAGCCTGGGCTGGCAGCGCCAGACCGAGCGCGGGCGGTTTGGCCTGCTGGCGCGTTACAACGAAAGTTCGACGCTGTCGGGAACGGTGCTGGATACCGGCGTGGTCACCACCGATGGCACGCAAAAGCTGTATACGCTGGCCGGCAACTGGAGCCAGGCGGTTACCGAACGCAGCACCTTGAGCAACGAAACCACGTACAACCGTGCCCGTTATGACATCAGTACGCTGACGGGCTACGAAGAACTGGGCAACGTGTTCACCTGGACCTACGCCTGGAGCGAGCGGGCTGATCTGTACAGCCGCTTTGGCGCCCGGCGCTACGAGCCCGAGCAGGACCAGACGGCGACGGCGTCCAACAGCTACAGCCCGGCGGTCGGGGTCAAGTACCAGTTCTCCGAACGCCTCAGCGCCGATGCGCATGTGGGTGTCACCGAGGTTTCCGGTGACGAAGGTGGCCGACGCGGGGAGGGTGGGGTAGCGCTGCTGTATACCGGTGCGCGCGCCGTCGCCAGCTTTACCGCCGAACGCAGCACGGTGGCCAGCGCCGAAGGCGGCTTCGCCGAGCTGGACCAGGTGCGCGGTGTGTGGAGTTACGCCGTCAGCGAATTGACCCGGGTGGGCGCGGACACTGCCTGGCAAGACAGCAAAGGGCAGACCCCCAACACCCTGCAGACCTACAGCGTGTGGGCCAGCCGCGAGTTTTCGCCGTACTGGGACCTGCGCCTGTCGCTGATGTACAAGGATCGGCAGCAGGATCACGAAGCTGATGCGAACGCTACGATCGTGGGTTTGACGTTGACGTACAGGTACCCCGACATCTGAACTTCAGGCAGGTGGCCCCATGAAGTCCGACTACGAGCTCTCCCTCAGAGATTACATCGCCATAATCAAGGACCGGGCCCTGTTGTTGGGGGTGAGCATCGTAGTCATTCTGGCCGCGACCGTCGCTGTCGCAGTGATGGTGCCGCCGATCTACCAGTCGACCGGCACCATCCTGGTGGAGTCGCAGCAGATTTCCCCCGAGCTGGTATCGACCAACAACACCAGCTTTGCCGATGAACGCATCGAAGTGATTCGCCAGCGGGTGATGACCCGCGAGAACCTGCTGCGCATCATCGACAAGTACAACCTGTTCCCCGACAAGCGCTTCAGCGATAGCGACAAGATCGACCACATGCGCAGTGCCATCGTGGTCGAAACCCTCACCACCTATGTACGCGGGCGCGGTGAAGCGACCGTGGCGTTCAATGTGTCCTTCGAGCACAAGCAGCCGGAGGTGGCCAAGGAAGTTGCCGACGAGTTGGTCACGCTGTTCCTCAACGAGAACCTCAAGCAGCGTACCGAGCGGGCCAACGAAACCACCGAGTTCCTCACCCAGGAGGCGAACAAGCTGGGTGCCGAGCTGGCCAGCCTGGAAAACCAGCTGGCGGATTTCAAGCAGGCCCACGCCAATGCCTTGCCCGAGCACCAGACCCTGCGCATGAACATGCTGTCACGCTCGGAGCTGGAGTTCCGCGAGGTCGACCGTGATTACAAGGCCGCCCAGGAAGAGCTGCGTTACCTTGAGCTGGAACTGTCCGCGGCCAGTGCCGGGCTGGCTACCAAGGTCGGCGAAGGCCCCAGGGTGGCCAGTGCCGAGCAGCCCCAGGACCTGCCCAGCCTGAAAGCCGAGTATGCCCGGCTGCTGAGCCGCTACAAGGAAGCCCACCCCGATGTGGTGGCGGTCAAGCGCAGGATCCAGGCGCTCGAAGCCAGTGGCAATCGCACGGCTGCGGCCTCCACGGTCGGCCTCGATGTCGCCCGCGTGCGCGCCAAGATGAGCGCGGCACAGGTGCGCATAGCTTCGCTGGCCGAGCAGAAGCGCGAGCTGACCCGCAAGATGGAAGGCTACGAGGCCGAGATCCTCGAGGCGCCGCAGGTCGAGCGTGGCCTGGTGACCTTGATGCGTGACCACGACAACGCGCGCAAGAAGTACGAGGAAATCCGCGCCAAGGAAATGGGCGCGAAGATTACCGAAAGCCTCGAGCAGGAGAACAAGGCTGAGCGCTTTGTGCTGCTGGAGCCACCGCTGATGCCCGAGAAACCGATCAAGCCCAACCGCAAGAAAATCGCTGCGCTGGGCCTGGTGCTGGCACCGGCAGGTGGCGGTGCGCTGGTGATGCTGCTGGAAATGCTCAACCAGCGCATTCGCGGCGTCGGTGCCTTGGAAAACCTGCTGGGCAGGCGGGTGCTGGTGGCACTGCCATACATCGATACCAAGGCCGATGTGGCCAGGCGCAAGCGTTGGCGCAACTGGCTGATCCTGGCTGCACTGGTGCTGGCGGCTATCATGGTGGTGCTGGTGCACGTGTTCTACATGCCACTGGATGTGCTGTTGTTCAAAGTCATGTCTCGGTTTGCATAGGAAAGCAGTGATGGACAGGACCAAGCCGGCTGTTGGCAATAATCTTCACCAGGTTACCCCGGGTACCCCGCAGGCCTTGTCACCCGCCCCAGGTACGGCGCTGGCGGAAGTGCCTGGCCAGTTCGATTACGTGAACACCAAGGTGGTGCCGCTGCGCGCGGAGCACCTGGAGCGTCACCGTATCGTCGCCTACAACAAGAACTCAAACATGAACGGGCCGATCGACCTGTTGCGCACGCAAGTGCTCAGGACCATGGACGAGAATGGCTGGCGAACCTTGGCCATCACCTCGCCAACCCCTGAAGCGGGCAAGACGGTGCTGTCGATCAACCTGGCCATGAGCATCGCCCACCACACCACCAAGACTGCGTTGCTGGTGGACTTCGACCTGCGTCGGCCCAAGGTCGGCAGCAGCCTGGGCCTGCCCATGGACCAGGCGTTGAACGAGTTTCTGACGGACAAGGCCGAGCTGCAGGACTGCCTGGTCAACCCGACCTTGCCTCGGTTCGTGGTACTGCCCACGCGGGTACCGGTGCCGTTGTCTACCGAAATGCTGTCGTCGCCCAAAGTGAACAACCTGATCAGCGAACTGCGCAACCGCTACGAGTCGCGCATCTGCATTTTCGATTTGCCGCCGTTGCTCAGCTCTGACGATGCGATCACCGTGATACCCAAGTTCGACTGTGTGCTGCTGGTGGTGGCCAACGGTATGAACAACAGGAAGGAAATCGAAGATTGCCTGCATCACCTGGCCAGGGTGAACCTGGTGGGGACGGTATTGAACAAGGCTGACGAGCAGCCTCGGACCTATTATTGAGGCACAGGATT
>NZ_JAWJYQ010000058.1:0-22328 GCF_032971465.1 Pseudomonas sp. LSJ-87 | reverse complement strand
GGGTGAACCTGGTGGGGACGGTATTGAACAAGGCTGACGAGCAGCCTCGGACCTATTATTGAGGCACAGGATTCTGGGGCTGCTTCGCAGCCCATCGCGACACAAGGCCGCTCCTACAGGTACAGCACATTCCTTCAGCTGGTGAGGTCCCTGTGGGAGCGGGCATGCCCGCGAAGCAGGCGACGCGGTGGATGGCACCGGCTGCGCCGGTGTTCGCGGGCGCGCCCGCTCCCACAGGTATGGCGCATTCCTTCAGCTGATGGGGGCCCTGTGGGAGCGGGTTCACCCGCGAAGCAGACGACGCGGTGGATGGCACTCTGGTCCGGGCAATATGGCGAGGCCGATGTTCCGGTTGCGTGATTGCCTGAGCAAGAAAGCGGATGCAGGCAGGGCTGTGGATGCGTACAGTAGGTTGATCGCAACCTGGCAGGAGCCTGCTTATGTCCAGCGCATTCACCTTCATGCAGTCGCCCGTCGGCACCTTGACCCTGGTAGCCCGTGGCGAGTGCCTGGCAGCCGTACTCTGGGAGGAGGAGCGGGAAAACCGTGTGCGCCTTGGCGCCCTGCACCGCGATGACCAGTGCCCGGTACTGCTGGAAACCGCCCGTCAACTCGGCGAGTACTTTGCCGGCAAACGTCAGCGCTTCGAACTGGCGCTGGATTTTGCCGGCACCGAATTCCAGCGTCAGGTGTGGGCCGCGCTGTTGGCGATACCGTTCGGTGAAACCCGCAGCTACAGCGACATCGCCCGGCAGATCGGCAACCCCAGCGCGGTGCGCGCGGTAGGCGCCGCCAATGGCCGCAACCCGATCTCGATCATCGCCCCGTGCCATCGGGTGATCGGTGCTTCGGGCAGCCTCACCGGCTTTGCCGGTGGCCTGGCGGCCAAGCAGTACCTGCTGGCGCTGGAGGGCCGGCAAAGCCTGGCACTGGACCTGTAAGGCGTCAGCAGAACCAGCTGGCGGCCAGGCAGACCAGCACGGCCAACGCCGTGCCGGCCATCAGGGTGTACTGTCGATGAGCCCGGCGCGCATGGGGCTTGACTGCGCGCAGGTACTCGCCAGGTGTCGGCGCGTCGGGCCGGTGGCGCAAACCCTCGGCCACATCGGCCAGTTGCCCCTGAATCAGCAGACCCGTCAGGTAGTAGGTACAGGCATAGCTCAGCAACGCCAGGAACAGATAGATCATGCCGGGTGCGGGGCCAGGGGCACCGCCATGGCACTGGCGTTGGCGGTGTCCAGCACGATCAGCCCTTCGCTGTGGTCGTCCAGGCTGGCCAGCAAGCGCCCCTGGCTGTCCCAGGCCGCCGAGCCGCCGGCACCAATGAAGGTATCGGCCGGCCCCACGCAGTTGGCCAGCAACACCGTCATGCCCAACTCACGAGCCACCTCGGGGTAGTGCTGGTAACCCTCGCGGATGCCCTTGGCGGTTTTCGCCACGCTGACCAGGTACAGGTCGGCGCCGTGTTCCCGCGCGGCTGCCGCATGCGCCATGAACATCGATTCGTAGCAGATCGCAGGCGCTACCCGGTGCGCGCCTACCTGCAGCAACAAGGCTTGATCGCCTGGGCTGAACCAGGGCAGTTCATCATCATGCAGGCGCCGCTTGGCATAGGCCTGGCGCGGTGCACCGGGGCTGAGGATTGGCATGCCGATACGAATGCCATCAGGGGTCGGCAGTGGCAGGCCTGCGGCGACGGTGATACCAAGCCGGTCGCAGGCTGCCTGCAGCGGGTCCAGCCGCGCCGAACTGACAGGCAGGGCGGCCTGGCGCGCGAGGGTTGGCTCATAGCCGGTCAGTGACAGTTCGGGAAATACCACCAGTTCGGCGCCAAGGGCCGCGGCCTGTTCGATGCAGGCCAGGTGGCGTTCGAGGTTGGCTTGCACATCGCCCTTGAGCGACGCCAGTTGCACGGCGCACAACTTCATGAAAAACCCTTCCCTGGTACAGGTTGAAGGGCCGAGCATACTACCGGCACCAACGCCTGTACCAGTGAAGGGTTTTTCAGGATGCCGGGTGGACGGCGAAGCGCTGGCGGAACCAGTCGTTGAGCATGGCCTTTTCGGCATACAGGCGGTCGCTGCTGCTCGTGACCCGGCCCGGGCGGCTGAGGTACATCTTGTCGCTGACCCGTTCCTGCGCCTGCTGGTCGGGTTTGCCCGGTTGGCTGAGGGTGTAGCTGAGGTCGATGGTCGGCCAGGTGATTTCGCGCATGTAACGTACATCGTAGGCCTGGCTGTGCCAGGGCTCGAAACGCCCGGCCAGGTCGATGTCGCGAATGTCGATGACCAGTTGCTGGCCAGGTTGCAGATAGCGTTGGCCAAGCTTCTGCAGGTACTGGGTCAGGGTTTTCATCACATAGGCGTCGGCGCCACGCTCGTACCCGTGGCTGTCGAGGCTGGCATCGCGGAATTTTTCCGGATGGTCGAAACGTACCTCGACCTGCGCGGCCGGGGCACCTTGTGCCATGCTGTCCAGTGACAGCGCCATGAGCACGGCACACACGAGGGCGGTACGCATGATGCACCTCCGGGGCAGATTGCGTGTGCCTCCATTTTACCCCTGGCATGGCGCTACCAGCAGAGGAAGATTGTAATGGCACGGTTTCGGCGTCTGATTGCCAACCTGCGGGGGCGTGACCTGGCGGTGGGCGATATCCATGGTCACTTCCAGCGCCTGCAGCAATGCCTGGATGCGGTGGGGTTCGATCCGGCCGTGGACCGCCTGTTCAGTGTGGGGGACCTGGTCGACCGTGGCCCGGACAGCGAGGCGGCGCTGGAATGGCTGGCGCAGCCCTGGTTCCATGCCGTGCAAGGTAATCATGAGGCCCTGGCAATCACCCGCGTGCGCGGCGGGCGGCTCGATCTGGACATGTACCGCGCCGCCGGGGGTGGCTGGTTTCTTGACCTGCCGCGGGGCGAGCAGTTGCGTTTCGTGGAGCGCTTCGAGCAGCTGCCGATTGCGATAGAGGTTGAAAGTGCAGCGGGCCTGGTAGGGCTGCTGCATGCCGACAGCCCATATGCCGACTGGACGGTGTTGAGGACCTGGCTGGAACTGGAGGACGACCCGCAAGTACGGGAAGTGTGCCAATGGTCGCGGCGGCGGTTGAAGGTAGGTGATACCGAGCCCGTGCAGGGCCTGCGTGCCTTGTTGGTGGGCCACACGCCGGTACTGGAAGCCAAGCTGCTGGGCAATGTCTGGCACCTGGATACCGGGGGTTGGGCCAGTGGCCATTTCACCTTGATGGACATGCGGACCCTGCAACTGGTCAGCCCCAGGCCAGGTGAAACAACAGTGCCGCAGCCAATAGCACCAGCATGACCCCGGAGGCCCGCTCCAGCCAAGGCAGGCAGCGGGCAAAGCGCCGCAGCACCAGCGGGTTGCCGATGGCCACAGCAACCAGCAGGTCCCACAGCAGCACGATGCTGAACATCCACAGGGCACAGGTTGCTTTCCAGGCAAAGCTGGCGCTGGCGACCATGCTGACCAGGCTGGCATAGAACAGCGCATTCTTGGGGTTGAGGATGCCGGACAGGAACCCCATGCCCAATCCCCGCCACCACCCTTGGGCGGTCTGCTTGCCAGCGACTGCGCCCAGGCTGGTTTGCCCGGCATGGCGCAGGAACAGGGTGCCGATGTACAGCAGGTAGCCGGCGCCGGCCAGTTGCAGGGCGGTGAACAGCAGGCTGCCTTCCTGCAGTACCGACAGGCCGGTGAAAGCCATGGCGATGAACACGCCATTGGCCAGGGCGATACCCAGGCAGGCGCCGCTCGCGACGCGCCAGCCGGCGCTGACCGAGGTGCGTGCGACCAGGAAGAAGTCCGGGCCGGGAGAGAGCAGGGCGAGGAAGTGGGCGAGGGCGATGATCAGGAACTGTTGCATTGGGTGAGGTTGCTCTGGCGTAAAGCCTGACTCTGCCCCTCGGCGCTCATGCCGTATTGAACAATATTGCAGGCCCATTGCCGGGGCTGCTGCGCAGCCCTTTCGCGACACAAGGCCGCTCCCACATTGAACGGCGTACGCAGCACCTTGTGGGAGCGGCCTTGTGTCGCGAAAGGGGCGCACCGCGCCCCCGTGGTCTCAGAGGCTGTGCAAATCCCGATACTGCCCCGGTGTCACCCCCACATGGGCCTTGAACACCCGCTGGAAATGGCTTTGGTCGGCAAACCCGAGCCGATAGGCCACCTCCGCCAGTGCCTGCCCTTCACCCAACAATTGCCGCCCACGGTTGACCCGGGCATTGAGCAGGTAGGCATGCGGTGTAAACCCGGTGGCCGCGCGAAATGCGCGAATCAACTGGTAACGCCCAAGCCCGGCCTGCCGGGCCAGTACCGCCAGGCTCAACTGCGCCGGGTCCTGGCCTTCGATGTGCGCAATCAGCCCACTCAACGCGGTCGCCCCCAGGGCCGGTGCCGGTGCCAGCGGCGCGTGCCTGGCAAAGTCCAGGTCACCCAGAAAGGCAATCAGCGCCGCATCCTTCTCACCATTGCTGGCGTTGGAGAACAGCAGGCTGTTCAGTTCGCAGAACTGCCGATACACCTCCGGCACCTGGCAGATACGTGCCGGCTCGCCGGGCCCGGCACCCTCCAGACCTGACTCCAGGTGCAGCTGTGCCAGCCAGTCGGCATCCACATGCAGCATCTGATAGCTCCACGCCTGCCCGGGCTCGGGGTTGCAGGCATGTACCCGGCGTGCCGGGACCAGCACCAGCGTGCCGGGTGTCAGGCGTTGCTGGCCGTTGCCGGCACCGGTGAAATGACTGTGGCCGGCGTCCACCACACCGATGGAAAACGTCGGGTGGCTGTGGGGCTTGTAGCAGGCGCGGCTATGGCAGGCGCGGCGGCTTTCGACATGCGGCAGGGCCGGGTCGCGCCACAGCGCGGCATGGGAACGGGGCATCACAGGGTCCTCGGTATGTGCGGCAGCTTATCAGGCGCCGTGCACCCATACAGTTTTTTCCGCTGGCTGTAACTTGACCGCAAGGCCCGCTACCCGCCGAAATAGACGCCTGTTGCCAAAGGAAAACAATAATGGACCTCTCAAGCCTGCTGCTTTTCATCCCCGCCTGCTTCGCCCTGAACATGGCGCCGGGGCCGAACAACCTGCTGTCGCTGCACAATGCCAGCCGTTACGGCCTGCGTACGGCCTGCGTGGCCGGTGGCGGGCGTATCGTCGCCTTCAGCGGCATGATCGCCCTGGCGGCCATGGGCCTGGCAGTGGTGCTGCACACCAGCGAATACCTGTTCCTGGCCATCAAGGTGGTGGGGGCGGCGTACCTGTTCTATATCGCCTGGCAACTGTGGCGGGCACCGGTGGGCGAGGCGGTGATGGCAAGCGATCACCCACGCGGCACCTGGCGCCTGGCACGTCAGGAGTTCTGGGTGGCCGCTGGCAACCCAAAGGCAATCCTGATCTTCACCGCCTTCCTGCCGCAGTTCGTCTCGGTCGGCAGCGCCACCCCGGTGAGCGAGCAGTTCCTCTGGCTGGGAGTGTTGTTCCTGTTGCTGGAATGGGCCGCCATCGCCATCTACGCCGGCCTGGGAGCGTACCTGCAGCGCTGGTTCAGCCAGCCCGGCCCACGCCGGCTGTTCAACCGGGTCAGCGCCTCATTGCTGGGCTGCGCCGGCCTCGGGCTGCTGGCTGCGCGGCGCTAGAACTGCGTACTCGACACTTAGTCGCGGTAGAACGTCTGCACCAGGTGATAGCCGAACTTGCTCTTGATCGGCCCGTGCACCACGCGCAGGGGCTTCTTGAAGATCACCTGGTCGATGGCGCCGACCATCTGCCCGGGGCGGATTTCACCCAGGTCGCCGCCACGCTTGCCCGAAGGGCAGGTGGAGAACTTTTTTGCGAGCACGTCGAAAGCCTCGCCATTGGCGATGCGCTGCTTGAGCTTTTCGGCTTCGTCAGCGGTCTTGACCAGGATGTGGCGGGCTTGGGCTTTCATGGGGTACCTGTGCTTCGGGGGCGAAAAAGGTGGGCATTATGCCTTAACGGGTCGGGTTGAGGCCATTGTGGGAGCGGCCTTGAGTCGCGAAAGGGCTGCAAAGCAGCCCCGGGATTTCAGCAGCGAAGCATAGATTTCTGGGGCCGCTTTGCGGCCCTTTCGCGACGCAAGGCCGCTCCCACAATGACGGTGAATACCTTCATTACGGAGTGCGCAACTCCTTCCGATCCCGGAACTGCTCCAGCGCCTCGGGGTTGGCCAGGGCGTCGGTGTTCTTCACCGGCAAGCCATGCACCACATTGCGAATCGCCAACTCCACCAGCTTGCCGCTGATGGTACGCGGGATGTCATCGACCTGGACGATCACCGCCGGTACATGACGGGGCGTGGTGTACTGGCGGATCACCTGGCGGATGCGCTGGCGCAGGGCCTCATCCAGCTGCAGGCCGTCACGCAGGCGAACGAACAGCACCACCCGCACGTCGCCTTGCCAGTCCTGGCCGATGGCCACGCTTTCCAGCACCTGCTCGACCTTTTCCACCTGCCGGTAGATCTCCGCCGTGCCAATGCGCACCCCGCCGGGGTTGAGCACGGCATCGGAGCGGCCATGAATCACCAGCCCGCCGTCGGCACGCTGTTCGGCATAGTCGCCCTGGGCCCACACCCCCGGGAACTGGCTGAAGTAGGCGTCGTGGTAGCGGCTGCCGTCCGTATCCTTCCAGAACCCCAGCGGCATGGACGGGAAGTTGCGTGTGCACACCAGCTCGCCTTTTTCGCCCTGCACCGGCTGGCCATGCTCGTTCCACACTTCCACCGCCATGCCCAGGCCCTTGCACTGGATCTCGCCACGGCGCACTGGCAGGGTCGGGTTGCCCAGCACGAAACAGGAGACGATATCGGTGCCGCCGGACATCGACGCCAGGCACAGGTCGGCCTTGATCTTGCGGTACACGTAGTCGTAGCTGTGTGGCGACAGCGGCGAGCCGGTGGACAGCAGCAGGCGCAAGCGTTCCAGGCGGTGGCTTGCCGCAGGTTCGAGGCCTGCCTGCTCCAATGCCGCCAGGTACTTGGCGCTGGTACCGAAGGCCTGGATGCCCTCGGCGTCGATCAGGTCCAGCAGCCGCTCGGGGCCGGGATGGAACGGCGAGCCGTCGTACAGCACCAGTGTGGCGCCCACCGCCAGGCCGCTGGCCAGCCAGTTCCACATCATCCAGCCGCAGGTGGTGTAGTAGAACAGTACGTCATCGGCCTTCAGATCGTTGTGCAGGCCATGTTCCTTCAGGTGCTGCAACAACACGCCGCCGGCGCGGTGGACGATGCACTTGGGCACACCGGTGGTGCCGCTGGAATACAGGATGTACAGCGGGTGGTCGAAGGGCAGCGGGGTGAAGCGGGGCTCGCCGCCGGGGTGATAGAACTCTTCCCACAGGCTGACATTGGCGGCCTGGAATTCGTCGGCGCGCGTCCCGCTGCGGGTATGGGGCACCACGATCAGCCGTTGCAGCCCGGGCAGCTGCGCGCACACCTGGTTGACCTTGTCCACCTGGTCGATGGCCTTGCCGGCGTACTGGTACCCGGCGCAGGCGATCAGCAGCTTGGGCTCGATCTGGCCGAAGCGGTCGATGATGCCGTGTACGCCAAACTCGGGCGAGGAGCTGGACCACACCGCACCGAGGCTGGTGCAGGCAAGCATGGCGACCAGTGTCTGCCAGGTATTGGGCATGACCGCGGCTACCCGGTCGCCGGGGACGATGCCGGCGGCCTTGAAGGCTGTTTGCAGGCCGGCCACCTGGGCCGCCAGCTGGGCATGGGTGAACAGCTGGCGTTGGCCGTCTTCGCGCACGGCGACCAGGGCCGGGCGGTCGTCGCGGCGGCGCAGCAGGTGTTCGGCGAAGTTGAGGGTGGCGTTGCTGAACCACTGGGCATCGGGCATCTGCGGCCCTTCGCTGAGCACCTGGCTCGGCGGGGTATGCCAGTGAACGTGGAAATAGTCGGCAAGGGTTTGCCAGAAGGCAGGGCGCTGCTCGATGCTCCAGCGGTGCAGCGCCTGGTAGTCGTCGAGTTGCAGGTTGTAGCGCAGGTTGACCCGGCGGCGGAAGGCATCCATCCGGCTGGCCTCGATCTGCGCCGTGGAGGGGCGCCAGAGCACATCGTTCATGCCGAACCTCCTGTTGCCTGCAAGGGCCCCATCGCCGGCAAGCCAGCTCCCACAGGAACCTCACAGGTCTTGAGTGCAGTGACCAACCTGTGGGAGCCGGCTTGCCGGCGATGAAGGCATCATCAAGGCCAAAGGCTTGCGCGTTACTCTACTTTAGCCTTTTGCACGTCCTGCGACGCGGTCCAGACGCGGTAGCGCACTTCGACGTCCTTGGGCACATATACCACCACCGGCAGCTTGCTGTTGTAGCGCAGCATGAAGCCTTCACCGACCACTGGCACGAAGGCCTCGGTCTTCTTGCCATCGGGGCAGGCCATCAGCGTGCTGGCCGGGCCGCTGACTTTGTCCAGGCGGTAGTAGCTGTAGCCCCAGCCTTCCAGGGTACGTTCCTCCAGGCTGCCGCCCAGGCGCTGGCGATTGCAGTCCACCTTCAGGGTCTTGCCGGCGAGGATTTCCAGTTGATAGGCCGACTCATCAGCCTGGGCCGGCAGGTGGATGACCTGCCGGGTGAAGCCTTTTTCCGCCTCGGGGTAGGGCGCGACGTCCTTCAGGCTGGCTGCCATCGCAGGTGCGGCGGCAGCCAGGGTCAGGGCCAGGATCGCGGTCATCGGGGTTGGGCGCATAGGGCCTCCTTGCAGATAAACGAATGCAAGACCGTCGCCAGGCCCAGGCCGCCCGTCACTGGGCCAACCAGCCACCATCGACGTTCCAGGCGGCACCGCGAACCTGGCTACCGGCCTCGCTGCACAGGAATAGTACCAGCTCACCCAGGTGTTCGGGGGTGACGAAGGCCAACGATGGCTGTTTTTCTGCCAGCAGATCGTGCTGCGCTTGCAGCGGATCGCCACCGTTGGCAGCACGATCGTCGATCTGTTTCTGCACCAGCGGGGTCAACACCCAGCCGGGGCAGATGGCATTGCAGGTGACGTTGCTGGTGGCGGTTTCCAGGCCCACCACCTTGGTCAGGCCGACCACGCCGTGCTTGGCCGCCACATAGGCCGCCTTGCCGGCGGAGCCGACCAGGCCGTGCACCGAGGCGATGTTGATGATGCGCCCCCAGTTGCGCGCTCGCATGCCGGGCAGGGCCAGGCGCGTACCATGGAACACGGCCGACAGGTTTAGGGCGATGATCTTGTCCCAGCTTTCCAGCGGGAACTGCTCCACCGGCGCCACGTGCTGGATACCGGCGTTGTTGACCAGGATGTCGACGCCGCCGAACTCGCGCTCGGCCAGGGCGAATAGCGCTTCGATCTGGGCCACGTCCGACAGGTCGGCCGGGTGATGGACTGCCTTCACCCCGTGCCGGGCGATCTCGGCCAGCGCCGGGCCAGGGTCGCCGAAGCCGTTGAGCACGATGTTGGCGCCTGCGCGGGCCAGCACTTGGGCAATGCCCAGGCCGATGCCGCTGGTGGAACCGGTGACGAGTGCGGTCTTGCCTTTGAGGGTCATGCAAAGCTCCTTAGACGACGCCGGTGGCGTAGAACGTGGCGATGACCACGAACACCGCCAGGGTCTTGATCAGGGTAATACCGAAAATGTCCTTGTAGGCCTCGCGGTGGGTCAGCCCGGTCACGGCCAGCAGGGTGATGACCGCACCGTTGTGCGGCAGGGTGTCCATGCCCCCGCTGGCCATGGCGGCCACCCGGTGCAGCACTTCGAGCGGGATGTCGGCGGCATTGGCGGCGGCGATGAAGCTGTCGCCCATGGCCGCCAGGGCGATGCTCATGCCGCCCGAGGCAGAGCCGGTGATGCCGGCCAGCAAGGTCACGGTGATGGCTTCGTTGACCAGTGGGTTGGGGATGCCGCGCAGGGCGTCGGCCAACACCAGGAAGCCCGGCAGCGAGGCGATCACCGCACCAAAGCCGTATTCCGAGGCGGTGTTCATGGCAGCCAGCAAGGCGCCGCCCACGGCGCTTTTGGTGCCTTCGGCCAGGCGGGTGCGGATGGCGCCGAAGGCACACACCAGCACCATCAGGATGCCCACCAGCAACGCCGCCTGCACCGCCCAGATGGCCGTGAGCTTGGCCACATCGCTTTGCACCGGCGCGCTCATGCCGGGCAGTTGCAGGCTGTGGCTGGGGCCGTACCACTGCGGGATCCAGTGGGTGAACAGCAGGTTCATCACCCCCACCAGCAGCAGCGGCGACAGGGCCAGCCAGGGGTTGGGCAGCGCCAGGTCGGCTGCGGTTTCCGGTTCGTTGCGCAAATCGCTGCCATAGCCTTCACCGGCGCGCTGGGCCTTGTTGCGCTGGCGCTGCAGGTAGGCCATGCCGGTGCAGAACACGAACAGCGTGCCGATCAGGCCCAGCCAGGGTGCGGCCCAGGCGGTGGTGTTGAAGAAGGTGCTGGGGATGATGTTCTGGATCTGCGGGGTGCCGGGCAGGGCATCCATGGTGAACGAGAACGCGCCCAGGGCGATGGTTGCCGGGATCAGGCGCTTGGGGATATTGCTCTGGCGGAACATCTCGGCGGCGAACGGGTACACCGCGAACACCACCACGAACAGCGACACGCCACCGTAGGTGAGCAGGGCGCAGACCAGCACGATCACCAGCATCGCCTGGCGGGTGCCGAGCACGCGGATGGCGGCGGCGACGATCGAGCGCGAGAAGCCGGACAGCTCGATCAGCTTGCCGAACACGGCGCCCAGCAGGAACACCGGAAAGTAGAGCTTGATGAAGCCGACCATTTTCTCCATGAACACCCCGGTGAATGCGGGGGCCACGGCGGACGGGTCAGTGAGCAGTACCGCCCCGAGGGCGGCGATGGGGGCGAAGAGGATTACGCTGTAACCGCGGTAGGCAGCCAGCATCAGCAGGGCCAGAGCGGCTAGGGCGATGAGCACGGTCATCGGGGTGGGTCTCCTGGGTGAGTCTTGTTTTTATCGGTGAGCAGGAGATAGCGGGAATCGTGCCAGATCTGTAAGTTGATGATTTTAAATGATTAATTTTGTTTTTCTAAATATCTTGTCTACATTTTGAGACTGTAGGGGCTGCTTTGCAGCCCATCGCCGGCAAGCCAGCTCCCACAGGGTTATCCAAAAGTTCTGAAAGCGGTGCAATACCTTGTGGGAGCTGGCTTGCCGGCGATCGAGGGCGAAGCCCTCGCAACAATCTCAAATCAGAAACATAAGTCTCAAGTTAGAGACGAAATACCTAGCGCTACCATCTTCTTGTACAAGGTCGACCGCCCCAACCCCAATGCCTGCGCGGCCTGCGGCACATTTCCCGCATACTCGGCCAATGCCCCAACAATCAGCTCACGATCAAAATTTTCACACGCCTCACGGTAAGTCTGGCGCGCAGGCGCAGCCGCCACGGGGCTCAACGGCCCCAATGCCGCCCGTAGATCCGCCACCCCCAACCGCGGCTGATCCGCCAGCAGCGTGGCCCGCTCCAGCACATTGCGCAGCTCGCGAATGTTCCCCGGCCAAGCATGCCGCGCCAATAGCTGCTGCGCTTCGGCCTCGAGCTCATACTGGCTGCCCAGTTCCCCCAGGATGGCCTCGCACAGCGCCGGCAGGTCCTCCAGCCGTTGCCGCAGTGGCGGCACCTCGATCGGCAGCACATTCAGCCGGTAATACAGGTCGGCGCGGAATGCCCCGCGGGCGATGGCGGCCTGCAGGTCGATGGAGGTGGCGGCAATGATGCGCACATCACTGCGCAGCATCTGGTTCGAGCCTACCGGCTCGTACTCCTTCTCCTGCAACACCCGCAGCAGCTTGCTCTGCAGGGCCAGCGGCATGTCGCCGATCTCGTCGAGGAACAGCGTGCCGCCTTCGGCCAGTTGCAGCTTGCCGCTGCGGCCCTTGCGATCGGCGCCGGTAAAGGCGCCGGGGGCGGTGCCGAAGAATTCGGCTTCCAGCAGCGTCTCGGGGATGGCCGCACTGTTGATGCTGACAAACGCCTTGTGCGCCCGCGCCGACGCCGCATGGATGGCATGGGCCAGCAGTTCCTTGCCGGTGCCGGTTTCGCCCAGCAGCAGCACCGGCGAGTCACTGCTTGCGCCACGCCGGGCGCGCCGCTTGGCCTCCAGGCTGGCGGCGCTGCTGCCAACGAACTGGGCGAAGCTGTACTTGGCCTGGCGGGCGCGTAATTGCGAGCGGGTCGAGGCCAGCTCCTGCTGCATGCTGGAGTAGCGTTTGAGCAGTGGCGACAGGCTGCGCAACTCATCGAACAGGGCGAAGCCGATGGCGCCGATCAGCGCGCCCTGGTCGTCGTGGATGGGCAGGCGCATTACCACCAGCGGCTCGTTAGGGGTGTCGAGCATGTCCAGCAGGATTGGCCGGCCATTGCTCACTACTTCGCGCATCAGACTGCCCGGGATCACCGCCTCGCATGGCTGGCCGATGGCGCTGGCGGCGTCGGCCAGGCCAAAGCGCCGGGCGTAGCGCTCGTTCATCCAGACGATGCGCGCCTGGCGGTCGACGATTACCGTGCCCTCGCTGGACTGCTCGATGATCTCGAACAACGAGCGGATCGCCAGTTGCCGTACCTGGGGGTAGTCCTTGAGGCTGTCGCTGTCGTGCATGGGTAGAAATCCTGAAATCTGTAAAAGCAGGCCGGCCTCTTCGCGGGTAAACCCGCTCCCACAGGTACCCCACAGTCCTCAAGGTTTGTGGTGACCCTGTGGGAGCGGGTTTACCCGCGAAGAGGCCAGACCTGAAAACCTATCCCCTGGGGTCGAACGCCTCGCGCAAGGCATCCCCGATAAACACCAGCAGCGACAGGATCACCGCCAGCGCAAAGAACGCGGTAAAGCCCAGCCACGGCGCCTCCAGGTGCTGTTTGCCCTGGGTCACCAGCTCTCCCAGCGAAGCACTCCCGGCCGGCATGCCGAAACCAAGAAAATCCAGCGCAGTCAGGGTGGTGATCGCCCCGGTCAGCATGAACGGCACATAGGTCAGCGTTGCGTTCATGGCATTGGGCAGGATGTGCCGCAGCATCACCTGGCTGTCTGGCAACCCCAGCGCCCTTGCGGCCTTCACGTACTCCAGGTTGCGACCGCGCAGGAACTCGGCGCGCACCACATCGACCAGGGTCAGCCAGGAGAACAGCGCCATGATCCCCAGCAGCCACCAGAAGTCCGGCTCGACGAACCCGCTGAGGATGATCAGCAGGTACAGCACCGGCAACCCCGACCACACCTCCAGCAGGCGCTGGCCGACCAGGTCGACCCAGCCGCCGTGGTAGCCCTGCAAAGCACCGGCCGCTACCCCGATCAGCACGCTGACCACGGTCAGGGCGAAGGCGAACAGCAAGGATACCCGGGTGCCATACAGCACCCGGGCCAGCACGTCGCGGCCCTGGTCGTCGGTACCCAGCCAGTTGCTCGCGCTCGGCGGGCTGGGGGTGGGCACCTGCAGGTCGTAGTTGGGGGTATCGGCGCTGAACGGGATGGGGGCGAACAGCATCCAGCCACCTTGCTGCTCGATAAGCTGGCGTACATAGGCGCTGCGGTAGTCTGGCTGGAACGGCAGCTGGCCGCCGAACTGCTGCTCGGTGTAGCGCTTTAGCGCCGGCACGTACAGGTCGCCCTTGTAGCCCAGCAGCAGCGGTTTGTCGTTGGCCACCAGCTCGGCACACAGGCTCAGCAGCAGAAGGGCGGCGAACAGCCACAGCGAAACCCAGCCGAGGCGATTGCGGCGAAAGCGTTGCAGGCGACGACGCGAGATCGGTGAAAGCATCAGCGCGCCCTCGTGTCGAAGTCGATACGCGGGTCGAGCAGGGTGTACGACAGGTCACCGATCAGGCGGATCAGCAGGCCCGCCAGGGTGAAGATGAACAGCGTGCCGAACACCACCGGGTAATCCCGCGACACGGCCGCCTCGTAACTCATGCGGCCCAGGCCATCGAGCGAGAAGATCACCTCGATCAGCAACGAGCCGGCGAAGAACACCGTGATCAACGCCTGCGGCAACCCGGCCACCACCAGCAGCATGGCATTGCGCAGCACGTGGCCATACAGCACCCGGCGCTCGCTCAGGCCCTTGGCGCGGGCGGTAACCACGTATTGCCGGGAAATCTCGTCGAGGAAGGCGTTTTTGGTCAGCAGCGTCAGGGTGGCGAAGCCGCCGATCACCAGGGCGCCGACCGGCAGCACCAGGTGCCAGAAGTAGTCAGCGACCTTGCCCAGCAGGCTGAGCTCGTCGAAGTTGTCCGAGACCAGGCCGCGCACCGGGAACCAGCTGAGCGAGGTGCCGCCGGCGAACAGCACGACCAGCAACAGGGCGAACAGGAACGAGGGCAGGGCATAGCCGACCACGATCAGTGCACTGCTCCAGGCATCGAAGCGGCTGCCGTGGCGCACTGCCTTGCGGATGCCCAGCGGGATCGACACCAGGTAGGTGATCAGCGTGGCCCAGAAGCCCAGCGACAAGGTGACCGGCAACTTGTCGAGGATCAGGTCGGTGACCTTGGCGCCGCGGAAGAAGCTGTTGCCGAAGTCCAGCCGGGCGTACTGGCCCAGCATCAACCACAGGCGCTCAGGGGCGGACTTGTCGAAGCCGTACTGGCGCTTGATCTCCTCGATCAGTTTCGGGTCCAGGCCACGGGTGGCCCGTGACTCGCCGTGCACCACCTCGGCCCGGGCACCGGGAGCGCCGCCGCCGATGCCCTGCAGGCGTGCCACCGCCTGCTCCACCGGGCCACCCGGCGCGGCCTGGACAATGGCAAAGTTGACCAGCAGGATCGCCAGCAGGGTCGGGATGATCAGCAACAGGCGGCGCAGGATGTAGGTGGTCATGGCGAGGATTTCCGGCGCTCGGCCATTTGCGCGTTGGTCAGCGCGGTGGGGCTGACTTCCCACCAGGTGTCCAGGCCTTCGTCATAGGCAGCCTGGACCTTGGGCAGGCCGAAGCGGTTCCACCAGGCAGTGGAACTGCCCGGTGGGTAGTAGTTGGGGATCCAGTAGTAGTTCCATTGCAGCACCCGGTCCAGGGCATGGGCGTGGTGCAGCATGTCGGCCTGGGTGTCGGCGCGCACCAGGCCGTCGATCAGGCGGTCCACGGCAGGGTCCTGCAGCACCATCAGGTTGTTCGACCCAGGGTCGTGGGCCGCTGCCGAGCCAAAATAGTTGTACAGCTCGGCGCCGGGCGACAGGGTGACCGGGTAGCCGGTGACGATCATGTCGTAGTCACGCGCCATCAGGCGGTTGACGTACTGGGCCGAATCGACGTTGCGGATGTCCAGGGTCACGCCAATCTGGGCCAGGTTGCGCTTCCACGGCAGCAGCAGGCGCTCCATGCCCGCCTGGCCGTTGAGGAAGGTGAACGCCAGCGGCGTGCCCTGGCTGTTCACCAGGCGGTCGCCTTCGGGGCGCCAGCCGGCTTGTTCGAGCAGCGCCAGTGCCTGCAGCTGCTGCTTGCGGATGATCCCCGAACCATCGGTGACCGGGGCGGTGAACACGGTGCTGAAGACTTCGTCCGGCACCTTGCCGCGCAACGGTTCGAGCAGTTTCAACTCGCCGGCATCCGGCAGTTGGCGGGCGGCCAGCGGGGTATTGGAGAACACGCTCTGCTGGCGGATGTACATGTTGCGCATCATCTGCCGGTTGCTCCACTCGTAGTCCCACAGCATGCCCAGCGCCTGGCGCACGCGACGGTCCTTGAACTGCGGCCGGTCGAGGTTGAACACGAAGCCTTGGGCTACCTGCGGTTTGGCCGGGCCCAGGTGGGCGCGCTGCAGGCGGCCGTCGTCCAGTTGCGCGCCGTTGTAGCCCAGGGTGTAGGCGGTGGCGGAGAATTCGCGGTTGTAGTCGTAGCCGCCGCCTTTGAGCACCTGCCGCGCCACTTCGGTATCACCGAAGTACTCGATGCGCAGCTTGTCGAAATTGTAGCGGCCACGGCTGACCGGCAGATCGCGCGCCCACCAGTTGGCGTCGCGCTCGAAGGTGATGCTGCGGCCGTTGTCGATGCGCCCGATACGGTACGGCCCGCTGCCGACCGGCTTGTCGAAGCCGGCGCCGTTGGCGAAATCGCGCTGCTGCCAGTCGTGTTCGGGCAGTACCGGCAGGCTGGCGAGGTCCAGCGGCAGGGTGCGGCCGTGGTCGGGCTTGAAGTCGAAGCGCACGCTGTGCGGGTTTTCCACGATGACGCCGGCAACATCGGCGAACTGGGTGCGGTACTTGAGGCTGCCCTTGCTCATCAGCAGCTCGAAGGTAAAGCGTACGTCCTCGGCGCGCACCGGCTTGCCATCGGCGAAGGTGGCGCGTGGGTCGATCTCGAAACGCAGCCAGGCATCCTCCGGGCCGCGCTCCATGCGCCGGGCGATCAGGCCGTAGACAGTGTAGGGTTCATCGAACGAGCGCACGGCAAGTGGCGCGTACAGCAGGCCATCGACCTCGCTGACACCTATGCCTTTGTCGATGTACGGCAGGATATGGTCGAACTGGCCGATCTCGATGGCCGAGCGGCGCAGGATGCCGCCTTTGGGGGCCTCGGGGTTGACGTAGTTGAAATGCTGGAAGCCGGCGTTGTAGCGGGGGGCTTCGCCGTAGACGGTGAGGGCGTGGGTAGAGGCGGCGTGGGCCATCAAGCTCATGCACGCAAACACAAGCCCCCAAAGTACTTGTGGGAGCGGGCGTGCCCGCGAATGCGTCAGATCAGACAATGAGATTGCCTGGTCTGGCCTATTCGCGGGCATGCCCGCTCCCACAGGGGATTTCATCGGCTGCGAGGACTTAGTCCTGGCGGCTGGTCACTTCCAGCAGGTGGTAGCCGAACTGGGTCTTCACCGGGCCTTGCACGGTATTGACCGGGGCGCTGAACACCACGGTGTCGAACTCCTTGACCATCTGGCCCGGGCCGAACGAGCCCAGGTCACCGCCCTGGCGGCTGGACGGGCAGGTGGAGTTGGCTTTGGCGATTTCAGCGAAGTCGGCGCCTGCTTCGATCTGGGCTTTCAGTTCGTTGCATTTCTCTTCGCTGCTGACCAGGATGTGGCGGGCGGTTGCACGGGCCATGGGTACTGCTCCTTGGGGTAAAAAAGGCAAGCCTAGCGCACTTGTCCGGGGTATGTCTCGCCAGGCTTGCAACCCGCTGCCTAGAGTTTTTGTGCCGCCTCGCGCAACAGGGTTTCGGTCGAGGCCCAGCCCAGGCAACCGTCGGTGATCGACACGCCGTATTTCAGCGCGCCCTTGCCCAGCGCCTGGCAGCCGTCGAACAGGTGCCCTTCGATCATCACGCCGACGATCGAACGGTCGCCGGCCAGGCGCTGCTCCAGCACATCGTTGAAAACCGCCGGCTGACGCGCCGGGTCCTTGCCGCTGTTGGCATGGCTGCAATCGACCATGATCCGCGCCTGCAGCCCGGCCTTGGCCAGCGCCTGGCGGGCCATGGCGATGCTGTTGGCGTCAAAGTTCGGGCCCTTGTGGCCGCCGCGCAGCACCAGGTGGGTGTCCGCGTTGCCCAAGGTCTCGATGATGGCCGGGTAGCCCTGCGCATCCATGCCGAAGTGGCGGTGCGGGTGGGCGGCGCTGCGCATGGCGTCGCTGGCGATGGCGATGCCGCCGTCGGTGCCGTTCTTGAAGCCGACCGGCAGCTCCAGGCCACTGACCATTTCGCGGTGGATCTGCGACTCGGTGGTGCGCGCGCCAATCGCGGCCCAGGCCAGAAGGTCATCGAAGTAGCCGGCGGCCATTGGCTGCAGCAGTTCGGTGGCAACCGGCAGGCCGCGTTCGATCATGTTCAGCATCAGCCCGCGGGACAGGGCGATGCCGGCGTGCATGTCGTCGCTGCCATCGAGGTGCGGGTCGTAGGCCAGGCCTTTCCAGCCGACCGTGGTGCGGGGTTTTTCGACGTAGGCGCGCATCACCAGCAGCAGCTTGTCGTCGACTTCGCGGCTGAGGGCGGCCAGGCGGTCGGCGTATTCCAGGGCCGAGCGCGGGTCGTGGATCGAGCACGGGCCAACGATCACCAGCAGGCGCTGGTCGCGGCCTTCGAGGATGTCGCGGATGGCCTGGCGGTGGGCATGGACTTGCTGGGTAAGTTCGCTGGACAGCGGCATTTGCTGTTTGAGCAGGTGCGGGCTGGGCAGGCGCTGGCTGACGGTGGTGTTGGCCGCTTGCGGCTGGGTCAGGGCGAGGCTGGAAGATTGCATGGCGTTTTTTCCCTGGGCGGACGGCGGGTTCTGGCCCGCGTGGTCGGCCCTATCGAGGTGTTCGACAGATCGTTGAATTCGTATTGGCTGCTGCATTGCCACCTGTGGAAGACCGAACGGAGGCGGCAGGCTGGCCCGAACGGGATTGGCTAAATCGCCAGGCGTAGGTGTTTGCGTAGTAATAAGTGGCGTAGTTCATGAATCTGTCCTCAATGTGAATCGGTGTTGTTCAAAGGCCTGAAAAGCAAAACCCCCGGTCGGGGAGCCGACCGGGGGTTTGAGTATTCTCATGTTCGGCGGCCCCTCGAAGGTGGGCGCCGTGTGGGTATCGGCGCCTAGTGGCTAAACCAATACCCAAAGTAATAGCTGGCAGGTGCCACGCAGCCGGCAACGGCCAGCACAGGGCGCAGGCTGCGACCGGTGTGGTTGGCGTGGTTGCGGGTGTGTTTCGGCATGTTGCTCTCCAGTGAATGAGCCCGAGCTTACTTCAGTTCGGCCGGGCCATTCAATGGATAAATGCTATGGGGGTGATCAATTGTTTTTGTACCGCACGGTTCAATGGCCATAGCGCCCGACCAGGCTCTGCGCCCCTAGCGCGTGACCTTGCAGTAGTTGCAGCAGGCCGCTGCGGTCCAGGCCTTCGGGCAGGGTGCCCAATGGCAGGTCGGTGGCGATCAGCGTCAGTGCGTAGTGGTGCGGGTTGTCGCCGGCGGGTGGGCAGGGGCCGCGGTAGCTGAGCGTGCCCCGCGAGTTGCGCCCCACGGTCACGCCTTGCCCGGTCAGCCCGGCGACGCCTTCCTTCAGCCCATCCTGGGCCGGGTCGATGTTGTAGGCGATCCAGTGGACCACGCCAATGCCCTTGCCGCCGTCCGGGTCGAACATGATGAGGGCCAGCGACTGGGTGCCTGCGGGGAGGTTGTCCCAGCTCAGTTGCGGGGTGCGCTCTTCGCCGGCACCACAGGCCGGGTCCGGGCCAACCTGTTGCAAGGCGATCACGCCGCCATCGGTGAACGACGAAGAGCTGATCGACAGTGCGCCCTGGCCGCCAGCGACGGCCAGGGCGCTGCACGGCAGCAGGGCGGCGAGCAGCCAGGGTTTGAGGTTCATGGTGAATCCTTGGCAGGGCGTTCCGGCGCAGTGTAGCCCAGGCCGGCCTCAATGGCTGTCCTGGTCCTCGGCGGTGCCACCCGAGTGCCCGGCGCCGGAGCCGGTGGCTTCGCCGGTGCTGTTGGAGCCACCAGCGGCGCCGTCGGCGGCATCGCTGTTGCTGCCGGTGTCGCTGCTGTCGTTGGCTTTGCTGCTGCCTGGGCTGTTGACGCTGCTGTCTTCACCGGCAGTCTTGCCACCGTACTGGTCGGTTTGCGGGCGGCTGTCGGTGTCTGTGTCGGTGGCGGCGAAGCTGGTGCCAGTGACGCTGGCCAGGGCAAGGGCAAGGCACAGTGAGAGTGGGCGAATGCGGATCATGGAACGTCTCCTTTGCGGATGATCTGTCATTCGTTGGGCTGGGGGCGGGGAGTGGGGTGCCGTCTGGGCGACGGATGGTCATTGTTGCGGGCTACCGTGCAGCCCGCTCGGTTGCAAAGGGGCCGCGCAGGCCCCGAGGAAGGCGATCAGCGGCAGTTGCCCGCCTTGCGATAACCCGCTGCCTGCGCCTCACCCTCTGTGGCGAAGGTGACCTGGTTCTTCGCGGTAACCTGGGTATAGCCCGGGCAGCCGACGGAAAGGTGATAGACGTGGCTGTTGCGGTTGCCAAGCACCGCCCCCACCGACCCGGCACTGGCCAGGCTCGGCTTGGCCTCTGGCTTGGCAGCCTTCGCCGGCACCGCTTGTACCACGCCACTGCCGACTGGCTTGTAGTTGGCGGTCCATTTGCGTTCCCCGGTCACGAAGGGGTTGGCATGCCCCATGATCGCGGCAATGCGCCGGTCACGCTCTTTCTCCCAGGCCGACACCGGGTGCTGTTTGTCCCAGGCCATCAGCAACTGCTGCTGTTGGCGCGACATGCTCAGCTTGTAACGGTCGTACATGTAGAAGGTGGTGCGGGCGACCAGGCCTTTCACTTCGTCACGCGGTTCGGCAGCACGCTGCACGAAGTCGACCTTGGTGGAGCACTGCCCGTATTGCCCTGCATTGCCAGCAACCATGCCGTAGTTGAAATTGCTGCGGTCGCCGTTGACCTCGCCCACTGCCGGGTACAGGTTGAACAGGTCGGCCTCCATGGCGCGGAACACCGGGTCGTCATCCACGCAATGCTCGCGGCCACCGTTCTTCCAGCACTGACGCTGGTTGCCGAAGGTGTAGGCCGGCACGATGTGCTCCCATTCGGTGCGTTCGGCGCGGTTCTGCTGCTTGCGGGTCTGGTAGCCGCAAGAGGCGGCATCGATACGCCCGCCAGACTTGCCCACCCAGGCCCATTTGCAACCGCAGTACAGGTCGCCCATGGCACTGCTGGCCTGGTCCATGTACACCTTCTGCTTGGCCACCACCTTGGCTTCGGTGAAGGTCGCCGGTGGGCTGGCAAGGGCGGGCAGGGTAAAGGAAAACAGTAAGGATACGGCGTAAAGCAGTGATTTCATGGGGAAAACATATTTCAGGTTGGGGCATGCATTGTAATCATTTCCTTGGGGCAGGCCAGCTCGCTGATCCACACCAGTGGGCGGCGCGGGTCGTCGCTGCCCATGCTGCTGAACGTGGCCGAGTCGAGCATGGCCTTGAGTTGGGTGGCCATGCGCAGCAGGCGCTCGATGAAGCCGGTGCCGACGGCGCCGGTGTCCTCCAGGGAAACACCGCTCTGGTTGTGCTGGATTGCCAGGTGGTAGTGGCTGACCCCGGCACCGTTGCCACTGCCGCCCAGCACCACGGTGAAGCGCGGGCCGAGCAGCCCGGCCAGGCGCTGCTGGACCAGGTCGAGTAGCGCGACCGGGACTTCGTCGGGGCGCAGTGAAGTGGGGAAGCATGGTGTGAAGGGAGGCATGGGCATGTCCTGCTGGGCGGGGTACGAGTCCTGGCCAGCTTAAGCAAGGTCACTGTCAACTTGGGTTAAGCAGGGGTAAAAGCGGGTAATGCTCAACGCCAGCGCGTTACGGCATCAGGCATCAGAAGGTCTGCCCCAGCGAGAACTGGAAGATCTGGGTTTCTGCCCCATCCGGCTTCTTCAGCGGTGCCGCCAGGCTGAAACTCAACGGCCCCATTGGGCTGTACCAGGTCACGCCAACCCCCAGCGACACGGCCACCTGTGCCAGGTCCACGCTGCCGCAGCCCTGGGTGGTCGACAGGTAGCAGGTGTCGGCGTACACGTTGCCGGCATCGACGAACACCGAGCTGCGCAGCTGGCTCTGGTCCTTCACGAACGGCAACGGGAAGATGTATTCGGCGCCGCCGGCAATCAGGATGTTGCCGCCCAGCACGTCGGTGTCACGGTCGGAGTAATAGGCCTGCCCGGCGCTGGCGTAGGTGCCGGTGGCCGGGGTATTGCGCGGGCCGAGGCTGCCGTCCTTGAACCCGCGCACCGAACCCAGCCCACCTGCGGTGTAGCTTTCATAGAACGGCAGCCCGTCGGTGGAGCCATAGCCGTTGCCGTAGCCCAGGCTGGTATGCAGGCGCAGCGAGGTGTTGCTGGTTAGCGGCAGGTAGGTCTGGCCGCTGTAGTCCAGCTTGTAGAACGACAGGTCGCTGCCAGGGGTGGTGGCCATCAGCGTCAGGCTCTGCGAGTGGCCGCGAGTAGCCAGCACGCCTTTGTTCAAGGTCGATTCCGACCAGCCGATCGAGGCCTTGAGGTTGTTGAAACTCTTGCCTTCGCGGGCGATGAAGTCGTAGATCTCGTCGGCGCTGTAGGTGCCGGGCGAGATGTTGTCGTGCTGCAGGGTCAGGCCATAGGTCAGGCGCGAGGTTTCGTTGATCGGGTAGCCAAAGCTGACCCCGGCACCGTAGCTGTCGATCGCGTAATACGAAACGCCGTCGTCGTAGTAATCGCTGTAGTCGGTGCTGTTGTAGAACAGGTTGTAGCCCAGGCTGACGCCATCGGCGGTGAAGTAGGGGTCGGTGAAGCCGAAGTTGTACTTGGTCTGGTACTCACTGCGGGTCAGGCCGATGGACACCTTGTTACCGGTACCGAGGAAGTTGCTC
>NZ_JAWJYQ010000057.1:0-1417 GCF_032971465.1 Pseudomonas sp. LSJ-87 | reverse complement strand
AGAAATTGAGCAAGACAGTTGCTCCCACCTCGACCGTATCAGCCGCGAGCCGGCTTGCCGGCGATGAGGCCAAGGTAGGCAGCGCAACCTGCTGACGGTAACGGCGCTACGCCGCCAACCGCCCACTGGCAATCGCCTCCGACGCTGCCAGCATCGCGCGCAGCAACACCGCGCAGCCCGCGGCCAGGTCCTCGGGCGTGGCGTTCTCGATCTCGTTATGGCTGATACCGTTCTCGCACGGCACAAAAATCATCCCCGCCGGCCCCAGTTCGGCCAGGAAGATCGCGTCGTGCCCCGCGCCGCTGACGATATCCATATGCGGCAGGCCCAGCGCCTGCGCCGATTCGCGCACGGCATCGACACACCCTTGGTCAAAGTACAACGCCGGAAAATCGGCTGTGGGTACCAGTTCGTGGCTCAGGCCATGCCTGGCACAGGTCGCCTCGATCACCGCGCGCACATCGGCAATCATCGCATTCAGCTGCTCACCCTCCAGATGACGGAAATCCAGGGTCATGCGCACCTCGCCCGGGATCACGTTGCGCGAGCCCGGGTAGGCCTGCAGGCAACCCACCGTCCCACAGGCATGGGGCTGGTGGCCGAGGGCGGTGCGGTTGACTGCCTCCACCACCGCCGCCGCGCCGACCAGGGCGTCCTTGCGCAGGTGCATGGGCGTAGGGCCGGCATGGGCCTCGACACCGCGCAGGGTCAGGTCGAACCACTTCTGGCCCAGCGCGCCCAGCACCACGCCGATGGTCTTGCGCTGATCTTCGAGGATCGGGCCCTGCTCGATATGCGCTTCGAAATAGGCCCCCACCGGGTGGCCTGATACGGCGCGCGGGCCGGCGTAGCCGATGGCGTTCAACGCCTCGCCAACGCTGACACCCTGGGCGTCGCGCTTGGCCAGGGTTTCCTCCAGGGTGAACTTGCTGGCGAACACCCCGGAACCCATCATGCACGGCGCAAAGCGCGAACCTTCTTCGTTGGTCCACACCACCACTTCCAGCGGCGCTTCGGTTTCGATGCCCAGGTCGTTGAGGGTGCGGAGCACCTCCAGCCCAGCCATCACCCCGAAGCAGCCGTCGAACTTGCCACCGGTGGGCTGGGTGTCGATATGGCTGCCGGTCATCACCGGGGGCAGCTTGGGGTTACGCCCCGGGCGACGGGCGAAGATGTTGCCGACGGCGTCGATGCTGACCGTGCAACCGGCGGTCTCGCACCACTGCACGAACAGGTCGCGGGCCTGGCGGTCGAGGTCGGTCAGGGCCAGGCGGCACACGCCGCCCTTGGCGGTGGCACCGAGGCGGGCCAGGTCCATCAGGGACTGCCACAGGCGGGTGCTGTCGATGTGGTGCTGGGTGGATTGCATTACTTGTTGGGCTGGGGTCATGGGATTTTCCTCAGGCATTTTTGTTGT
>NZ_JAWJYQ010000056.1:0-40497 GCF_032971465.1 Pseudomonas sp. LSJ-87 | reverse complement strand
CCATCAGGGACTGCCACAGGCGGGTGCTGTCGATGTGGTGCTGGGTGGATTGCATTACTTGTTGGGCTGGGGTCATGGGATTTTCCTCAGGCATTTTTGTTGTCTGTCCCGGCCTCTTCGCGGGTAAACCCGCTCCCACACGTACAGCGTTGGCCTCAGGACCTGCGCTGTACCTGTGGGAGCGGGTTTACCCGCGAAGAAGCCAGCGCGGTCTCACGGCAAGGGCTTGGCCACCCGCGCCGGGCTGCGCGCGACCACGCCGGCGAAGAGGTAATACAGCGCCCCGCCCAGCAGCGAACCGGTGAACCAGCCGTAGTCGTAGAACCAGCTGAAACTGCTGTTGCCAATGGCCATCACGGTCAGCGCGACCGGCAACGCAAAGGCGGCAAAACCGGCCCAGTTCCACGCCGGGTACACGTCGTCGCGGTACAGCCCGGCCAGGTCCAGCTTCTGCCGGCGGATCAGGAAGTAGTCCACCACCATGATCCCGGCGATCGGCCCCAGCAGGCTGGAATAGCCCAGCAGCCAGTTGGAGTACACGCTCTCCAGGCTCAGGTCGGAGACGATCCAGCCCAGCTTCTTCAGCAGCTCATGGCCCATCAGCGCCAGGCCGATGAAGCCGGTCAGCCACACCGCGCGGCTGCGCCCGATCAGGCGTGGGGCGATGTTCTGGAAGTCGTTGGTAGGCGACACGATGTTCGCCGCGGTGTTGGTCGACAGCGTGGCGATCACGATCAACGCCATGGCCAGGGCCACCCAGAACGGGCTGTGGATCTTGCCGATCAGGCTGACCGGGTCGGACACGGTCTCGCCAACCAGCGACGCCGAAGCAGCGGTGAGTACCACGCCCAGCGCGGCGAACAGGAACATGGTCAGCGGCAAGCCGAAGATCTGCCCGAGAATCTGGTCCTTCTGGCTGCGGGCGTAGCGGCTGAAGTCGGGGATGTTCAGCGACAGCGTGGCCCAGAAACCGACCATGGCGGTAAGCCCGGCACAGAAGAAGCCGAGCATGTTCGCCCCTTCCGGGCGCTTGGGCGGCTGGGCCAGCAGTTCGGTCATCGACATGTGCGGCAAGGCCCAGAACAGCAGGCCGACGCCGACCGCCACCAGCAGCGGTGCCGAAAGCGTTTCGAGCCACTTGATCGACTCGGCGCCGCGCAGCACCACCCACAGGTTCAGGCACCAGAAGATCATGAAGCCGATCACCTCACCGGTGCCGCCCAAAGCTTTCCAGCCGTCGAACACCGAGCCGAGGAACAGGTGGATGGCCAGGCCGCCGAACATGGTCTGGATGCCGAACCAGCCACAGGCGACCACTGCCCGGATCAGGCATGGCACGTTGGAGCCGAGGATGCCGAACGACGAACGCAGCAGCACCGGGAACGGAATGCCGTATTTGGTGCCAGGGAAGGCGTTGAGGGTGAGCGGGATCAGCACGATCAGGTTGGCCAGCAAAATCGCCAGCAAGGCCTCGCCCACGCTGAGGCCGAAGTAGGCGGTGAGCACGCCGCCGAGGGTGTAGGTGGGCACGCAGATGGACATGCCTACCCACAGGGCGGTGATATGCCATTTGTTCCAGGTGCGCTGGTGCACCTTGGTCGGGGCGATGTCATGGTTGTAGCGCGGGCTGTCGAGGACATCGCTGCCCTCGGACAGCTCGAACAGCCCATCCTGCTCGACCACTTCCGATCTGCTCTGCTGCATGGGGGCCTTCTCCAGATGTTCTTGTAGTTGTTTGCCCATCGGGTTGATGCGATGGCCGGAGTACACACGCTTTATGTGCTTGAAAATCTCGACCAGATTTCCATCTTGTCAAGTCAGTCAAAGTTTCAAAAAGCCCCGTAGTCAGCACCGCAAATCAAATAATTTCCTTAATTTCAATGAGTTAAAAACCACAAAATTAATGGGAAAATTTTCTTGCTGAATGCCGTATCTGCATCTAGCCTCCAATCTTGTCAGGTCTGACAGGATTAACCGCCCTGCCCGCCCTGTACCCAGACAATTCCAAGAACCGGCCCAGACCGGTCAGCCTGCGAGGAAAACGGCATGTCCCTGTTGATCCGTGGCGCCACCGTGGTCACCCACGAAGAGAGTTACCCCGCCGATGTCCTGTGTGCCGATGGCCTGATCCGCGCCATCGGGCAAAACCTCGAACCGCCCACCGACTGCGAGATCCTCGACGGCAGCGGCCAGTACCTGATGCCCGGCGGCATCGACCCTCATACCCACATGCAGCTGCCGTTCATGGGCACCGTGGCCAGCGAGGACTTCTTCAGCGGCACCGCCGCGGGCCTGGCCGGTGGCACCACCTCGATCATCGACTTCGTCATCCCCAACCCGCAGCAGTCGTTGCTGGAGGCCTTCCACACCTGGCGCGGCTGGGCGCAGAAAAGCGCCAGCGACTACGGCTTCCATGTCGCCATCACCTGGTGGAGCGAGCAGGTGGCCGAAGAAATGGGCGAACTGGTGGCCAAACATGGGGTGAACAGCTTCAAGCACTTCATGGCCTACAAGAATGCGATCATGGCCGCCGACGACACCCTGGTGGCCAGCTTCGAACGCTGCCTGCAACTGGGTGCGGTGCCCACCGTGCATGCCGAGAACGGCGAACTGGTGTACCACCTGCAGAAAAAACTGCTGGCCCAGGGCCTGACCGGGCCGGAAGCCCACCCGCTGTCACGCCCGTCCCAGGTCGAGGGCGAGGCGGCCAGCCGCGCCATCCGCATTGCCGAGACCCTGGGCACGCCACTGTACCTGGTGCATGTTTCCAGCCGCGAAGCGCTGGACGAAATCGCCTATGCCAGGGGCAAGGGCCAGCCGGTGTACGGCGAAGTGCTGCCAGGCCATCTGCTGCTGGATGACAGCGTCTACCGTGACCCGGACTGGGCCACCGCCGCAGGCTACGTGATGAGCCCACCGTTCCGCCCGCGTGAACACCAGGAGGCGCTGTGGCGCGGGCTGCAATCGGGCAATCTGCACACCACCGCCACCGACCATTGCTGCTTCTGCGCCGAGCAGAAAGCCATGGGCCGCGACGACTTCAGCCGTATCCCCAACGGCACTGCCGGCATCGAGGACCGCATGGCGGTGCTGTGGGATGCCGGGGTGAACAGCGGGCGCCTGTCGATGCATGAGTTCGTCGCGCTGACCTCCACCAACACCGCGAAAATCTTCAACCTGTTCCCGCGCAAAGGTGCCATTCGTGTTGGCGCCGACGCCGACCTGGTGCTGTGGGACCCGCAAGGCACCCGCACCATCTCGGCCAGGACCCATCACCAGCAGGTGGACTTCAACATCTTCGAAGGCCGTACCGTGCGCGGCATCCCCAGCCATACCATCAGCCAGGGCAAGGTGCTCTGGGCCGATGGCGACCTGCGTGCGGAAAAAGGCGCGGGCCGGTATGTGGAACGGCCGGCGTATCCGTCGGTGTACGAGGTGCTGGGGCGCAGGGCTGAAGTGCAGCGGCCGACGCCCGTCCAGCGCTGAAGCCATTGGGGCTGCTGCGCAGCCCATCGCCGGCAAGCCAGCTCCCACAGGAATAGTGCTGCTCTCAAGGGCATGGCTCTCCTGATGGAACCAGCTCTCAAGGGCATGGCTCTCCTGATGGAACCAGCTCTCAAGGGCATGGGCCTCCTGATGGCACCAGCTCTTGCAGGGATGGCATTGCTCTCACGGACAACACTGTACCTGTGGGAGCTGGCTTGCCGGCGATTGGGGCGCACCGCGCCCCCATTCCAAGCCCCATATAAAAAGAGAGGCTACAACCGTGATCAACGCCCTGAACCACTTGCCGCGCCCACGGGCCGGCGCCGACCAGCTGGCCGAGCGCTTCAGCGACCTGGCCCCACCCCTCACCGCCCGCCAGGCCGCCGTCGAAAGCGCACGCTGCCTGTATTGCTATGACGCCCCTTGCGTCAACGCTTGCCCCAGCGACATCGACATCCCGTCGTTCATCCACCGCATCAGCGACGAAAACCTGCAAGGCGCCGCCGAACGCATCCTCTCGGCCAACATCCTCGGCGGCAGTTGCGCCCGCGTCTGCCCCACCGAAATCCTTTGCCAGCAAGCGTGCGTGCGCAACAACGCGCAGGAATGCGCACCGGTGCTGATCGGCCAGCTGCAGCGCTATGCCCTGGACAACGCCCAGTTCACCGAGCACCCGTTCCAGCGTTCGCCGGCCACTGGCAAGCGCATCGCCGTAGTGGGTGCCGGCCCCGCCGGGCTGTCGTGCGCCCACCGCCTGGCCATGCACGGGCATGATGTGGTGGTGTTCGAGGCCAGCGACAAGGCCGGTGGCCTCAACGAGTACGGCATCGCCCGCTACAAGCTGGTGGACGACTACGCCCAGCGTGAAGTGGAATTCCTGCTCGGCATCGGCGGCATCGAGATCCGCCATGGCCAGCGCCTGGGCAGCAACCTCGGCCTGGGCGAACTGCGCGATCAGTACGACGCAGTGTTCCTCGGCCTCGGCCTGAATGCCGTGCGCCAGCTCGACCTGCCGGATGAAGAAGCCCCCGGCCTGCTCGCCGCCACCGCATACATCCGCGAACTGCGCCAGGCCGAGGACCTGAGCCAGCTGCCCCTGGCCGACCGCTGCCTGGTCATCGGCGCCGGCAACACCGCCATCGACATGGCCGTGCAGATGAGCCGCCTGGGTGCCCGTGACGTCAACCTGGTGTACCGCCGTGGCCATGCCGACATGGGTGCCACCGGCCACGAGCAGGACATCGCCAAGGCCAACCAGGTACGCCTGCACACCTGGGCCCGCCCCGATGCCGTGCTGCTGGACGACAGCGGCAAGGTGTGCGGCATGCGCTTTGCCCGCACCGAGCTGGCAGACGGCCGCCTGCGCGACACCGGCGAAACCTTCGAACTGGCCGCCGACGCCATCTTCAAGGCCATCGGCCAACGCTTCGACGACGCCAGCCTCGGCGACCCGGTAGCCGCGCAACTGGCTCGCGAAGGCGAGCGCATCCGCGTCGACGAAAGGATGCAAACCAGCCTGCCTGGCGTATATGCCGGCGGCGACTGCACCGCCCTGGGCCAGGACCTTACCGTCCAGGCGGTGCAACACGGCAAGCTGGCCGCCGAAGCCATCCATGCCCAACTCATGCTCAACGTGGAGGCTGCGTAAATGGCCGACCTGTCCATCGAATTTGCCGGCATCAAGGCACCCAACCCCTTCTGGCTGGCCTCCGCACCGCCAACCGACAAGGCCTACAACGTGGTCCGCGCCTTCGAGGCCGGCTGGGGTGGCGTAGTGTGGAAAACCCTGGGCGAAGACCCGGCGGCAGTCAACGTGTCGTCGCGCTACTCGGCGCATTACGGCCCCAACCGCCAGGTGCAAGGCATCAACAACATCGAGCTGATCACCGACCGCTCGCTGGACATCAACCTGCGCGAAATCACCCAGGTGAAGAAGGACTGGCCCGACCGCGCGCTGATCGTGTCGCTGATGGTGCCGTGCGTGGAAGACTCGTGGAAGTTCATCCTGCCGCTGGTGGAAGCCACCGGGGCCGATGGCATCGAACTGAACTTCGGCTGCCCGCACGGCATGCCGGAGCGCGGCATGGGTGCTGCGGTCGGCCAGGTGCCGGAGTACGTGGAGATGGTCACCCGCTGGTGCAAGACGTACTGCTCGCTGCCGGTGATCGTCAAACTCACGCCGAACATCACCGACATCCGCCAGTCGGCGCGCGCCGCGCACCGTGGTGGGGCCGATGCAGTGTCGCTGATCAATACCATCAACTCGATCACCAGCGTCGACCTCGACCGCATGGTCGCCCACCCCATCGTCGGCGACCAGAGCACCCATGGCGGCTACTGCGGTTCGGCGGTGAAGCCGATTGCCCTGAACATGGTGGCGGAAATCGCCCGCGACCCGCAAACGCGCGGCTTGCCCATCTGTGGCATTGGCGGCATCGGCAGCTGGCGTGACGCAGCCGAGTTCATGGCCCTGGGCAGTGGCGCCGTGCAGGTGTGCACGGCAGCGATGCTGCACGGTTTCCGCATCGTCGAGGACATGAAGGACGGCCTGGCGCGCTGGATGGACCAGCACGGGCACCGCAACATCGAGGCGTTCCGCGGCCAGGCGGTGGGGCATACCACCGACTGGAAGTACCTGGACATGAACTACAAGTCAGTGGCGCACATCGACCAGCAAGCATGCATTGGCTGCGGGCGCTGCCACATTGCCTGCGAGGATACTTCGCACCAGGCGATTGCCAGTACGCTGAATGCAGATGGCACGCATGCCTACAGCGTGATCGAGGAGGAATGCGTGGGCTGCAACCTGTGCCAGATCACCTGCCCGGTGGAGAACTGCATCGAGATGGTGACTCAGGATACCGGCAAGCCGTACCTGAACTGGACGCAGGACCCGCGTAACCCCTACCGCGAGGCCAGTTGAGGCAGTTTTCTACCCCACCGACTGACGCGGTCCTTTTTGTGGGAGCGGCCTTGTGTCGCGAAAGGGGCGCGAAGCGGCCCCGGGATTTCAGCTTCGCAGCGTGAATTGCCGGGGCTGCTGCGCAGCCCTTTCGCGACGCAAGGCCGCTCCCACAATAGGACCGTGGCAACATGCAACTTCGGTTCAAGGCTCCAGCCCGATCCCCCGCAAGATCACGCTGGTCACCGTCTGCACGGCATTTTCAAAGGCCATGTCCGACAACGCCTCCCCGCCATTGAGCAACGTCACCTGGTAACCAAAGTCGGCATAGTGCTGGGTCGAGGCCCAGATCATGTACAAAAGCGCCGACGGCTCCACCGGCAGGATGCGCCCCTCCTCCACCCAGCGGCGGATCTTGGCTTCCTTCAGCTTGGCCCAGGGCACCAGGCTTTCATCCAGGTTCACTCCCAGCACCGGCGCCCCATGCAGCATCTCTTCGGCCCAGATCTTCGAGCCCAGCGGCCGCGAGCGCGAGTGGCCCATCTTCGCCCGGATGTAACTGGTCAGCACCACGCGCGGGTCGTCGAAGTTCTCGAAGCACAGCGCGTCCTGCTTCCACACATCCAGCAGGTCCTGCAGCACCGCGCGGAACAGGTCGTCCTTGGTGCTGAAGTAATAATGCAGGTTGGAACGCGGCAACTCGGCCTGCTCGGCGATATCACCCATCGAGGTGGCGCCGTAGCCCTTCTCGGCGAACACCTTTTCCGCCGCCTGCAGGATCTTCTCGATATTGCGCCGGCGGATTTCGATCTTGTGGTTGGCCATCAGGCTTGCGCCGTCCACACCGCCAGCTCATAACCGTCTGGGTAGATGAAATTGAACTCGATGTTGTCGATCTGCCGGTCAGTACCGCAAATGCCCATGTGTGCTCCGTGCCAAAGGGGTTTGCCCTAGTCTACTCCGCTTACTCCAAGCCAGCGCAATCCCTGTAGGAGCGGCCTTGTGTCGCGAAAGGGGTGCGTAGCGCCCCCGGGATTTCAGCCTCACTGCATGAATTGCCGGGGCTGCTTTGCAGCCCGATCGCGACACAAGGCCGCTCCTACAGGGGGAGACCGCCACCTGACTTAGCTACAGCTCGCCCGATCACGCACCGGGCACTGTGCGCGGTGCAGGTTCAGTGCGGTGTTGATGATGCCGATATGGCTGAACGCCTGGGGGAAATTGCCGAGCATGCGCTGGCCCGCCGGGTCGTACTGTTCGGCCAGCAGGCCAAGGTCGTTGCACAGGCCGGTCAGGCGTTCGTACAGTGCCTGCGCTTGTGCCTGGCGGCCCAGCAATACATACACGTCGGCCAGCCAGAACGAACACACCAGGAAGGTGCCCTCCCCGGGTGTCAGGCCGTCGCTGCAGCAGTCACTGTCATAGCGCAGCAGCAGGCCGTTTTTCAGCAGGCGCTGTTCGACCTGTTCGAGCGTGCGCAAGAAGCGTGGGTCATCCGCCGGCAGGAAGCCGGTCAGGGCGATGTGCAACAAACTGGCGTCCATCTCGCTCGAGCCATAGGCCTGGACGAAAAAGCGGCCGCTGGGGTCCAGGCCCTGCGCGCACACTTCACGACGAATCTCGTCAGCCACTTGGCGGTAATGCCGGCCGCGCTCGCGGCCTTCCTCGGTGGTGTCGGCCAGCCCCGCGGCACGGTCGAAGGCCACCCAGGCCATGACCTTGGAGTGCACGAACTGCTGCCGACCGCCGCGCACTTCCCAGATGCCCTCGTCCGGCTGGCGCCAGATGCGCTCGACGTAAGGCAGGATCGAGCGGGCGATGGCGGCGCTGCGCGGGTGGCGGGGCAAGCCGCCCTTGATTGCCTGGGTCATGGCATCGGCGAGTTCGCCGTAGATGTCCAGCTGCATCTGCGCTGACGCTGCATTGCCCACCCGCACCGGTTGCGAGTGCTCGTAACCGGCCAGCCACGGCAAGGTGTATTCCTGCAGGTCGCGCTCACCGGCCAGGCCATACATGATCTGCATCTGCTCGGGGTTGCCGGCCACCGAGCGCAACAGCCACTCGCGCCAGGCCTGGGCTTCGTCGAAGTAGCCGAGGTTCATGAAGGCCAGCAGGGTCATGGTCGCGTCGCGCAGCCAACAGAAGCGGTAGTCCCAGTTGCGCTCGTGGCCGATGCGCTCGGGCAGTGAGGTGGTGACGGCGGCAACGATGCCGCCGGTGGGCGCGTAGGTCATGGCCTTGAGGGTCAGCAGCGAGCGGCGCACCAGGGCGGAGTATGGGCCCACCTGTGGGCAGCGGGCGGCGAAGGCCTGCCATTGGTCGATGGTCTGCGTCAGCGCTTCATCGCTATCACAGCCGGGCTGCACCGGCAGGTGCGAGGGCTGGTGGCGCAGGCTGAACACCTGGCGTTCGCCCGCACCAACGCGAAAGCGGGCGACGGTGTGCTGGTCACGGGCATGCGGGGGGACGGTGCTGCACAGGATCAGCCGGTCGGGGCCGGCGACGGCGCTGAGGGTCAGCGGGTCGAGCCGTTCTACCCAGGGCACGCTGCGGCCGTAGTCGAAGCGCATGACCAGGTCCATTTCGAAGTTGGTTTCGCCAGCGAGGCCCTCGACGATACGCACCAGCGCGTTGGCCTCGCCCAGCGGCATGAAGTCGAGCACACGGACGCGGCCGGTGGCGGTGACCCAAGTGGTTTCCAGCACCAGGGTGTCGTCCAGGTATTGGCGGCTGCTGTGTTCGACCGGGTCGCAGGGGGCCAGACGCCAGCGGCCGTTTTCCTCGTTGCCCAGCAGTGCGGCGAATACCGCGGGGGCGTCGAAGCGTGGCAGGCACAGCCAGTCGAGCGAGCCATCGCGGCTGACCAGGGCGGCGCTGCGGCAGTTGCCCAGCAGGGCATAGTCTTCGATGTGGGCAGGCATTGAGGCTCCTTTGTGTGGTTGCCTGTGCTGGCCTCTTCGCGGGCATGCCCGCTCCCACAGGTGCACCACAGCCCGTGAGGGCGGTGCAATACCTGTGGGAGCGGGCGTGCCCGCGAAAGGGCCGGCACAGGCTCTACAAAAAACTCACCCCAACCGATGCCACTCGCGCTTGTCCCGCGCCAGCAATTCATTGCCGGCCTCGGGCCCGTCTTCACCGGCCGGGTACTCATGCACCTCGCCGCCCTGGGCCCAGGCATCAAGGAACGGCTGCACGGCGCGCCAGCCGTTCTCGATGTTGTCAGCCCGCTGGAACAGGGTCTGGTCACCGGTCAGGCAGTCGTAGATCAGCGTCTCGTAGCCGGTCGCCGGGGTCATCTTGAAGAAGTCCTTGTAGGCAAAGCCCAGCTCGACGTTCTCCATCACCAGCTCCGGCCCGGGGCGCTTGGCCTGCAGGTCGAACCACATGCCTTCGTTGGGCTGGATCTGGATCTTCAGGTAATTGGGCTTGGGCCGCTCCAGCTCCGACTCGCGGAACTGCGCATAAGGCGCCGGCTTGAAGCAGATGGCGATTTCGGTATCACGCACGCTCATGCGCTTGCCAGTGCGCAGGTAGAACGGCACGCCAGCCCAGCGCCAGTTGTCGATCATCACCTTCAGCGCCACATAGGTCTCGGTCTGGCTATCCGCCGCGACGTTGGGCTCGTGGCGGTAGCCAGGCAACTGCTTGCGCCCCTGTTTGCCGGCACTGTACTGGCCACGCACGGAGTTTTTCAGGGCCATCTTCGCCGACCATGGGCGGATGGCGCCGACCACCTTGGCCTTTTCGCTGCGCACGGCATCGGCGGCGAACGCGGCCGGGGGTTCCATGGCCACCATCGCCAGCAACTGGAACAGGTGGTTGGGCACCATGTCGCGCAACGCCCCGGTGCTGTCATAGAACGCACCACGGGTCTCGACGCCGACGGTTTCCGCGGCGGTGATCTGCACATGGTCGATGTAGTGGTTGTTCCAGAACGATTCGAACAAGCCGTTGGAGAACCGGCTGACCAGGATGTTCTGCACCGTCTCTTTGCCCAGGTAATGGTCGATGCGGTAGATCTGCCGCTCGCCCATCACCTTCAGCAGGCATGCGTTGAGCGCCTCGGCGCTGGCCAGGTCGGTGCCGAAGGGCTTTTCCACCACGACCCGGCGAAAGCCGCCGGCCGATTCGTCGAGCAGCCCGGCCTGCCCCAGGCGCTGCGCCACTTCGGGGAAGAAGCGCGGCGAGGTCGCCAGGTAGAAGATGGCGTTGCCGTGGCGGGTTGTGTCGATGCGCTTGGCGAGGGCCTGGTAGGTGGCCGGGTCGAGGAAATCGCCGGTCTGGTAATCCAGGCGCTTGGCCAGGCGTGCCCAGAGCTTCTCATCCAGGCACTTGGCCGTGCCCTCGCCACCTTTGTCACGCTCGACCATGAACGCATGCAGGCGCTCGGCGAATTCCTCGGCAGTGGCCGGGTTGTGGTCGACACCGACGATACGCAGGTTACGGTCCAGCAGACCGTCACGGCTGAGGTTGTAAAGCGCCGGCATCAGCAGGCGCTTGACCAGGTCGCCATTGGCGCCGAACAGGAACAGGGTGCATGGCGGAGCAGCCGGAATGCTCTGTTTGGTCATTCGGCTTTTTTCTCGACATGGCCACCGAAGCCCAGGCGCATGGCCGAGAGAATCTTGTCACCATAGGTGCCTTGCTGCTGGCGCGAGCGGAAGCGGGCGAACAGCGCGCTGGACAGCACCGGTACCGGCACCGCCTGCTCGACGGCGGCGTCGATGGTCCAGCGGCCTTCACCACTGTCGGACACCGAGCCACTGAACTGCGACAGCTGCGGGTCGGCCACCAGCGCATCGGCGGTGAGGTCGAGCAGCCACGAGGTGACCACGCTGCCACGCCGCCACACTTCGGCGATTTCGGCCACGTTCAGGTCGAAACGCTGGTCTTCCGGCAGTTCGTTGCCGCCCTTGCTGCGCAGCAGGTCGAAACCTTCGGCATAGGCCTGCATCAGGCCGTATTCGATGCCGTTGTGCACCATTTTCACGTAGTGCCCGGCACCGGGTGGGCCGGCGTGGATGTAGCCGTGTTCGGCACGCTGGTGCTCGCCGCTGCGGCCATGGGTACGCGGGATGTCACCCACGCCCGGGGCCAGCGCCTTGAACAGAGGCTCCAGGCGCTCGAACACGTCCTTTTCGCCACCGATCATCATGCAGTAGCCACGGTCCAGGCCCCACACACCGCCCGAGGTGCCGACATCCAGGTAATGCAGCCCGCGCTTGGCCAGCTCGGCGGCGCGGCGCACGTCGTCCTTGTAGAAGGTGTTGCCGCCGTCGATGATCGCATCGCCCGGCTCCAGCAGTTCGGCCAGTTGAGCGATGGTCTGCTCGGTGGGCTCGCCGGCGGGCAGCATGACCCACACCGCGCGCGGTGCTTTCAGCTTCTGCACCAGTGCACCGAGGTCGTGCGCGCCCTGGGCGCCCTCGCCCTCCAGGCCGGTGATGGCCTCACGGTTGCGATCGTGTACCACGGTGCGGTGGCCGGCGCGCATCAGGCGCCTTGCGATATTGCCGCCCATGCGGCCCAGCCCGATGATTCCCAGTTGCATGAGCCGATGCTCCCCTTTCGAAATAAATGACAACACAATCCAGCTTTTCAGATTAGTCCAGCGAACCGATCGAGGGTTCAGCGACGAACGGCGAGACCACGATAAACAAAAAAGTTCCCAAGACTTGCAAAAGAATTCAGAATGCGCCCGCGTGAAGCGTCTACGCTTTAACTTGTCACCAGCCAAAACCGCGAGGTGTGCTCATGGGTACCTTGATGCCTGCAACCCCAACCCAGACCCTCTATGTCTCCGTGCGCCGTGATGAGCTGCGTAAACTGAAGGACGAACGTGACCAGCTGCGCCAGCAGGTCGCCCAACTGAACCTGCTGCTTGCGCAGGCGCGCACAGACGGCAAAGCCGTTACCCTCTGAGTTTGCCCCTCCCCTGTGGGAGCCGAACTGCTCCCACATCGCTCAATCGAGCAGCCAGCTATTATCGCCATTTTCCAAGGTACCGCCATGACTGGTGGCATCGCCGACCCTGGCAAGCGGCTGCCCATCATCCATCAGTGCCGAGCCGCTGGTAATCACCGCCCCACACCCGAGCCTGTCGCCTACCCTGGCGGCTGCCCTGCCGTTGACGAAGAACAGACTGGAGCCGCTGCTGATGCTGGTCGGGCCGCACAATGGGCAGTGGTGAGGGTGACCCAGCAGAACGATGGCAGGCATTGTTGCCACTCCCGAATCATGTGAGGCGCCAGGCACTCATGCCGGCAGCGCCAATCAGAACGTTCTCGACAGCCGCCAGTGCACGACCTGGCCATCGATCTCAGGGAAAGGTACCTGGTGCATGAACACATGCTCGCCCACCATGCGCTCGACGCAGACGTAGTACCCGGGCCATGGGCAAGGCGTGCCGGAAGGCCAGCCTGGGGCATCCTCGCGCCTGGCGGTTTCCGGGTCGCGGAACTGCTTGCCCAGGCGTCGGTAATGCGCCCTTTCGACGAGCGCCTGCGGGTAAAAGCGGGGAGCGCTTTCCAGGGCATCACCCTGCACAGACCATAAAAACGCCACCAGTGCCGCCTCGAAGGCCCAATAACCCAAGTGGTCACTCCGTGCCCGGATGTGGCGCTCGTGCCAGTAGCAACCGTGCGCATTGGCGTACCACTGCCCGAGATAGTGCATGAGCGCGTCATGCTGCGCGGGGCCTTTCAGGTCGAGGCTCTCCAACAAGGCGCCGTAAGGTTCGGGGTGAAGCAATGAGGTGCCTGGGTAGGCCTTGCCCAGCCGCTGGAACAGGCGATGCAGCAGCAGGTCGGGGCTGCGCTCGTCGTCCTGGTTCAGCCAGCCCAGTACCTGGCCGACACGCTCGGGGGAACCGCACAGCACCGCCAGCGACAACAGCCACAAGGCAAGCCGGTATTCATCCGACACCCAGGGGCGCAACTGCTCGCTGGTTGCCGGGTACGCCGAAAAATGCCGGGCGAACTGGGCAAACGCATAGTCTACATAGGCCTCCACCAGTTCCATCGGCTCGCCACCGGAATACCGCTGCACTGCCAGCTCCAGTGCCATGTGTGCCCAGTCGCGGCTAAGGCCACGGTAGTGATGCCCGTGCTCGGCTGGCCCGATCAGCAATGCCTGGGCGTCAGGGTCGGCGAATTCCTGCTCTTTTTCACGCGTCGAAGCCAGGTAATGCTGCTCGACCATCCACGGGTCGCGCTTGATGCTGTCGAACTGGCCCATTGGCCCTCCCACACGCTATAAGCCTTTCACCAAGCGCCAAACCAGAGAGCGCCCATTTTCGCTCGGCATCTCTACACCTTGCATGAATGTCTGGGGCCCCACCGCCCATTCATCACATACCCACACGCCGGTGCGCGGGCAAATTTCGCCCGACCTGGCAAGCGCATCCGAATACGGCGCGCTTTGCAGTTGTTCAGGGAAGCTTTTGATAACTTGACGCTTGCGAGCATCGTCTACCAAATCCTTCGGGTAGAAAGGAAGATCTCTATAGGGCGTATCGTCGACGCCCCACAACACAGTGACCAATCCTGCCTCAAAGGCCCAATAGCCAAAGAAACCCGCATCGCTTCGTGCCTTGTGCCGGTCATGCCAATAACAGTTGCGCATGCCGCGATACCACTGCTTCAGGTAACTACGCACTGCCTGTTGCTGCTCATCCTTCTCGGTAGTTACGGCATTGAGCAATTCATGATAGGGGCGCTCATGAATCAACGTACTCCCAGGGATCGTCACCCCCACACGGGAAAACAGTTGCCGCAACAGGATGTCCTCACCGTCATCTGGGGCTTCACTTAAAAAACCTGCGATTTGCCTGATGCGCCCGGGCTTGTTGAACAGCACTGCAAACGATAGAAGCCAGAGTGTGTACTGATAGGCATCCGGCTCCCACAGTTTCAAGCTGAAACTCGGATAAGCTTGCTTGTGACGTTGAAACTGGGAAAACATGTGATCCGCGTAAAACTCAAGCGCTTCAATGGGTTCCCCTCCCGAATATAGAGCAATGAGCAACTCCATAGACTGAAAGCACCACCTCCAGCTCAACATCTTGACATTTACATACTCGGGACGCTCGATTTCGAGAAAAGACTCAGCCTGGCGCTCTACATAATTCTCCTTCCAAAAATAAACACTATCGAGATAGGCTGCCTCTTGCAAAAAAGGCTCACGCTTGACCCGATCAAATCCAGTCATTACACACCCCTATTGGATCACATCACCGATAAATTTAGCATTTTCGTCGAGCTTGACTATTTTCGTTACCACACCACCTTCATCTACGATCATTAACCAACGTTCATATCCGGCGAATGCAACTTCTTCCGCCTGTTTTTTCCCAAGCTCCAAGTCAAGTCTCGGCTCAATCCACGCATCACTCATCTGCCTGGCACTCGGAAACCCCTTACTCCCCTTTGTAACCGGCAAACTACCCGGCGAAAACGCGCCCCCCGTTCGATACTTGGTCTCGGTAATGATGAACGGCGGCGGTGGATGGGCATTACGATAGACGCCATCCAGCCCGCGCCCGGTGGGTTTCATTTGCAGGCTGCGAGGCCCACGAGCGGCCGACAGCAGGTTCTCATGGCCTTTGCCGAGCATGTACTGATCACTGACCACCTCCCCATAAATGCCCTTCTGCGCCCGGGTCGCCGTCGAATGATCGAACACGTGCACATTGGCGCCATGCGTGGCGGCAGCCGCAGAGGTGGGCACTGGCGGGCCGAGCGCACCCTCGGGGCGCTCGAGGTAACGCGGACGCATGCCAATGCCAGAAGTCACCCGCCCACCACTCATCGCCATGGGCACCGGCTTAGGCGCATGCACCCCGGCCTGCGCAACCTGCGCGGGCAGATCGCTGGCCTGTTCCAGCACCTTGGCCAACCTGGCGTCGAGTTGCATCAGCGCCTGTGGGATTTCCCGCACTGCATGCACCTGCACCGCGTAGAACTGCGCTTCCATGGCCTGCAGCCGCACCAACAGGTGCGAGGCCGCCTGGTTGAAGGGCCAGTTGCCCAGGTAGCTGCGAAGCTTTGCCGTTGCAGCCATGACCTTGGTCAAGAACTGGTTCAGATAGGCCAGCAAATCCTTTTCATAGCTCGTGAACCTGACCTGGCGCAGCCAGAACTCCACGCTGCCGCGGGTGAACTTGCCAAGAAACGCAACCACGGTCCGCAAGATGATCTGGCTTTCACGGATAAGTAGCAGGCACAAACCTCGCAGAAACGCTGCCGCTTCCTGGCCGACCAATGCACCTGCCACCGAGCCCACGGGCGTACCCACCGCCCCCACCACGGCACCGATGATCGGCGCGATCAAGGTAATCAGGCAGGCGACCAGCAGCACCCACTCCTGCCACTGTGGCGGCTGCGCCGTTGCCTGGCTGCCATTCGCCGTGTAGCGCTTGCCCAGGCGCAGGCACACTGCGGCCAGGTCACGGGCACTAAGCACGATCACCACCCCAGGCACCAACGACAGCAGCATGTCGGCAATGACCACGCTCAGTGGCCGTTCCTCGGCAAACTCGCCCAGCACCAGGTCACGCAGCCAGCCAAAGCCACCTGCCACCCTTTCCACCGCTTCATCCAGCCAGTCAGCAGCAGAGTTCATGGCTGGCCACCTGCCGAGGTACAGCCGGCAAGCAATGCCTGCAGGGCAGCATCCGGCTCGGTTGCGGTCGTCAGCTGCAGCGAACCTTGGCCAACCTCGTAGCGCACCTGGGCGCTACAACCGGGGGTAACGCCAGCCAGGCGGGCATAGCCGTTCTGGTCGACCATACCCTGGCGCTGGGTGCCATCGGACAACGTCGCTACGTAGGCCGTGCCCGCAATCGGCGTACCGTCGGCATGCACCAGGCGAAACTCGATTTCCTCCTGCGACGGTGCAGGCGGCTCGCCGTAACGTGCAGGCGCCTTTACCTGGGCGATGGCATGCAACAGCAGTGGCTCGGGGCAACCGATTTCGATGCGGCCATCAACCAGCTTGATGAACGCCCCGCCGCAACTCAGGGTCAGCGACGTTCGGCTGTCGATGTGCACATGGCCGTGATGGCTGGTGATCGACACATCGTCATTGGCATCGACCCGCAGTTGCCCGCCGACCTGCACACGCTTGTCCTGCGCGACCTGCTCGCTGGCCTCGAGGCCAACCATCACGCTCAACGCCCCGCCAACGGCCAACGACTTGCCCAGGCCTATGCTTTCGACTTTGCCAAGGGCGACCGTTTCGCTCTTGCTGGCGCCGACCTTGACACTGCGGTTGCCACCTATGTGCACCACTTCGTCATGCTCGACGCGCTCGCTACGATCATTGCCGATGAGCGTGGTTTCGTTGTGTTTCACGACGTTGTTCTGGTCGCGCTCGGCATGAATGAATACTTCCTGGTGCCCCAGTTCGTCCTCGAAGCGCAACTCATTGAAGCCATCGCCTTTATGGGTCTGGCTCTTGATGGTCATGCGGGTCTTGTGTTCGGGCAGGTCGTAAGGCGGCAGCTGGTCACCGCAGTAGGTGCGCCCGGTGATCATCGGCTGGTCAGGGTCGCCATTGACGTAGTGAACAATCACATCCTGGCCAATACGCGGAATGGCCATTGAACCCCAACTGCCACCGGCCCAGCCTTGCGACACCCGCACCCAGCAGGAACTGAATTCGTTGTTGCTGCTTTCACGGTCCCAGGGGAAGCTGACCTTGACCCGCCCCCACTGGTCGCAAAAAATCTCTTCGCCCGGCGGGCCGACCACGGTGGCCATGTGCGGGCCATCGATTCGCGGCTTGGCCAAGGGGGCCGGGCGCCATTCGGCCATGCCTTGCACCAGCAGCGCATCGTTCACATAGCGGGTACCTTGTTCGGCGCCGGCGGCTTCTTCCTGCAGGCTGGTGAACTGCGTACCTTCGTGGCACAGGCTGATCACGCGCCAGTGCACATTGAGGTCTTCGCGCGGGTGGCCGACGAGGGTGAAGCTCAGGCCTGGCTGCAGGCGCACGTCATCGCCTTGTACTTCGGCCAGGCGGGCGTCATGGCGCAGGGCCGTTAGCCGCGTTTCAGTGAAGGGCTTGCCGACCGCATCGCGCTTGTAGCGGCCCGGGTAATCAAAAAACTCGTAGTCCAGCGACTGGTGCGTGATTCCGCTGGCCTGAGCCTTGTGTTCCTGGCGATAGGCCGGGTTGGTGAAGGTGTAGTCGCGCTGCACCTGCTGCGCAGTACGCACCTGCTCGCAGTAGCGCAAACGCCGCAGGCAAGCACGGGCCTGGTCGCCACCGCTACTGGCGTGGTACAGCACCTTGTCGGGGCCGAGATCATCTTCATCCAGCCAAAGCGCCTCATCATCTACGGGCTTTAGCGTGCCCCGGCTGAGCAACCCAAGCGATAGCAGGCGATCGGTAACGATCAGCGTGTGGTGCCTGGCGCAGTGTGCAAAGCGGTAGACGAAGCCCTCTTCAGCGGCAAGGCGATGGATGAAGTCAAGGTCGGTTTCCCCCGCCTGGACACAAAACTCACGCACCTGGTGATCGGCGCTGCTATTGAGCTCAAACCGGGCAATGCCCTGACGCTTGAACATCAGTTCAAGAATCTGCGGCACGGTTTTCTGCTGGAAGATGCGCCAGTTCGAACGCAAGCGGGCACGGGCCAGTTGCGGCTCGACCACAGCGTGGTAACGCGTGCGACAGAAGCCGGTTTCACCTTGGCTGAAGGCACTGACCAAGCCATGCACATGACGCAGTGGCCGGTCTGCGCAATAAAGGGTGAATAGCGCAGGCTTGTCGAGCACCTGGCCGAAGTCGACATCACTGTCGTAGCTGACAAGTTCAAGGCTCAGCACAAATGGCTGGCTGATAGCTTCTTCCAGCTTGAATGAAACCACTTCGAACTCCGTGCGCCCGGCGAGCGCCTGAAATCCGAAACGAAAGTCCGACTGTTTCATGAGTTGCTCTACCCGCCATCATGTTTACCGGCGAAAAAACAACCACACCCTGGCTTTCTTCAAGATGAGTACGTCGAATGAAAATTGCCCGTCGCCAACGTTCAAGCCGGCTAGATCCGTGGCATTGGCGGACTTGACCGATGACGACAGTGAGGATGAGGCAGTGACTGAAGAGCAACTTAAACCGTACCGCCCCGCCATGACAGGAACGATGGGTTTCATGCATTGACGATTTCGTAGGAAATTTCCTAAAGCATAAACTTACAAGCTTTTTCGCGCGCAAGTCCGCTCACTGAAACACCAGAAATTCAAGCCAGGAAAATAATAAATATAGTTACTGAAAAGTTCGCGAAACAGCCCCTTTCATTCACCCTGAAATCACTTGGATTCCGAAATGCACCATTCTGTTGGAGGGCGATGAACTTGGCACCCCTCAAGCGCACCAAAAAGGTGCATGACTGGCAGGAAATGGGGCATGCCGTCTGCCCCCCATCCACCGCTCCAGCCCCTGCATTCACATCCGGTCACAACCGCCAACGTTTGCGTCTACTCCGCGGCGTAACAATAGTGACCAGCGGGTCACATTTTTATCTCTTTCTCTCCTACACTCGGGTTTCGGCCCGCCATTTGCTCAACGGAAGAGTGACGAAAAAAAGTCGAACTTTCCGGAACGCGGGCAGGTCAGGAACTAAGTAGGCCAAACGCAAAGGGACTTCCCAGCCTCGGCCCACACACCCCACCAGCCCAATCGCCTTCGGCCGGAATGCCGATCGCGCCGTGCCTGCGCGCACGACCCTGGGGCATGGAACGCACTACGCAGAATCCAGAATCAGAGAGAACCAACACGAAACATCGCCACGGGTGCCAGCACCCGGCCAAGCATAGGGACGGAGAGAAGTATGATCAGTGCCGCTGTCGAGCCTCACGTAGATTCATTCAACCCGGACAACCGCGAACCGCTCACCCCGGACTTCGCCACGACAGGCAAGGCACCCGGCGCCCAGCGCCAGCACAACCGCAACAAGCGCAAGATTTTGTTCGTGACCTCGGAAATCGCCGACCTGGTGAAAACCGGTGGCTTGGGCGATGTGTCTGCAGCCCTGCCCCGTGCCCTGGCGCACCTGCACGATGTGCGGGTGCTGATCCCCGGCTACCGCCAGGTGATGGAAAGCGACAACCCCATCCACATCGTCGGTGAACTGGGTGGCCACGCCGCCCTGCCGCCGTGCAAGATCGGGCGCATGGACATGGCCGACGGCCTGGTCATCTATGTGCTGATCTGCCCCGAGCTGTACCAGCGCGACGGCACCCCCTATGGCGCCAACAACGGCCGCGACTGGCCCGACAACCACATCCGCTTCGCCCGCCTGGGCCTGGCCGCCGCCGAAATCGCCGCCGGCGAAGGCAGGATCCACTGGAAGCCCGAAGTGGTGCACGCCCACGACTGGCCCGCCGGCCTGGCTCCGGCCTACATGCACTGGCGCGGGCTGAGTACGCCAACCCTGTTCACCATCCACAACCTGGCCTACCAGGGCGTGTACAGCCGCGGTTGCAGCCCGGAACTGGCAATCCCCGAGCACGCCATGCAGCAGGAAGGCATGGAGTTCTACGGCAAGCTGTCGTTCCTCAAGGCCGGCCTGGCCTACGCCAGCCACATCACCACGGTCAGCGCCACCTATGCCCGGGAAATCACCACCCCGGAATTCGGCTGCGGCCTGGACGGCTTCCTCGCCAGCAAGGCCCAACAAGGCCTGCTCGGGGGCATTCCCAACGGCATTGACGAAAGCTGGGACTCGGCCACCGACAAGCACCTGCAGCACAACTTCAGCATCAACGACTGGGAAGGCAAGGCGCGCAATGCCCAGGAAGTGCGCGAGCTGTTCAAACTGCAGCCCTCCGAAGGCCCGCTGTTCGCCGTGGTTTCGCGCCTGGTCTACCAGAAAGGCCTGGACCTGACCCTGGGTGTGGCCGACTACATCGTCGAGCAAGGCGGGCAGATCGCGATCATCGGCCGTGGCGAGCCGGAAGAAGAGCAGGCCATGCGCGAACTGGCGCTACGCCACCCGGGCCGTATCGGCGTACGCATTGGCTTCAACGAGACCGATGCCCGGCGCATGTTCGCCGGCAGCGACTTCCTGCTGATGCCGTCACGCTACGAGCCATGCGGCCTCAGCCAGATGTACGCGCAGCGCTTCGGCTCGCTGCCGGTAGCGCGCAACACTGGCGGCCTGGCCGACACCATCGAGTGCGGCGTCACCGGTTTCCTGTTCAACGAGTCCACCGTCGAGAGCTATCGCCAGGCACTCAGCCGCGCCTTCTATGTATACGGCAAGAAGGACCTGCTGAACGCCATGCGCTGCCTGTCGATGACCCAACCGTTCAACTGGTGCCAGGCCGTGGAACCCTACGCACGCCTGTACGAAGACCTGGTCAAGCAGGCACAGCACAGCCACTACTGAACGGGGAATCGAAGATGCACAGACATGGCGCACACCTGCTGGACGCCACGTCGGCGCGCTTCGCCCTCTGGGCCCCGGATGCGCGCAGCGTGAGCGTGGAACTGGAGCAGCAGCCGGCCATCGAGCTGTTGCCCGACGATGATGGCTGGTTCACCGGTGTGGCCCCGTGCCAGGCCGGTGACCGTTACCACTACCGTATCGATGGTGCACTGCAGGTGGCCGACCCGGCCTCGCGCTACCAGCCCGATGGCGTGCAGGGGCCGAGCCAGGTGGTGGATGTGGCCAGCTATGCCTGGCAGCGCCCCTGGCAAGGCCGGCCTTGGCACGAAGCGGTCATCCAGGAGCTGCATGTCGGCCTGCTCGACGGCTACGTCGGGGTCGCCCGGCAACTGCCGCGCCTGGCCGAGCTGGGCATCAGCGCCGTCGAGCTGATGCCGCTGGGGCAGTTCCCTGGCGAGCGCAACTGGGGTTACGACGGCGTGCTGCCCTATGCGCCGCAAAACACCTATGGCAGCCCCGAGCAGCTGTGTGCGCTGGTCGACCAGGCACATGGCCACGGGCTGATGGTGCTGGTCGATGTGGTGTACAACCATTTCGGCCCCGACGGCAATTACCTGCACCAGTACGCCAGCCCGTTCTTCCGCGAAGACCGGCAGACCCCCTGGGGCGCAGCCATCGACTTCCGTCGCCCGCAGGTGCGCGAGTACTTCATCCAGAACGCCCTGATGTGGTTGTGCGACTACCGCTTTGATGGCCTGCGCCTGGATGCCGTGCACGCCATCGACCAGCCCGACTTCCTGGTCGAGCTGGCGCAAAGGGTGCGTGCTGCGGTGGAACCCGGCCGCCACGTATGGCTGGTACTGGAGAACGAGCACAACCAGGCCTTCCTGCTGGAGCAAGGCTTCGACGCCCAGTGGAACGACGACGGCCACAATGCCCTGCATGTGCTGCTCACCGGCGAAACCGAAGGCTACTACGCCGACTACCAGCAGCGCCCCATCGACCAGCTGGCCCGCTGCCTTGCCGAAGGTTTCGTGTTCCAGGGCCAGGCCAACCGCCATGGCACGCCCCGCGGCGAGCCCAGCGCGCACTTGCCACCCAGCGCCTTCGTGCTGTTTCTGCAGAACCATGACCAGGTCGGCAACCGTGCCCTGGGCGAGCGCCTGACCCGCCTGTGCCCACCGCAGGCGCTGCGGGCGGCCACCGGGCTGTTGCTGCTGGCACCGATGATCCCGCTGCTGTTCATGGGCGATGACGATGGCAGCTGCCGGCCGTTCCTGTTCTTCACCGACTTCCATGACCAGCTGGCCGACGCAGTGCGCGAAGGCCGGCGCGGCGAGTTCGCCCATTTCGCCGCCTTCGCCGACCCCGAGCAGCGCCAAAGCATCCCCGACCCCAACGCCGAACAGACCTTCGAGGCCTCCCGCCCGCAAGGCAAGGAAGTGATCGCCGGCTGGCACGGCCTGTACCAGCACCTGCTCGAACTGCGCCGCCGCCATGTGATCCCGCACCTGCCCGGCAGCCGCGCGCTGGGCGCCGAAGTACACGGCGACAAGGCCCTGACCGCACGCTGGTGCCTGGGCAATGGCACCACCCTGCGCATCGACCTGAACCTGGCCGCCACCCCACAGGGGGTCGAGTTGCCCGCGCCGGCCAACCGCCTGTTCGACAGCAGCGACACCCGGCACCCCGATACCCACCTGGCCGCCTACAGCTGCGTGGTCAGCCTGCTTCCCCCTGCCCAGGAGCGCCCATGAGCGAAACTGCCCTGCACCGCCTGGCAACCCGCGTCGGGCTGAGCCGCGACTGGGTCGACGCCAATGCCCGGCCCCAGCGTGTCAGCGACGAGGTACTGCGCAACATCCTTGAAGGCCTTGGCCACCCGGCCAGCGATGACGCCGCCATTGCCGCCAGCCTGCGCGCCGTGGACGCTGCCGAAGACAGTGAGCACCTGCCGCCGCTGCTGACCGCCGACCTCGGCCAGCCACTGGCACTGGCGCGCTACTTCAGCGCCGCCAGCGTCGCGCACTGCACCTTGGAGGACCACAGCGCCCTCACCCTCAGCCTTGACGACCAGGCCCGCCTGCCCGGAGCGCTGCCCATCGGCTACCACCAGGTGGAAATCGACAGCCGCCGCTTCACCGTGGCCGTGGCCCCGCCACGCTGCCACAGCCTTGAAGACCGCGTGCAGCAGCCGCCACCGCGCTGCTGGGGCCTGGCGGTGCAGCTGTACAGCTTGCGCCGCCCCGGCGATGGCGGCTACGGCGACTGCCTGGCCCTGGAACAACTGGCCCGCGCGGCCGCCGAGCGCGGTGCCGATGCCTTGGCCATCAGCCCGATCCACGCCTTGTCGGCCATCGACCAGACGCACTACAGCCCCTACTCGCCCTCCAGCCGCCTGTTGCTCAACACCCTTTACGCCAGCCCTGCCGCGCTGCTGGGCGAGCGGGAGGTGCGCGTGGCCATCGAAACCTGCGGCCTGGAGCAACAGCTGGAAGACCTGGAGCAAGGCCCGCTGGTCGACTGGCCGCGTGCCGCCAGCGCCCGCCTGCGCCTGCTCGAAGCCCTGTACCAGGGCTTCAGCCAGGGCGACCACCCGCTGCGCAAGGATTTCGACAGCTTCCGCGAAGCCGGTGGCCAGGCCCTGGAGCACCATTGCCGCTTCGAGGTGCTGCAGGCCCAGGCCGTGGAGCATGGCCTGGGCGCCGACTGGCGTCACTGGCCCAAGGCCTGGCACGACCCGTACCACCCGGAAGTGGAGGCGTTCGCCAACGCCTACCCGGCCAAGGTCGAGTTCCATGCCTTTTGCCAATGGCTGACCGAACGGGGCCTGCAACGCGCCCAGGAAGCAGCGCGCGGCAACGGCATGGCGGTCGGCCTGATCGCTGACCTGGCGGTGGGCGCCGACGGTGCCGGCAGCCAGGCCTGGAGCCGCCAGGACGAGCTGCTGGCAGGCCTGAAGGTAGGCGCACCGCCCGACATCCTCAACCGTGCCGGCCAGGACTGGGGCATCTGTGCCTTCTCGCCCGAAGGCCTCAAGCGCAACGGCTACCGCGCTTTCATCGAAATGCTGCGGGCCAACCTCGCCCACGCCGGCGGCCTGCGCATTGACCATGTCATGGGCCTGCGTCGGTTGTGGCTGATTCCGCAGGGAGCCAAGCCAAGCGAAGGCGCCTACCTCGACTACCCGCTGGACGACCTGCTGCGCCTGCTGGCGCTGGAGTCGGTGCGCCACCAGGCAATCATCCTCGGCGAAGACCTGGGCACCGTGCCGGACGGCCTGCGTGAGCAACTGGCGGCCAAGGCCGTGCTGGGCATGCGCGTGCTGCCCTTCGAGCAGACCCAGCCCGGCCATTTCAAGCCGATTCTCGACTGGCCGGACAACGCCCTGGCCACCACCGGCACCCACGACCTGGCGCCGCTGGCCGGCTGGCTGGAAAACCGCGACATCGACTGGAGCCACCGCCTGCAACTGATCGATGCTGCCACCGAACTGCACTGGCGCCACGAGCGGCAAAAGGAGCACGACGGCCTGCGCCGCACCCTGGAGGCCAACTACGGCACGCTGCCGAACAACGACGCGCTGATCGACGCAGCCATCCGCTACGTTGGCCACACCCGCGCACCGCTGGTGCTGGTACCGCTTGAAGACCTGCTGGGTTGCGACGAGCAACCCAACCTGCCGGGCACCACCGCCGGCCACCCCAACTGGCGCCGACGCTTCGCCCGGCCGGTACGTGAACTGCTCGACGACGAAGACGCCGCACGGCGCCTGGAACTGCTGGCCCAGGCCCGCGAACAAGCCTGGGAGCGTGACCGATGAAAGCGCTGACCTCGACCCTGCGCCTGCAGTTTCACAGTGATTTCACCCTCGATCACGCCGTGCCGCTGGTGCCGTACTTCGCCCAGTTGGGTATCAGCCACCTGTATGCCTCGCCCATCCTCAAGGCCCGCGCCGGTTCGCGCCACGGCTACGACGTGGTCGACCCGACCTGCGTCAACCCCGAGCTGGGCGGCGAAGCGGCGCTGGAACGGCTGGTTGCCGCCCTGCGCCAGCACGGCATGGGGCTGATCCTCGACACGGTGTCCAACCACATGGCCGTGGGCGGTGCCGACAACCCCTGGTGGCAGAGCCTGCTGGCCTGGGGTCGGCGCAGCCCCTATGCAGAATTCTTCGACATCCAGTGGCACTCCAGCGACCCGCTGCTGGCCGGTCAGCTGCTGCTGCCGTTCCTCGCCAGCGACTATGGCGTGGCGCTGAAAAATGGCGAGATACCGCTTGAGTTCGACAAGCACCATGGGCTGCTACAGGTCGCCCATTACCAACACCGCTTCCCGATCTGCCCGGTCGACTATGGCTGGATTCTTGCCCTCAGCCCGGAGCCGGCGCTCAAGGCCCTGGCGGAACGCTTCACCGCGTTGAACGCATCGGCCACGCCGCTGGCCGACGCCCTGCCCCTGCAAGCCGAACTGGCGCGCCTGGCAGGCGAAGGCGCCGACCTCGAATCGGCCCTGGTGGCGTTCGACAGCCGTAGCGAGAACGGCTTCAAGCGCCTGCACCTGCTGCTGGAGCGCCAGACCTACCGCCTGGCCAGCTGGCGTACCGCCGCCGACGACATCAACTGGCGGCGCTTCTTCGACATCAACGAGCTGGGCGGCCTGCGGGTGGAACGCGCGGTGGTGTTCGAGGCCACCCACGCCAAGCTGTTCGAACTGATCGAGCGCGGCCTGGTGGACGGCCTGCGCATCGACCATATCGACGGCCTGGCCGACCCGCGCGGTTACTGCCGCAAGCTGCGCCGGCGGGTCGATGGCCTGCTGGCACGGCGGCCGTTGAACGCCGCCCTGGAGCATTTCCCGATCTACGTGGAGAAGATCCTCGGCGCCAACGAGCACCTGCACCGCGACTGGCTTACCGACGGCACTACCGGCTATGAATTCATGAACCAGGTTTCGCTGCTGCAGCACGACCCGGCGGGCGAAGCAGCGCTGACCGAGCTGTGGGCCAGTGTGAGCGAACGCCCCGACTTCCCCGAAGAAGTGCGTCAGGCCCGCCACCTGGTGCTCAATGCCAGCCTGGCCGGCGACTGCGAGTCGGTGGCCCAGGCGCTGTTGCAGGTGGCGCGCAACGACCTGATGACCCGCGACCTGACCCTGGGCGCGATCCGCCGTGCCTTGCAGGCGCTGGTGGCGCATTACCCGGTGTACCGCACCTACTTCAATGCCTGCGGGCGCCCGGCAGAAGACGAAGGGTTTTTCCAGCAGGCCCTGGCCAATGCCCGGCAGGACCTGGGCGAAGCCGACTGGCCGCTGCTCGAGCACCTGCAACAATGGCTGGGCGGGCAAGCCTGGCGCCGCCTGCCAGCAGGCCGGGCACGCAAGCAGCTGCGCCACGCCTGCGTGCGCTTCCAGCAACTGACCGCGCCCAGTGCCGCCAAGGCCGTGGAAGATACCGCGTTCTACCGCAGCGCGCGGCTGCTGTCGCGCAACGATGTGGGCTTCGACGCCGAGCGTTTCAGCGCCCCGCTCGAGCACTTCCACAACGAGGCCCAGCGGCGCCTGCGTGACTTCCCCGACAACCTGCTGGCCAGCGCCACCCATGACCACAAGCGCGGCGAAGACACCCGTGCGCGCCTGGCCGTGCTCAGCGAGCGCGGCCCGTGGCTGGCCAGCCGCATGGAACACTGGCGCGAACTGGCCACGCCGTTGCGCACGCAACTGGATGACGGCCCGGCGCCCAGCCCCGGCGACGAGCTGATGCTGTTGCAGACCTTGCTGGGCAGTTGGCCGCTGGACCTCGACCTGCACGATGACAACGCCCTGCACCAGTACGCCGAACGCATCCGCCAGTGGCAGCAGAAGGCCCTGCGCGAGGCCAAGCTGCGCAGCAGCTGGAGCGCGCCGAACGAAGCATACGAAAACGCCTGCGCCCGCTACATCGATGGGCTATTGCTGGACGGCGAGAACCAGCAGCTGCGCAAATCGCTGGCCGATGCCGCCCACCTGCTGGCCTGCCCCGGTGCCCTCAACGGCCTGGTCCAGGCCCTGCTGCGCATGACCACGCCGGGCGTGCCGGACCTGTACCAGGGCAACGAATACTGGGATTTCAGCCTGGTCGACCCGGATAACCGCCGCGCCGTGGACTACGCTTGCCGGCGTCGCACCCTGGACGATGCAACGCCGGTAGCCGAGCTGCTGGAACACTGGCGCGACGGCCGCCTCAAGCAGGCGCTGATCGCCCGGGTGCTGGACTGCCGCCAGGCCCATGCCGAGCTGTTCCGCCGTGGCGCCTACCTGCCGCTGACCGTGCATGGCCGGCATGCCGACAAGGTGGTGGCGTTCGCCCGCCTTGGCGAAGGCGAACGGGCCGTCATCATCGCGCCACGCCTGGCCAGTACCCTGCTGGCAGGTGCATCGATACCCCTGATCCCGGCACAGAACTGGGACGACACCCGGGTAAGCCTGCCGTTTGCCTTGTCGCCTGCCAACTCGACGGGACTTTTCCCCAGTGCTGCGGTCAGCTCTTCCAAGGAGCTGATGTTGAGCGCCGTGCTGGCGGAGTTTCCGGTCAACCTGCTGATACAACAATCTTGAGCATCAGGAGCGTCATGATGAGTGTTGATGAAAAGCGTATCCGCGAATTTGCCTACCAGATCTGGGAGTCCGAGGGTAAGCCCGCCGGCCAGGAGGACCGCCATTGGGACATGGCGCGCAAGCTGGCCGAAGCCGAGGCGCTGGCACCCAAGGCGGCGCCGCGCAAGCGGGCGCCGGCCAAGCCTAAGGTAGCCGCTGAGCCGGTTGAGAAGGCCGTGGCTGTGAAGAAACCCCGGGCGGTGAAAAAGCCGGCTGCCGGTTGAGCCTGTACCGGCCTCTTCGCGGGTAAACCCGCTCCCACAGGGATAGCGCCAGGCCTGAGGATGACGGTGTACCTGTGGGAGCGGGTTCACCCGCGAAGAGGCCGGTACAGGCCTACGCAGCTCCCTCCCTTCACCACGGCCACTAGAGGACCGCCATGAGCCCCCGCACACCGAAGAAAACCCGCTCGGTCGCCCCGTCGCGTATCCGCGAAGGCCTGCCCTTCCCCCTCGGCGCCACCTGGGATGGCCTTGGGGTCAACTTTGCCCTGTTCTCGGCCAACGCCACCAAGGTCGAGCTGTGCCTGTTCGACTCCACCGGCGAGCACGAAATCGAACGCATCGAGCTACCCGAGTACACCGACGAGATCTACCACGGCTACCTGCCCGACGCGCACCCGGGGCTGGTCTACGGCTACCGCGTGCACGGCCCGTACGAGCCGGAGAACGGCCACCGCTTCAACCCCAACAAACTGCTGATCGACCCGTATGCCAAGCAACTGGTCGGCAGCCTGCAATGGTCCGAAGCACTGTTCGGCTACACCATCGGCCACCCCGATGGCGACCTGTCGTTCGACGAGCGCGACAGCGCGCCGTTCGTGCCCAAGTGCAAGGTGATCGACCCTGCCTTCACCTGGGGCCGCGACCAGCGCGTGCTGATCCCCTGGGAGCGCACGATCATCTACGAGGCCCACACCCGTGGCATCAGCATGCGCCACCCGGCGGTACCGGAAGAACTGCGCGGCACCTTCGCCGGCCTGGCCAATGACGAGTTGCTCAAGCACATCAAGGAGCTGGGTGTTTCCAGCATCGAGCTGCTGCCGATTCACGCCTTCGTCAACGACCAGCACCTGCTGGACAAGGGCCTGAACAATTACTGGGGCTACAACAGCATCGCCTTCTTCGCCCCCCACCCGCGCTACCTGGCCAGCGGCAAGATCGCCGAATTCAAGGAAATGGTCGCGCACCTGCACGACGCCGGGCTGGAGGTGATCCTCGACGTGGTCTACAACCACACCGCCGAAGGCAACGAACGCGGCCCGACGCTGTCGATGCGCGGTATCGACAACGCCTCCTACTACCGCCTGATGCCGGACGACAAGCGTTACTACATCAACGATTCCGGCACCGGCAACACCCTGGACCTGAGCCACCCCTGCGTGCTGCAGCTGGTCACCGACTCGCTGCGCTACTGGGCCGGCGAAATGCACGTGGACGGCTTTCGCTTCGACCTGGCGACCATCCTTGGCCGCTACCACGACGGCTACAGCGAACGCCACGGCTTTCTCGTCGCCTGCCGCCAGGACCCGATGCTGAGCCAGGTGAAGCTGATTGCCGAGCCCTGGGACTGCGGGCCGGGCGGCTACCAGGTGGGCAACTTCGCCCCGGGCTGGGCAGAGTGGAACGACCGCTTCCGCGACACCGTGCGCGCCTTCTGGAAAGGCGACGAAGGCCAACTGGCCGACTTTGCCTCGCGCATGACCGCGTCGGGGGACATGTTCAACAACCGTGGCCGGCGCCCCTATGCCTCGGTCAACTTCGTCACCGCCCACGACGGTTTCACCTTGCGCGACCTGGTGTCGTACAACCACAAGCACAACGAAGACAACGACGAGAACAACCAGGACGGCACCGATAACAACCTGTCGTGGAACTGCGGTGTCGAGGGGCCAACCGACGACCCGGCCGTGAATGCCCTGCGCATGCGCCAGATGCGCAACTATTTCGCAACCCTGCTGCTGGCCCAGGGCACGCCGATGATCGTCGCTGGTGACGAGTTCAGCCGCACCCAGCACGGCAACAACAATGCCTATTGCCAGGACAGCGAGATCGGCTGGGTGAACTGGGACCTGGACCAGGAGGGCGAAGAGCTGCTGGCCTTCGTCAAGCGCCTGACCCGCCTGCGCCTGGCCTACCCGGTACTGCGCCGCTCGCGCTTTCTGGTGGGCGACTACAATGAGGCGATCGGCGTCAAGGACGTGACCTGGCTGGCACCGGATGGCAACGAGATGAGCGTGGAGCAATGGGAAGACCCGCACGGGCGTTGCCTGGGCATGCTGATCGATGGCCGTGCCCAGGTCAGCGGCATTGCCAGGCCAGGCGCCGAGGCCACCGTGTTGCTGATCGTCAATGCCCACCACGACATCGTACCGTTCGAGTTGCCGACCGTGCCCGAGGGGGATTACTGGAGCTGCCTGGTCGATACCGACCGGCCAGAGCTGCGCAAGGGGCAGCATCTGCAGTTCGACAGCACCTTTGAGGTGAAGGGGCGATCGTTGCTGCTGATGGTGTTGCAGCGCGATGAGGAGTGAACCCCGGGGGACCCTCGTCGGTCCCATTGTGTATCGGTTGCCTGTACTGGCCTCATCGCCGGCAAGCCAGCTCCCACAGGTAATCCGCTGGCCGACGGGCCTGCGCGTTACCTGTGGGAGCCGGCTTGCCGGCGATAGGGCCGGGACATACAACACCCATGCACCCGCCATTGAGGAGTAACCGTGAACCCCGAAGCCGGCAGTAAAGGTTTCGCCAGTGTCAACCAGGCCCCGGCCGTGAAGCGGCTGCAGGTGCTGACGGTGAATACCCACAAGGGCTTCACCGCCTTCAACCGGCGCTTCATCCTGCCGGAACTGCGCGAGGCGGTGCGCAGCACCCAGGCCGACATCGTCTTCCTCCAGGAAGTGCTCGGCAGCCACGACCGCCACGCCGCGCGCTACCCCGGCTGGCCGCAGACTTCTCAGTACGAGTTCCTCGCCGACAGCATGTGGAGCGACTTCGCCTACGGCCGCAACGCGGTCTACCCCGACGGCCACCACGGCAACGCGCTGCTGTCCAAATACCCGATCATCGAACATCGCAACCTCGACGTGTCGATCACCGGCCCCGAACGACGTGGCCTGCTGCACTGCATCCTCGACGTGCCCGGCCAGCACCAGGTGCATGCCATCTGCGTGCACCTGTCGTTACTGGAAAGCCATCGCCAGAAACAACTGCAACTGCTGCGCAAGCTGCTCGAGTCCTTGCCCGCCGAGGCCCCGGTGATCATCGCCGGCGATTTCAACGACTGGAAATCCCACGGCAACCGCACCCTGGGCCTGCAGCGTGACCTGCACGAGGCCTTCGAGCGCCACCATGGGCACCTGGCCCGCACCTATCCTGCGCGGCTGCCGCTGTTGCGCCTGGACCGTGTCTACCTGCGCAACGCCGAAAGCCATGGGCCGCGGATTTTGGGGCACAAACCTTGGTCGCACCTGTCGGACCACCTGCCGTTGTCGGTCGAAGTCAGGCTTAGCAATCATTCTTCATAGCCACGCCACGACAAATAGCGAACCCCGCTATACCTCGCAGATTTATCAAAAAAATCAACACGTTGAACAAAACCACGGATCCTGAACACTTCCTTCACACTTTCTTGACGCAAGCGGCGGCCTCTCCTTAGCTGAACATATCAAGCAGTAAAGATCTCGCGCCGGGCCTCTAGCTCGCGCCTTCGTGCGCGCTGGCGAAAGCCTGGCGTGCTGGTTTGGGTCGCCCACTGTTTTTGCCGTACAGCTCGTGACAACAGGCCAGGTCCTAGGGCTGTAACACAAAAACAAAGGAGATCCGCCATGAAAAGCACCTCGAACCTCTTGCGCTTCGACAGCATTTTCTACGCGGTTTCCACGTCGCTGCTTCTGGCAACCCCGGTGGAAACTATCGCGTATGAACTGCAGGACGACCCGGCCTCGCCCGGTTTCCTGCACCAACCGGCAGTACCACAGCTGTCGCTCGACCCGGTCAGCGCCAGTGGCTTGAGTATCGGTACCTTGAATGCGTTCTCGCAGAAGATGAGCGAACGCCATGGGCAGGCTGCACCGGACCTGGTCGCCAGCCAGTGGGCGCAGTTCTTCCCCACCACCGCGCGCGGTGGCGCGCAGCCCCCGGACCAGCTGGAAGCACCCAGCCAGCAACTGACGATCGGCCCGGACCTGTTCGTGCGTGAAACTGCAGCGGGCAATGTGCACCGCGCGGGGATCTTCGTGGGGCAAAACAACCTGCAGACCAGCTTCAACGGCATGCGCCGGCTGTTGGGCGACAAGCAACGCAACGCCGTGAACCTCAGCGGTGAAAGCCTGGGGGTTTACTGGAGCATGACCCATGAACAGGGCTGGCACCTGGATGCCGTGGCCATGGGTTCGCGCATCGACGTCAATGGCCGTGGCGAGAACGGCCAGCGACTGGATGACAGCGGCCACGCGATGACCTTCTCGCTGGAAGGCGGCATCCCCATCGGCCTGGGTGGCGGCTGGGTGATCGAGCCGCAGGCGCAGTTGATCAACCAGCAGTTCTTCCCCGGCAGCCGGGCGCAGGAAGAGACCTTGCAGGCCTTCGACAGCCAGCCAAGCTGGAGCGGTCGGGTCGGCGCCAGGCTGTCCGGGCGTTATGAAGTACGCGGCATGCCGATCGAACCCTATGTGCGGACCAACGTGTGGTATGACTTCAGCAATGCCGATGAGGTGAAGCTGGACCAGGTCGACAAGATCTCCAGCTCGCGCTACTCGACCACGGTAGAACTGGGGTTGGGGCTGGTGGCTCGGGTGACGCCCTCGGTGGCGCTGTTTGTCAGTGCCGATTACAGCAGTGATGTGGACGACAATGATCTGAATGGGTTGATTGGCAGCCTTGGGGTGCGGATGCGGTGGTAGGCAGGTTCGGCCCTTTCGCGGGTGAACCCGCTCCCACAAGGACCGCACAGGGTCTGAAGCTTGTGCAATACCTGTGGGAGCGGGTTTACCCGCGAAGAGGCCAGTACAAGCAACACATCAGGCTGGTTTCATTATCAGAACCCCAAGTGGCGGCAGGTTCAGGGCCAGCGACTGCGGCTGCCCATGGCTGGCTATCTGGTCACTCTCCACCACCCCCAGGTTGCCGACATTGGACCCGGCATACAGCTCTGCGTCACTGTTCAACAGCTCCTGCCAGCGCTCGCCAAACGGCACGCCAATGCGATACCCCTCGCGCGGTACCGGGGTGAAGTTGGCCACCACCAGCACCGGCTCGCCACTGCTGCTCCAGCGCAGCCAGGCATACACGCTGTTCTGCGCATCGTCACCAATCAGCCACTGGAACCCCTGCGGCTGGCAATCCTGCTCGTGCAACGCCGGCACCTCGCGGTACAGGCGGTTGAGGTCGCCGACCAGGCGCTGTACGCCCTGGTGCTCAGGGTACTGAAGCAGGTACCAGTCCAGCTCGCCATCGTGGTCCCACTCGCGCCACTGGCCGAACTCGCAGCCCATGAACAGCAGCTTCTTGCCCGGATGCGCCCACATGAAGGTGAGGTAGGCACGCAGGTTGGCGAACTTCTGCCAGCGGTCGCCGGGCATCTTGTCGATCAGCGAATGCTTGCCGTGCACCACTTCGTCGTGGGAGATGGGCAGGATGAAGTGCTCGGAATAGGCATAGATCAGCCCGAAGCTCATCTCGTTGTGATGGTAAGTGCGGTGCACCGGGTCGTTCTGGATGTAATGCAAGGTGTCGTGCATCCAGCCCATGTTCCACTTGTAGGCAAAGCCCAGGCCGCCCTGTTGGGTCGGCTGGCTGACGCCGGGCCAGGCGGTGGATTCCTCGGCGATGATCAGCGCGCCCGGGGCCTCGTGGGCCGCCACGCCGTTGAGGTGGCGGATGAAGTCGATGGCCTCCAGGTTCTCGCGCCCGCCGTGGCGGTTGGGCACCCATTCGCCGGCCTTGCGCGAATAGTCGCGGTACAGCATCGAGGCCACTGCATCGACACGCAGGCCATCGATGTGGAAGTGCTTCAGCCAATGCAGCGCCGAGGCCATCATGAAGCCGCGCACTTCGTTGCGGCCAAGGTTGTAGATCAGCGTGTTCCAGTCCTGGTGGTAGCCCTCCAGGGGGTTGTCGTATTCGTACAGGGCGGTGCCGTCGAAACGCGCCAGGCCGTGTTCATCGGTGGGGAAATGCGCCGGCACCCAGTCGAGCAGCACGCCAATGCCGCCCTGGTGGCAGGCGTCGATGAAGGCGGCGAAGTCCTCGGCGCTGCCGTAGCGCGAGGTGGGCGCGAACAGCGACAGCGGCTGGTAGCCCCAGGAGCCGCCGAACGGGTGCTCCATGATCGGCAGCAGTTCGATATGGGTGAAGCCCAGTTCCTGAACGTACGGCACCAGGCGCTCGGCCAGCTCGCGCCAGTTGTAATAGCGCCCCACCTCGCCCGCCTCGTCCAGCTCGCAGCGCCACGACCCCGGGTGCAGCTCGTAGATCGACAGCGGCGCACTGTAGGCATGGCGCTGCGCGCGTTGCGCCATCCAGTCGTGGTCTTGCCAGTCGTGGCTGAGCGCCCCCGCTACCTTGGAGGCGGTGCTCGGCGGCAGTTCAGTGGCACGCGCCAGCGGGTCGGCCTTCAGGGGCAGTATGCCGTCCTTGCCCAGCACCTCGAACTTGTAGGTTTCGCCCACGCCCAGGCGCGGCACGAACAGCTCCCACACCCCGGCGCTGTGGCGCAGGCGCATGGGGTGGCGGCGGCCATCCCAGTTGTTGAAGTCACCCACCACCGACACCCGCCGCGCGTTCGGCGCCCACACCGAGAAACACACGCCGTCGACACCATCGACCTGGATAGGCTGGGCGCCGAAGCGCCCGGACAGGTCGCGGTGGTTGCCTTCGGCAAACAGGTACAGGTCCATGTCGCCCAGTTGCGGGCCGAAGCTGTAGGGGTCTTCGGTAATCTGCTCGCCACCGGCCCAGCCGATCTGCAGCAGGTACGGGTGTGCCTCATCGAGGTGCGCGGTGAACAGCCCCGGCAGGCTGCCCTGCTCCATTTCGGCGAGGATGCGCCCGTCATGCCGGGCCAGGATGCGCACATTCAGGGCAGTGGGCAGGAAGGCGCGGACCACCTGCCCGCCCGCGCCGTCGCCATGGGGGCCGAGTACCGCAAATGGATCGGCGTGCTCGGCGCGGGCCAGGGCGTCGAGGTCCCGCTGCCAAAGGCCGCCGTTTTCACGCGTGGTTGCATTCATCTATGACTCTCCCCAGGTACTGATCAGTCCATGCAGGCCATGCAAAGGCACGGCCAGCCAGCTCGGACGGTTCTCGGCTTCGTATGTGATTTCGTAGGCAGCTTTTTCCAGGCAGAACAGCTCCAGTGCGGCGCGCTCGCCCTCGGCCTGTTGCCAGGCGTGAGGCATGGCCGCGGTGGCCAGGCCATAGGCTTCGACAAAGGCATGCCGCGATTGGTGCAGGTACTGCCTGGCAACCCGTTGCCGGGCTTGGCGCGCCGGGTCGGAAAGGTCGACCGCAGACGCGCTGCGCAAGATCATGGCAGCAGCATAGTCGAAGGATCGCAGCACGCCGCTGACATCCTTGTACGGGCTGTGTTTTGCCCGACGCTCTTGCAGCGGCCGGGCCGGTTCACCTTCGAAATCGATGAGGTAGGCGTCGCCCTGCACCACCAGCACCTGGCCCAGGTGCAGGTCGCCGTGCACGCGCATCAGCAGGCCGCCCTGGGCCTGGCGGGTCAGGTTGGCGATGTGCTGGGCCAGGCCGTCGCGCTGTTGCTGCAAGTCGTCGACCAGCGCCTGGCTTTCGCTGTCGAGGCTGTCGCGGTGCTGGGCCAGCAGGTCGAGGGCATGGGTGAGTTCGGCGTTGATCTGCACACTCCAGCGTTCGCTGTCGTCGGCATCGCTCGGGCGCGGCTGGAAGGCCTCGTCATTGGTCGGTGCAGCCAGCAGCAGGTGCATCTCGCCCAGGCGCTGGCCGAGCAAGGCGGCAAAGCCGGTGAGTTCGGCCAGTGCATCGGTGTGCGCATCGGCGTCGAGGCTGGAAGGCTCCATCTGGTCGCGGATGGCCCGCTCCAGGGTGTTCTGGGTCCAGGCCCAGGCGTCGCCCTGGTTGCTCAGGTAGCCCTGGGCGATCATCAGCAAGTGTGGCGCCCCCTGCTCATCCACCCGGCTGACCCAGGCCAGCAGCGGCGAAATGTTGGCAAAGCCTGCGGCGGTCAGGTAGGCACTCATTTCCAGCTCTGGGTGCACACCCGGGTTGACCCGGCGAATCAGCTTGAGCACCACCTGGTCGCCGATCACCACCGAGCTGTTGGACTGCTCGGCGCTGAGGTAGCGCACGCTGCTTTCGTCGTTCAACGCCAGGCCCACCAGTTGCTGCGTGCTTTCGAAGCGCAGCTCGCCCTCGCCGTTGCCACAAGGCAGATGCATGCCGCCCTCACAGGCACGCAGCACCGCGCGGATGAACGGCTCGAGGACGAAGGCGTCGGTGATCAGGCCAACCTGATGGGCACGGCGCACCCGCGCCAGGGCCAGCTGCTGCGGTAGCGCGGTACTGATCTGCTCTTCGGGCAGCAGGCCGAACGGCAGCTGATAGCGGGTAGCCACCCCCTCGCTGAGCACTTCGATTTCACCGAGCAGCACCGGCGTGGTGGCGGTGCCGAAACGCACGCCGTAGCACAGGCGCACCTGGTCGATCGGCCCTTCCTTGCCGGCGAACCAGCGCCGCTTGGGCAGGTACTGCGGCAGGATGGCGCTTTGCAGGGTATCGCTGGAGGGGGCCTCCAGCAGTTCTTCCATGCGTTTGCGCAGTACCAGTGTGGTCAATTCGGGTAACCCCTCGGTGGCCTGGATGTGCCAGCTGGGCATGCGGTCGTGGCTGGCCAGCAGGAACCAGTAGAAGGCGTAGGGTGGCAAGGTCAGCAGGAACGGCAGTTGCCCGATCGGCGGGAAAGCGCTGCCGCCGAGCATCTCCACCGGTACTTTGTCGGCGTATTGTGACAATTCCAGTTCAGCCGCCTGGGCGGCGCGGGAAACGTTGGCCACGCACAGGATGACTTCGGTGTTGCCATCGGCGTCGGTGTACTCGCGCAAGTAGGCGAGGATGCGCCGGTTGTTCGGCGTGAGGGTGCGCAGGCTGCCGCGGCCGAAGGCCTTCTGCTGCTTGCGCACCGCCAGCATGCGCCGGGTCCAGTTCAGCAGCGAGTGCGGGTCGTTGGCCTGGGCTTCGACGTTGACGGTCTGGTAGCCGTACAGCGGGTCCATGATCGGCGGCAGCACCAGGCGCTGCGGGTCGGCGCGGGAGAAACCGCCGTTGCGGTCCGGCGACCATTGCATGGGCGTGCGCACACCGTCGCGGTCGCCCAGGTAGATGTTGTCGCCCATGCCCAGTTCGTCGCCGTAGTACAGGGTGGGCGTGCCGGGCATCGACAGCAGCAGGCTGGTGAGCAGTTCGATGCGCCGCCGGTCACGCTGCAGCAACGGCGCCAGGCGGCGGCGGATGCCCAGGTTGATGCGGGCGCGGCGGTCTTCGGCGTAGTAGTTCCACAGGTAGTCGCGCTCGCGGTCGGTGACCATTTCCAGGGTCAGCTCATCGTGGTTGCGCAGGAAGATCGCCCATTGGCAGTTGGCGGGGATTTCCGGGGTCTGGCGCAGGATGTCGGTGATCGGGAAGCGGTCTTCCATGGCCAGGGCCATGTACATGCGCGGCATCAACGGGAAGTGGAAGGCCATGTGGCATTCGTCGCCCTCGCCTTCGCCGAAGTACGGGCGGGTGTCCTCGGGCCATTGGTTGGCCTCGGCCAGCAGCATGCGGTCGGGGTAGTTGGCGTCGATTTCGGCGCGGATCGCCTTGAGCACGTCGTGGGTTTCGGCAAGGTTCTCGTTGTTGGTGCCATCGCGCTCGATCAGGTAGGGGATGGCGTCCAGGCGCAGGCCATCGACACCCAGGTCCAGCCAGAAGCGCATCACCCCGATCACTGCCTTGAGCACTTGCGGGTTGTCGAAGTTGAGGTCGGGCTGGTGCGAGTAGAAGCGGTGCCAGAAGTACTGGCCGGCGACCGGGTCCCAGGTCCAGTTGGACTTCTCGGTGTCGAGGAAGATGATGCGCGTGCCGTCGTACTTCTGGTCGTCATCCGACCACACGTAGAAGTCCCGTGCCTTGCTGCCGCGCTTGGCATGGCGGGCGCGCTGGAACCAGGGATGCTGGTCGCTGGTGTGGTTGATGACCAGCTCGGTGATCACCCGCAGGCCGCGTTTGTGCGCCTCGGCGATGAAGCGGCGGGCATCGGCCAGGTTGCCGTAGTCGGGGTGCACGGCCTTGTATTCGGCGATGTCGTAGCCGTCGTCGCGGCGTGGCGAGGGATAGAACGGCAGCAGCCACAAGGTGTTGACGCCCAGCTCGGCAATGTAGTCGAGCTTGCTGATCAGGCCGGCGAAATCGCCGATGCCGTCGTTGTTCGAATCGAAGAACGACTTGATGTGCAGCTGGTAGATGACGGCGTCCTTGTACCACAGCGGGTCGTCGATGAAGGCTGCCGGGCGGGAACGCTTGGCCATGTGCGACTCCTTTCAATTCCTGGTTGCTCTGGCCCCAATGCACAAGCAACTGACTTGACACGACCCCTGTGGGAGCGGGCGTGCCCGCGAACACCGGCGAAGCCGGTGCCATGCTCCGCGGCGCCTGCTTCGCGGGCACGCCCGCTCCCACAGGTTAACGGGCCTTTTCGATGCGCCAGATACCGAACGGCAGATGCCAGGGTTCGATGCGCATCCATTGGGTCTTGCCGTACCACGACCAGCGATGGCCGTTCATCAGGTCTTCACCCTGGGTTTCGGCGTTGTCATCCAGCCCCAGCTCCCACAGCGGCAGCTCGAAATGCGCCTCCTGGGCGTTGTGCGGGTCGAGGCTGATTGCCACCAGGATGTAGTTGTCGCGCTCGGGCGTGCGCTTGGCGAAGTACAGGATGTTGTCGTTCCAGCAGTTGAAGAACGCCACGCCCAGGTGGGTCTGCAAGGCGCGGTTCTGCCGGCGGATACGGTTGAGCTGGGCGATCTCGGCAATGATGTTGCCGGGTTGGCTGAAATCGCGTGGGCGAATTTCGTACTTCTCCGAATCCAGGTATTCCTCCTTGCCCGGCAGCGGTGTGCCTTCGCACAGTTCGAAGCCCGAGTACATGCCCCACAGCCCCGAACCCATGGTGGCCAGCGCCGCGCGGATGAGGAAGCCGGCACGGCCGGAGGTGTGCAGGAAGTACGGGTTGATGTCGGGCGTGTTGACGAAGAAGTTGGGCCGGTAGCACTGGCTCCATGGCGGCTGGTTGAGCTGCTCGAAGTACTCGCGCAGTTCCTGTTTGTGGTTGCGCCAGGTGAAGTAGGTATAGCTCTGCGCGTACCCGACCTTGCCCAGGCGGGCCATCATCGCCGGCTTGGTGAAGGCTTCGGCGAGGAAGATGACCTCGGGGTGCCGGCTGCGCACATTGGCGATCAGCCATTGCCAGAACGGCAGTGGCTTGGTGTGCGGGTTGTCGACGCGGAAGGTTTTCACCCCCTCCTCGACCCAGCCGAGCACCACGTCGCGCAGGGCCAGCCACAATGACGGCACGGCCTCGGGTGCATAGAAATCGACGTTGACGATGTCCTGGTACTTCTTCGGTGGGTTCTCGGCATAGCGGATGGTGCCGTCCGGTCGCCAGCTGAACCAGCCGGGGTGCTCCTTGAGCCAGGGGTGGTCCTGGGAGCACTGGATGGCGAAGTCGAGGGCGATTTCCAGACCATGCTCGGCCGCTGCGGCCACCAGGCGGCGGAAGTCGTCGCGGCTGCCCAGCTGCGGGTGAATTGCCTCGTGGCCGCCTTCCGCGCTGCCGATGGCATACGGGCTGCCCGGGTCGCCGGGCTCTGCCGTGAGGGCGTTGTTGCGGCCCTTGCGGTGCTGCATGCCGATGGGGTGGATGGGCGGGAAGTACAGCACGTCGAAGCCCATGTCGCGGATCATCGGCAGGCGCTCGTGCACATCATTGAAGGTACCGTGGCGCTCGGGGCTGTCGGTGATCGAGCGCGGGAACAGCTCGTACCAACTGGCGAACTGCGCGGCCGGGCGGTCGACATCGACGGGGAATTCGCGGCTGCGGGCCAGGTAGCTGCGGTGCTCGGCATCGCTCATCAGGCGGGCGGTGGCGGGGTCGAGAAACAACGCCACCTGATCGTCGGCATTCAGCGTGGGCAGGCGCTGCTGCAAGGCCTGGAGCTCCTCGCGCAGGGCACCGTTGCACAGCTCGATGCCCTTGCCCAGCATCAATCGACCTTCCTCCAGCTCCAGCCGAACCTCGACACCGGCGTGGTACTTCTTCTCCAGATCGTGGCAATAGGTAGCGAACGGGTCGATCCAGGCCTCGATGCTGAACAGGTGCGGGCCCAGTTCGGTGGGTGTGAACTCGGCCAGCCACAGGTCGTTGCCCGGCGAGTGCATGGGTATGCAATGCCAGCGCCGGCTGTGGGCCTGGCGCCAGTTGAGCATCACCGCCAGGCGGTCGTGGCCGTCGCTGTAGACCTTGCTGCTGACCGCCACCGGTTGGCCGCTGATGGCCTTGGCGGCGAAGGTGCCGGCTTCGAGCACGGGTTGGGTGTCTTCGATCACGATGCGCGGCGCCAGCAGCGCCTGGGACAGGCTGATGGCCTGGTCCGGGTGATCGTTGGCCATGGGCACGCTTTCGAAGGGCTCGTTTCGTGACATCGGACCTTGCTCCCTCAGGCTGGTGGCGGTAAGGGTTCAGAGCCGGGCACAGGCGTGGGGTTCAAAAAAATTGAGCGAACGGCAGCTGCCAGGGGTCGAAGCCTGCAGCACCTCTTCAATTACCCAAGCGAGGTCAGGCCATGAACATTCCCATTCCACCGGAGACTCCCGATCCCAACATCGACGACCCGAGCCTGCCGCCGCCCGTGCCGGAGGAAGACCCGGACGAGCTGCCGATCAAGCCGACCGTGCCGCCGACGGTGGGCGACCCGCCGAGCCAGGAACCACCGGTGAAGGCTTAAGGGTAGACCAGGATCGACATAGGCAGGACCGGCCCTTTCGCGGGTGAACCCGCTCCCACA
>NZ_JAWJYQ010000055.1:0-11711 GCF_032971465.1 Pseudomonas sp. LSJ-87 | reverse complement strand
AGCCTGTGGTGGAAATGGCGGCTGCGAGGTTGGCATTCGTGATGAGTACCGGCAGCAGAAGAAACAGGCTGGGGAAAAGCTTGTGAGCTGTACCAGAGCGGGAGGCTGAGCAAAGCGGAATATGACCTTCTGGTAACGGATTACGCCCTTGCGATGATGGGGGGTAGTGGACGCGCAGAAGAGCGACGCGGACGCGAGCTTCCTTGATTTCTATGCGCTGTCGGGCAGCGATTGGTGGTACGCGCAAACAGGAACCGGTGGGGTTTATACGGCTACGGGAGATCCTGCCAAATGGGTTGCTTATGAAACTCGTGATGGTGTACGTATGCGAGTTGTATACCAATCAGCCACTGGGAAGGTGGTTACCGCGTTTCCTGATGATGCTCCTGTCCCGCCTTATAAGCCTATTAGGTAAATTTTATGTTTGCAGATCGTATTATTGAATTCGGGAAGAAATTCGACGGCCGATTGGAAGCTGGCCTGCTCCAAGGGGCTTTGGACTATGTCGCGTACAATGAGGAAGGCCTAGCCTTTGAGATACTATGCGATCACATTTGTGAATTTGATATTTCTATTACGGACGACGAGTACCAGGAGGCAGTTAGACTTATCACAGATCTAGGGTTTGATTTAGATGAGGGTCCATTTAAGCACTTGGTGGGATTGAAGAAATAAAATCCTAGGGGTCGGTTGGTGCAAAAGGCGCAGGTGAGGTTGCCTCTATTGGCGGAAAGACCTGTGTTTATAACTGCGTTGTTGATGGCATGACGAGATTAATTTAATTGGTCATGAAATGAAGTTTGGTATTGAATTTGTATATAGTAATTAGATTAAGTTCATATTCATCCAGGCACCGGCTTCGACCAAAGCCAGCAGCGAAGGAAGGGAGGCTTGGCTTGAGCGATCAGGGTATCGAGCATCTGCGCAACAGAGTGTGGGTGATGCCGTGTTCTTTGCGCAGGCGGGCAATTCGCTCGCCCACGGCAATGAAAAATTCACGTTTTTCGCTGGTGATGCTCAGTCCGCAGGCCAAGCCCCGTCTTGGTCTATACCAGAGGGGCGTACTCCGCTTTGCTCAGCCTCCCTTTGTCCAATGATGAACATGACTACCTTTCTGCCACCCAGCAGGCGAACAGTTGAGCGTGTCGCACGTAGTTGAGATGATAGCCAGCTTGGCAGCGGCGACGACTGCCGCAGGCGCTACAGGAGCGAGCAGCGTGCCGGCTCTGAGCGTCATGGCGAGGTCGATTTTTGTAGCGAGAACATGAGGTAGGGCGGAAAAAGGCTGCTTCACTGCGTTGCACCACCCAGCGACGGCATCCAGACCCCCGGCCAATCCTCGCCAGCTGCGCAACGGATCATTTTCATGGCGAGAAGGCTGTTTACGCGTTTTTGCAGCCCAAATTAACAGCGCGACGCCAGACAACGAATTTTTTGGCAATGGCAGCCCGGTCAAATTCACGTGGGCTGCCCGGTATTTCTTAACCTTTAGACTGGGGTATCCAGAATGGCTCAATACGTCTACACCATGCATCGGCTGAGCAAGGTCGTGCCGCCGAAGCGGGAAATTCTCAAGAACATTTCCCTGTCGTTCTTCCCGGGCGCCAAGATCGGCGTGCTCGGCCTGAACGGCGCCGGTAAATCGACCCTGCTGCGGATCATGGCGGGCGTCGACAAGGAATTCGACGGCGAAGCCCGTCCGATGCCCGACATCAACGTTGGCTACCTGCCACAGGAACCGCAACTGGACCCGAACAAGTCGGTGCGCGAAGTGGTCGAGGAAGCGGTCAGCGTGATCAAGGACGCCCAGGCGCGCCTGGACGAGGTCTATGCTGCCTACGCCGAACCGGATGCCGACTTCGACAAGCTGGCCGCCGAGCAGGCCAAGCTGGAAGCCATCCTGCAGGCCGCTGACGGCCACAACCTTGAGCGCCAGCTGGACGTTGCCGCCGACGCCCTGCGCCTGCCGGCCTGGGACGCACGCATCGAGCATCTGTCCGGTGGTGAGAAGCGCCGCGTGGCCCTGTGCCGCCTGCTGCTGTCGGCCCCCGACATGCTGCTGCTGGACGAACCGACCAACCACCTGGACGCCGACTCGGTGGCCTGGCTGGAGCGCTTCCTGCACGACTTCCCGGGCACCGTGGTAGCCATTACCCACGACCGTTACTTCCTCGACAACGTCGCTGGCTGGATCCTGGAACTGGACCGCGGCGCTGGCATCCCGTACGAAGGCAACTACTCGGGCTGGCTGGAAGCCAAGTCCGAGCGCCTGGCGCAGGAATCCAAGCAGCAGAGCGCCCACGAGAAGGCCATGAAAGAGGAACTGGAATGGGTGCGCAAAGGCGCCAAGGCCCGCCAGTCCAAGTCCAAGGCCCGTCTGCAGCGCTTTGAAGAAATGCAGTCGCAGGAATTCCAGAAGCGCAGCGAAACCAACGAGATCTACATCCCGGCCGGCCCGCGCCTGGGCGACAAGGTCATCGAGTTCAAGAACGTCACCAAGGGCTACGGCGACCGCGTGCTGATCGACAACCTGTCGTTCTCCATGCCTAAAGGCGCCATCGTCGGTGTGATCGGTGGTAACGGTGCCGGTAAGTCGACCCTGTTCCGCATGCTGATGGGCAAGGAACAGCCGGACTCGGGCAGCATCGAGATCGGTGAAACCGTGCAGCTGGCCTGCGTCGACCAGAGCCGCGAGGACCTGGACGGCGGCAAGACCGTGTTCCAGCAGATTTCCGACGGCTCCGACATGATCCGCATCGGCAACTACGAGATCCCGTCGCGTACCTATGTGGGCCGCTTCAACTTCAAGGGTGGCGACCAGCAGAAGTTCGTCAAGGACCTGTCCGGTGGTGAGCGTGGCCGCCTGCACCTGGCCCTGACCCTGAAGGAGGGCGGTAACGTCCTGCTGCTCGACGAACCGTCCAACGACCTCGACGTCGAAACCCTGCGTTCGCTGGAAGAAGCCCTGCTGGACTTCCCGGGCGCGGCGATCGTGATCTCCCACGACCGTTGGTTCCTGGACCGTGTGGCTACCCACATCCTGGCGTACGAAGACGACTCGAACGTGGTGTTCTTCGAGGGTAACTACACCGAGTACGAAGCCGACCGCAAGAAGCGCCTGGGCGATGCTGCTGCCCAACCGCACCGTGTACGGCACAAGAAGCTGGCTCAGTAAGCCGGTGTTCTGATGCACAAGAATGGGGCCCTTTGAGGCCCCATTTTTGTGCCTGGCTGGAAAGTGGTGCTGGCTTCATTCGCGGGCATGCCCGCTCCCACAGGAGCCCTTGGAACCCAAGGCCTGTGATGAACCTGTGGGAGCGGGCGAGCCCGCGAAGAAGCCGCCGCCGACCCCGGTTTTGTATACACTTATAGAAAACGCACCAAATAATTTCAAAAAAACGACATCCCGCCCTATTCCGGTGCGATTGCTTCTTGGTACATTCGTGAAAAAACCAATAAGTCCAATCCTCTTGGTGAGATGTCTACCATGATCGAATCTGTCGACAATTTCCTCGCGCGCCTGAAGCAACGCGACCCGGCCCAACCTGAATTCCACCAGGCTGTGGAAGAAGTGCTGCGCAGCCTGTGGCCATTCCTCGAGGCCAACCCGCATTACCTGCAGGCAGGCATTCTGGAGCGCATGGTCGAGCCCGAGCGCGCCGTGCTGTTCCGCGTGTCCTGGGTCGATGACCAGGGCAAGGTGCAGGTCAACCGCGGCTACCGCATCCAGATGAGCAGCGCCATCGGCCCGTACAAGGGCGGCCTGCGCTTCCACCCGTCGGTCAACCTGGGTGTGCTCAAGTTCCTGGCCTTCGAGCAGGTGTTCAAGAACTCCCTCACCTCGCTGCCCATGGGCGGCGGCAAAGGCGGCTCGGACTTCGACCCCAAAGGCAAGAGCGACGCCGAAGTCATGCGCTTCTGCCAGGCGTTCATGAGCGAGCTGTACCGCCACATTGGCGCAGACCTGGACGTCCCGGCCGGTGACATCGGCGTGGGGGCCCGCGAAATCGGCTTCATGTTCGGCCAGTACAAGCGCCTGGCCAACCAGTTCACTTCGGTGCTGACCGGCAAGGGCATGACTTACGGCGGCAGCCTGATCCGCCCGGAAGCCACCGGCTACGGCTGCGTGTACTTCGCCGAGGAAATGCTCAAGCGCCAGGACAAACGTATCGATGGCTGCCGCGTGGCGATTTCTGGTTCGGGTAACGTGGCTCAGTATGCTGCGCGCAAGGTCATGGACCTGGGCGGCAAGGTGATTTCGCTGTCCGACTCCGAAGGCACCCTGTACGCCGAAGCCGGCCTGACCGATGCCCAGTGGGATGCGGTGATGGAGCTGAAGAACGTCAAGCGTGGCCGCATCAGCGAACTGGCCGCGCAGTTCGGCCTGGAGTTCCGCAAGGGCCAGACCCCGTGGAGCTTGCCGTGCGACATCGCCCTGCCGTGTGCCACGCAGAACGAGCTGGACGCCGAAGACGCCCGCACCTTGCTGCGCAATGGCTGCATCTGCGTGGCCGAAGGCGCCAACATGCCGACCACCCTGGAGGCTGTGGATATCTTCCTGGAAGCGGGCATCCTGTACGCCCCGGGCAAGGCCTCCAACGCCGGCGGCGTGGCCGTGTCGGGCCTGGAGATGTCGCAGAACGCCATGCGCCTGCTGTGGACTGCCGGTGAGGTGGACAGCAAGCTGCACAACATCATGCAGTCGATTCACCATGCTTGCGTGCATTACGGTGAAGAGGCGGATGGCAGCATCAACTACGTCAAAGGTGCGAACATCGCAGGCTTCGTGAAAGTGGCTGATGCGATGCTGGCGCAGGGCGTGGTCTGATACGAGGCCCTGGGGGCTGCTTTTGCAGCCCATCGCCGGCAAGCGCGGCTCCCACAGGTACTGAACAAGGCTTGAGAGCTGCGCTTCCTGTGGGAGCCGCGCTTGCCGGCGATGGGGCGCGAAGCGGCCCCTAGGGCCCACCTTCAATTTCGATCACCTCGATCACCTGCTCCCCCACCGGCCGCCGCCAGACCACCTCATCCCCAGGCCCTGCCCCGAGCAAAGCCCTCCCCAACGGCGAACCCCAGTTGATCAACCCCCGCCCGGCATCCGCCTCATCCTCGCCCACCAGCCGCACCACATGTTCCTGGTCCTGCCCATCGACAAACCGCACCCGGCTACCAATCTGCACCTTGCTGCGCGATGTCGCCGCCGGCACCACCTGGGCACTCTGCACCCGCGCGCTGAAGTAGCGCAGGTCCCGTTCGGTATCCGCCAACCGCTGCTTGTCGCCACGTTCGCCCTGTGCCTGCAGTTCGCTGCGCAGGGCATTCAGTTCGGCCACGCGCTCCTGCAGCTGGCGCAGGCCACTGGCAGTCACGTAGTTGGGTTGTTCACTGACCCGTCGCTCGACCGGCTGATCAGCCTGGGCGGCGGCCTGGTCTTCGTTGACGAATGCTCGGCTCATGCGTGGCCTCCTTGTGCAGGAGACCATCATCGCAGGCCGCCGGTTTCAAGGGATGTCCGTTTGCGACTCAGTTGTGGCGATAGGCGCGTGCGGCGTCGCGGTCCTTTTCCTGCTCCCAGTCGCGCTCGCGCTGGTCCCAGAAGCGCTCGTGGTACTGGCGCTGTTCTTCGCTGTTCTGCATGGCGTGGCACTGGCGAAAGCCGTCGTCCCAGCCGCTTTCGTACTGGCGCTCGTGGAGGTAGCGCGGCACGTCCTTGCGAAAGCCACCGACCATCAGCCCTGCCGCCTGGCGGCCGCTGCTGCAGCCGTCCTGGAAGCCATCGGCATAGGCGGGGGGATAGCCCTGGTTGACCATCTGCTCGTGGGTGGTTTCGCAACCAGACAGCAACAACGCCATGCACACGCCGAACCAGTACCGCGACATAACCACAAAACCCTCCGGTTGATACTGGAAAGTCTAGGTGGCGATTTGTCGGGGGGCCGTCAAAACAGTGTCAAAGAGTCGGTTGGTTCACACAGCTCTGCTGACCTTACTGGCCCATTCGCGGGCACGCCCGCTCCCACAGGATCACCCCAGGATTCGAGGCCAGTGCAGTACCTGTGGGAGCGGGCATGCCCGCGAAAGGCCGCAAAGCGGCCTCAGTAGTGATACCACTTCAGCTCAAGCATCACCTCGTTCTGCGCCGTAGCCAGGTGGCTGAACTCCCGCGAAGCACTCAACCGCAGGCCCAGGTTCTGGCTGATCTCCCACTGCTGGTTCAGGCTCACACTGCGCCGTACCTCGCCATTGGTGAAGTAGTCGCCCTTGGCCTCCAGCGTCATGTTGCCCAGCCCGTTGCGCCACAGCAGCCCGCCATTGAAGCCCGCCGCCGGGGCGATGAACTGGGCAAAATCATTGTGGTGCTCGACCCGCACAGTGCCCAGGGCAAAGCCCAGCAACCCGTCGGCCAGTTGCCAGGTGCCGCCGGCCCCGCCGTTCACATGGCTCACCAGCACTTCGTCATCATGCTTGCCCGGCACCCGCTCCAGCCCGCCGGCCACCTGCCACGACCAAGGTTTGAGCAGCTCGTTGCGCGGCGTCAGCGAGCGGATGGTGGCCAGGTCCAGGCGCTGCACCTGCCAGTCGTTGCCTTCGTACTGGCGCAGCTTCAGCTGCAGGATCTCGATCTGCGCCCCCAGCGGGAAGCCATAGGCGTTGTCATTCAGGTCGTGGTAGGCCATGCGCAGGCCGTACTCGGCGTAGGCGCGGTCTTCGCGGGTGCCCACGCCAAGCTGCCAGGTGCGCGAGTCATGGCCGTCCTCGGGCAGGCCCGGGCGCTCGATCTGCAGGGGCGGTGGCGGGTTGCTGTTGATTGCCCGCAGCAGTTCGAAGCTGCGTTTCGCCTGCCCAGGGTCGCGCTCCTGGCCATTGGCGCGGTAACGCTCCAGGCGGTACGCGGCATCCTGCACCAGCGCCTGGCGCTGGCGGGGGAGGGCCTTGAACTCGGGGCTCTGCAGGTGCGCGGTGTCAGCGCTTGCAGCCAGCACCTGGCGCTTTTCGTCGTGATCGAGCGGCTCGGCCCGGGCCAGCAGTTCACGTTCGCGAGAGGGGCGGTACGTCTCGCTGGCGACCATGCCGGACTGCTTCACGGCCTTCACCGTGTCGGTCGGGATGGCGGTCAGCGGGAACTGCGAGGTCAGGTCCAGGCTCGGCCGGGCCACCTGCAGCAGCTCCAGCAGGCGGTACGAGCAGTTTTCGTCGAAGAAGAAGTAGTCGAACTGGACCTGCTTCAGCTCCCACACATGTTCGACCATGCGCCCGGTTTCTTCCGGGGTCAGATCCAGCTGGTACTCCCACAGGTCGCGGTTTTCCAGGCTGCGGTATTCGGACAGTTTTTCCTGGTAGGGCATCAGCGCGAACAGGCCCGGGTAGCCGCCCATCAGGCCCTTCCAGGCGTACAGGATGCTGTTGTCGCTGCCTTCGATGTAGGCGCCGAAGTTGATCGCGTAGCTCAGCAGCGTGGTGTCGTCGCTGCGGGTGTTGGACTGGTCGATGCGCAGCAAGGTGTGGCCGAACATCGATGACGGGCTGTTCAGGTAGGCCGCCGGGAAGATCAGCGCCGCACTGTGCGGGTCGATCGACTGGTACCAGGTGGTGAATTCCTGGCAGTCCGGTTGCGGCAAGTCTTGCAGGTCGAGCTGTTCGCGCAGCCAGCGGGTGCGCGCCGGGAATACGCACTGGGCATGTTTGTCGCCGAGGCTGGCCGGGGCGTACAGCGCTTCGACCGTGGCTTGCAGCTCCTGGTCGGGGTGGTGCGCGCCATCCTCGGCGAGGAAGAACGCATCATCGTCCACATAGCTGCGCCAGCCACCCAGCTTGGCGGTTTCGTAATGGCCCAGGGCAATCCAGTAAGGGGTGTTGGCCAGTTGCTGGACACGGCCTTGGTCCAGCACGGGCGCGGCATGAACAGGGGCGCAGGCACACAGCGCCAGGGATACGAAGCGTTTGAGCATGTCGGGCAACTACTTCTCAACGATGCCGAAAAAAGGCGAAACCCGCCCCGGGGCCGGGGCGGGAGCAGCTGCACTCAGGCCTCGGTTGCGTATTTGGCCAGGCGTGGGTCGTTCTTCAGAACAGCCAGGGTGTTGCTGTGGACGGTTTCGGCAGTGACGTCGGCGCTGCTGAAGATCTGGTTGAAGTGCTGGTGGGTGACCGATGCGAAGTAGCCACGGTCTTCCGGGGCCACGCCGAGAACCACGGCATAGGTGGTCAGTGCTTCGCCCTGACCCATGGCCATGTCTTCGGAAAGCTCATTCATCATGCCGTTCATGGCGAACCAGGACTTGCCGCCGTAGGTCAGCGAGGCCTTGGTCGAGCAGCCGTTGGTGCCGGAGGTCATGCCGAAGGTGGCGTTACCGGAGGTGCCGTTGGTGGTGGAAGCCAGGAAGTGTGCCGGAGTGCCGCGCTGGCCTTCGAACAGCATGTTGCCCCAACCGCAGTTCGGGCCGCCTGGCGCTTCGGCCATGGCATTGATCGAGACCACGGTGAACAGAGTACCCAGAAGAATCCGTTTCATAGCATTTGTTCTCTATTTGACTTAACCAAGGGTCAGGGTTTCTGGCAACTCGGTTGCCAGGTCGGGAAAGCTTTTCACCCACCCGCGCAGCTTGGAGTTTAGGCACGATCTAAGAGTTGCGTTGTTGATTGCGAAAAATTTGCGGTTACATGACCCGCACCGGCTGCGACATAAAGTCCCGTGGAGCCTTGCAAGGCGCGCGCGGGCGGCGCCAGAATGCTGCGTATCTGCCCCGCCGAAGTAAGGAAACCCAATGCCCGATCCTGTCGCTGCGCGCCTGCGTCTCGCGCCTGAAGCCCTGACCCGGCGTTTCTCCCCCGAGCAGTTTGCCTTTACCAATACCGACGATCTGGAGCCGTTTCGCGGAGTCCTGGGCCAGGAGCGTGCTGTCGAGGCCCTGCAGTTCGGCGTGGCCATGCCGCGCCCTGGTTACAACGTGTACGTGATGGGCGAGCCCGGCACCGGCCGCTTCTCGTTCGTCAAGCGCTACCTCAAGGCCGAGGGCAAGCGCCAGCAGACCCCGGCTGACTGGGTCTACGTCAACCACTTCGATGACACCCGTGAACCCCGCGCACTGGAGTTGCCGTCCGGCAGCGCCGGGGCGTTCATCACCGACATGAACGGGCTGATCGACAACCTGTTGTCGACCTTCCCGGCGGTGTTCGAGCACCCGTCGTACCAGCAGAAGAAAGGCGCCATCGACCGCGCCTTCAACCAGCGTTACGACCGCGCCCTGGATGTGATCGAGCGCGCCTCGCTGGAAAAGGACGTGGCCCTGTACCGCGACGCCAGCAACGTCGCCTTCACCCCGATGGCCGACGGCAAGGCGCTGGATGAAGCCGAATTCGCCCAGTTGCCGGAAGAGGTGCGCGAGCAGTTCCACGAGGATATCGCCCTGCTCGAGGAACGCCTGAACGAAGAGCTGGCCAGCCTGCCGCAATGGAAACGCGAGTCGAACAACCAGCTGCGCCAGCTCAACGAAGAAACCATCACCCTGGCCCTGCAACCGTTGCTGGCGCCGCTGTCGGAGAAGTACGCCGAGAACGCTGCGGTCTGCGCCTACCTGCAGTCGGTGCAGCTGAACCTGCTGCGTACCGTGGTCGAGCAACTGGTCGATGACAGCAAGACCGACGCGGCCGCGCGCAAGCTGCTGGAAGAGCAGTACGCCCCAAGCCTGGTGGTCGGCCACCACGCCGACGGCGGTGCGCCGGTGGTGTTCGAGCCGCACCCGACCTACGACAACCTGTTCGGCCGTATCGAATACAGCACCGACCAGGGTGCGCTGTACACCTCGTACCGCCAGCTGCGCCCGGGCGCGCTGCACCGCGCCAACGGCGGCTTCCTGATTCTGGAAGCCGAGAAGATGCTGGGCGAGCCGTTCGTCTGGGACGCGCTCAAGCGTGCGCTGCAGTCGCGCAAGTTGAAGATGGAGTCACCACTGGGCGAGCTGGGCCGGGTGGCCACCGTCAGCCTGACACCGCAGATGATCCCGCTGAACATCAAACTGGTCATCATCGGTTCGCGCCAGCTGTATTACGCGCTGCAGGACCACGACCCGGACTTCCAGGAGATGTTCCGTGTGCTGGTGGACTTCGACGAAGACATGCCCATGGTCGACGAGAACCTGGAGCAGTTCGCCCAGCTGTTGCGCACCCGCACCAACGAAGAGGGCATGGCGCCACTGACCAGTGACGCGGTGGCGCGCCTGGCCACCTACAGCGCCCGCCTGGCAGAAAACCAGTCGCGTCTGTCGGCGCGTATCGGCGACCTGTTCCAGCTGGTCAGCGAAGCCGATTTCATCCGCCAGCTGGCCAGTGACGAAATGACCGACGCCGGGCACATCGAGCGTGCGCTCAAGGCCAAGGCCACCCGCACCGGGCGTGTTTCGCAGCGGGTGCTGGACGACATGCTCGCCGGCATCATCCTGATCGACACCGAAGGCGCGGCCATCGGCAAGTGCAACGGCCTGACCGTGCTGGAAGTGGGTGATTCGGCGTTCGGTATGCCGGCGCGCATCTCCGCCACCGTGTACCCGGGCGGCAGCGGTATCGTCGACATCGAGCGTGAGGTCAACCTCGGCCAGCCGATCCACTCCAAGGGTGTGATGATCCTCACCGGCTACCTGGGCAGCCGCTATGCCCAGGAGTTCCCGCTGGCGATCTCGGCGAGCATCGCCCTGGAACAGTCCTACGGCTATGTGGACGGTGACAGCGCCTCGCTGGGCGAAGCCTGCACGCTGATCTCGGCCTTGTCGCGCACGCCGCTCAAGCAGTGCTTCGCCATTACCGGCTCGATCAACCAGTTTGGTGAAGTGCAGGCGGTGGGTGGGGTCAACGAGAAGATCGAAGGCTTCTTCCGCCTGTGCGAGGCGCGTGGCCTGACCGGCGAGCAGGGGGTGATCATCCCGCGTGCCAACGTCGCCACGCTGATGCTCGACGAGCGCGTGCTGCAGGCAGTGGAGAACGGCATGTTCCACGTGTACGCAGTCAGCCAGGCCGACGAGGCGTTGAGCCTGCTGGTGGGCGAGGAGGCCGGTGTGCTGGATGACAAGGGCCAGTTCACCGAAGGCAGCGTCAACGCGCGGGTGGTGGAGCGCCTGCGTGAGATTGCCGAGATGATCAGCGAGGAAGAAATCGAGAAGGCGGAGAAAGAACGCCTGGAAGAGGTAATTGCCCAGGCCAAGCCAGCCTGAGTCAAGAAACCGGCGCTAGCGGCGATGTGCTACCGTTCAGCGCCGGTTTTCCATCTTTCTGTACCGTTCTTCTATGCTGGAACTTAAGGACGGTATCAGCGTTCAGGATGGAAACAGCCTGAGGTTCAGGCTGAACAAGGCTTTTTGGAGGGGGCGCGGCCATGCGCAATCTCAGCCTCACACGCCAGTGCCTGGGCCTGGTGACCCGCATCGAATGCAGCATCCGTCCGCTGGCCGGGGACAACGGCATGTGGACGCTGCTGTTCGCCGCCGGCATGGCCGGTGAACAACCGTCCGCGATCAAGGCCCAAGGGCCGTTCCATGGGCCGCTGGTGGCCGAATCGGTACTCAATGCCATTGTCGACAGCCTGACCTTGCATGGGTACCAGGTGGCCGAGGATCCGCAGATCTGGTGTTTGCATTTGCAGGCGCAGTTGCGGCGGATCAACGGTGAGCGGTGTCGGAACCTGGGGGATTACCAGTTTCATCCTGAGACCTGAGTAACTT
>NZ_JAWJYQ010000054.1:0-31568 GCF_032971465.1 Pseudomonas sp. LSJ-87 | reverse complement strand
TCAACGGTGAGCGGTGTCGGAACCTGGGGGATTACCAGTTTCATCCTGAGACCTGAGTAACTTTACTGGCCTCATCGCCGGCAAGCCAGCTCCCACAGGTAAAGCAAAGGCCACAGGTCGGTGATCAACCTGTGGGAGCTGGCTTGCCGGCGATTGGGCTGCAAAGCAGCCCCGATTCACCGGGCTTTTGCTGTAACAGGTGGCTGGCTATACTCGGCGTCGCTTTTTTAGTCACCTGATGAGTCCCGACACTCCATGGAACGTATCCTCGAAAACGCGATGTATGCCTCGCGCTGGCTGCTCGCCCCCATCTACTTCGGCCTGTCCCTCGGCCTGCTGGCCCTGGCGCTGAAATTCTTCCAGGAAGTGGTCCACGTCCTGCCCAACGTCTTCGCCCTGAGCGAAGCCGACCTGATCCTGGTGATCCTGTCACTGATCGACATGTCGCTGGTGGGCGGCCTGCTGGTGATGGTGATGATCTCCGGCTACGAGAACTTCGTCTCGCAACTGGACATCGACGAGAGCAAGGAAAAGCTCAACTGGCTGGGCAAGATGGACTCTTCGTCGCTGAAGATGAAGGTTGCCGCGTCGATCGTGGCCATTTCGTCCATCCACCTGCTGCGGGTGTTCATGGATGCACAGAACATCTCCACCGATTACCTGATGTGGTACGTGATCATCCACATGACCTTCGTGGTCTCGGCATTCTGCATGGGCTACCTGGACAAGCTGACCAAGCACTGAGCCTGTGCCCCTTGTGGGAGCGGCCTTGTGTCGCGAAAGGGCTGCACAGCAGCCCCCTCTGCTCATGCATTGCTGCTGATATCCTGGGGCCGCCATGCGGCCCTTTCGCGACACAAGGCCGCTCCCACACAGTTCGGCTTCCACCTGACGAGCGGCGTCAGTCATGCCCTTGTGCATTCTCCCTTTCTGTACAAAAAATGAGCTCTCATGCGTGGTTCCCATCGCGAGGTGCTCTCATGAACCTGCATCAGCTCAACACCGAGGCCAGGGCTGGCCATGTCGACGAACTGAACCTGATCGCCATCGAAGGCGGTGACTACCTGCTCGAGGCCCGGATCAAAGGCCACCCCCACCCCCTGTCCGATGCCCGTGGTGAACGCTTGCGCGTGCATTCGGTGGAGGATGCGCGCAATTTGCTGCAAACCATCCCCATGGTCTCGATGAACCTGGTGCACTGGTCGGTGCAGGACGAAATGTGCGGTATGGGCACGCACCCGGAAGAAGACTTGAAGGTGCCGATTTCCCAGCGCTCGGCCTGGTAGCTGCTCGCAGCGCCCCAGTGTGCTAGGCTGCTCGCCCTTTTCATCAAGGGCGCGGCTTCACTGCGCCCTGCAGTGGAGCACGACAATGTCCGAACTCAACCTGTCCACCGACGAAACTCGCGTCAGCTACGGCATCGGCCGTCAGCTGGGCGGCCAGCTGCGCGACAACCCGCCACCAGGCGTCAGCCTGGAAGCCATCCTGGCCGGCCTGACCGACGCCTTCAACGGCGCCGACAGCCGCGTCAGCGAAGCCGACCTGTCGGCCAGCTTCAAGGTCATCCGCGACGTGATGCAAGCCGAAGCAGCCGCCAAGGCTGAAGCCGCTGCTGCTGCTGGCAAGGCATTCCTGGTCGAGAACGCCAAGCGTGACGGCATCACTACCCTGGCTTCGGGCCTGCAGTTCGAAGTACTGACCGCAGGCGAAGGCGCCAAGCCGACCCGCGAAGACAACGTGCGCACCCACTACCACGGCACCCTGATCGACGGCACTGTGTTCGACAGCTCCTACGACCGTGGTCAGCCGGCTGAATTCCCGGTAGGTGGTGTGATCGCTGGCTGGACCGAAGCCCTGCAGCTGATGAACGCTGGCAGCAAATGGCGCCTGTACGTGCCGAGCGAGCTGGCCTACGGCGCCCAAGGCGTTGGCAGCATCCCGCCGCACAGCGTGCTGGTGTTCGACGTCGAGCTGCTCGACGTTCTGTAATGCCGCTGGGGCCGCTTTGCGGCCCATTCGCGGGCAAGCCCGCTCCCACAAAATCCCCACAGCATTCGAACCCTGTGTTGTGCTTGTGGGAGCTGGCTTGCCGGCGATGAGGCCGGTCCTGCTGGCCTCAATTCCAGTCTGTCCCCCCGGGGCGCAACGCCCGCGCATAGCAGAACAGAAACAGATTCCGCACCAGCTCCTTGAGCACCCCCGGTTCACTCGAGTTCAGCCCGCTCATGTCCAGGTCGCCCTGGTCGCGCAGCTCGTCGAGCGCTTCTTCTTCAAGCACCGCGCACACTTCGCCGGTTTCCCGATGAAGAATGCGCAGGTAGGGGTGAGGGCGGTCCAGCCAGGCGTCGATCAGATAAGTCATGGCTATTCTCCTTGGATAGCAGTCCCAATGAGAATAATTCTTATTATCTGAATAGCAAGCGCCAATTGGCGGTTTTTTGGAAAATCAGACCTTGCGTACGAACTCGGACTTCAGCTTCATGGCGCCGATGCCGTCGATCTTGCAGTCGATGTCGTGATCGCCATCGCACAGGCGGATGTTCTTGACCTTGGTGCCAACCTTGACCACCAAGGACGAGCCCTTGACCTTGAGGTCCTTGATCACGGTGACGGTATCGCCATCCTGCAGGATGTTGCCGACCGAGTCCTTCTTCACCACCTCGTCGCTGGCCGCTTCGGCGTCGCCGCTGGCCGACCACTCGTGGGCGCATTCAGGGCAGATCAGCTGAGTGCCATCCTCATAGGTGTATTCGGAGTTGCATTTCGGGCAGGGTGGCAGAGTGCTCACTTCGGTTCCTCAAACAAACAGACGGGCGGTTAAAAACCCGAATTGTATAAGGTATTTTTTCAGAAGTGATTATGTCCGGACAAAAGCATTCGCGGGCTTGCCCGCTCCCACAGGATCTGCGCTACCTTTGAGGCTTGCGCGATCCCTGTGGGAGCGGGCAAGCCCGCGAATGGATTTGATGCGATCTGTCAGTGAGTACGCGCGACCGCAAACTCGCTCAGCTCGACCAGTGCGTCACGATATTCGCTGGCCGGCAGCACTTCCAGGCACTGGATCGCACGCTTCACATAGTCACGCGCCAGCTCCGCCGTGTACTTCAGCGCACCCGACTCCTCGACCGCCACGCGAATCTGCTCCAGGTCTTCCAGGCCACCCTTCTGGATCGCCTGGCGCACCAGCGCAGCCTGTTCGGCGGTGCCTTCGCGCATGGTGTAGATCAGCGGCAGGGTAGGCTTGCCTTCGGCCAGGTCGTCACCGACGTTCTTGCCCAGGGTCTGCGAGTCGCCCTTGTAGTCCAGCAGGTCGTCGACCAGCTGGAACGCCACGCCCAGGTGGTCACCGAAGGTACGCAGGGCCTCGCGCTGTTCGTCGGTGGCTTCTGCCAGAGCGGCGGCGCTGTGGGTCGAAGCTTCGAACAGCATCGCGGTCTTGCCGCGGATGACCTCCATGTAGACTTCCTCGGTGGTGCTGGCGTCGCGTACCCGCGACAGCTGCAGCACTTCACCCTCGGCAATCACGCGGGTGGCCTTGGACAGGATCTGCATGACCGGCATCGAGCCCAGTTCGACCATCATCTCGAACGAGCGCGAATAGAGGAAGTCGCCCACCAGCACGCTCGGCGCGTTGCCCCACAGGGCATTGGCGGTGGAGCGGCCACGGCGCATGCCGGACATGTCGACCACGTCGTCGTGCAGCAGGGTAGCGGTGTGCAGGAATTCGATGGTGGCAGCCAGCAGGCGCAGGTCGTCGCCTTCGCGGCCCAGGGCCTTGCCACACAGCAGCACCAGCAGGGGGCGCAGGCGCTTGCCACCGGCGGACGTGATATAGTCGCCGATCTTCGATACCAGCGGCACGCGCGAGGTCAGCTGCTTCTTGATGATCTCGTCGACGGCGCTGAAATCATCAGCCACCGCGCGGTAGAAGGATTGGGGTTGCATCGGCTGCTCCAGTGAGGTTGCGCGGCATGCTAGGTCGCGGGTCCCGGTGTGTCAAGGCGCGGTGCCAGCGCCCCGGGGGCGGTACTTGCAAGCAAAACCGCGGTTGCGTACAATCGCGCACCCTAACTTCCTGGGCAGCACCTGCCTTACGCAATTGCGCCGGGCCGTTCCAGCCCTGTGCAGCCATGCCAGCCAATACTCATCATATAAAGCGCTGGGTGAGCAGGATTATCGGAGAAATACCATGTCTTACGCAGTAATCGTTACCGGCGGCAAGCAGTACAAAGTCGCTGAAGGTGAATTCCTCAAGATCGAAAAACTGGAAGTCGCCACTGGCGAATCCGTGACCTTCGATCGCGTCCTGCTGGTCGCCAACGGTGAAGAAGTCACCATCGGTGCTCCAGTTGTTGCTGGCGCTAAAGTAGTGGCCGAAGTCGTTTCGCAAGGCCGCCACGACAAGGTTCGCATCATCAAGTTCCGTCGTCGTAAGCACCACATGAAGCGTATGGGCCACCGCCAGTGGTTCACCGAGATCAAAATCACCGGTATCCAGGCTTAATCCCCTAGATCCCCTGAATTTATTTGGAGAATTGAACCATGGCTCACAAGAAGGCTGGTGGTAGTACTCGTAACGGTCGCGACTCAGAATCGAAACGCCTTGGCGTGAAGATGTATGGCGGCCAGGTTATCAAGCCAGGCAACATCATCGTCCGTCAGCGCGGCACCGAATTCCACGCTGGCTACGGTGTTGGCATGGGCAAGGATCACACCTTGTTCGCCAAGATCGAAGGCGTGATCAAGTTCGAGAAAAAAGGCGAGTTCATGCGCCGTTACGTGAGCATCGTCGCCGCTTAATCGCGACGTCGCTCCAGAAGCCCCGTCATGCGACGGGGCTTTTTCGTTTGTGGTGAGCCTCTTGCAAAGCTGTTTGTATGGGCTGCCGGCGTGGGTTTCTACGGTCGTACGGGGCCGCCGCGCTCATTTTTGCAAGAGCCTCAGGTTTTTCAGGTATTCAACTCGCCAGCAGGCGAGAGGCGGTTTTGAATGAAGTTTGTTGACGAAGTATCCATTCGGGTCAAGGCCGGTGACGGCGGCAACGGTTGCATGAGCTTCCGTCGCGAGAAGTTCATCGAGAACGGTGGCCCCAACGGTGGTGACGGTGGCGACGGTGGTTCGGTGTACATGATCGCCGACGAAAACCTCAACACCCTGGTCGACTATCGCTACACCCGTCACCACGAGGCCCAGCGTGGCGCCAACGGCGGCAGCACCGACTGCACCGGCAAGAAAGGCGACGACCTGTTCCTGCGTGTGCCGGTCGGCACCACCGTGATCGACGCCTCCACCCAGGAAGTGATCGGTGACCTGGTCACCCCGGGCCAGAAGCTGATGGTCGCCCAGGGCGGCTGGCACGGCCTGGGTAACACCCGCTTCAAGTCCAGCACCAACCGTGCACCGCGCCAGACCACCCCGGGCAAGCCAGGTGACCAGCGTGACCTGAAGATGGAAATGAAAGTGCTGGCCGACGTCGGCCTGCTGGGCCTGCCGAACGCTGGCAAGAGTACCTTCATTCGCTCGGTTTCGGCCGCCAAGCCGAAAGTGGCCGACTACCCGTTCACCACCCTGGTGCCTAACCTGGGCGTGGTCAGCGTCGACCGCTGGAAGAGCTTCGTCATCGCCGACATTCCCGGCCTGATCGAAGGTGCTTCCGAAGGCGCCGGCCTGGGTATCCGCTTCCTCAAGCACCTGGCGCGTACCCGCGTGCTGCTGCATCTGGTGGACATGGCGCCGCTGGACGAAAGCAGCCCGGCCGATGCCGCCGAAGTCATCGTCAACGAGCTGACCCGCTTCAGCCCGTCGCTGGCCGAGCGTGAGCGCTGGCTGGTGCTGAACAAGGCCGACATGGTCATGGAAGACGAGCGCGACGAGCGGGTCAAGGAAGTGGTCGAGCGCCTGCAGTGGGAAGGCCCGGTCTACGTGATTTCGGCCATCTCCAAGCAGGGCACCGAAAAGCTCAGCCACGACCTGATGCGCTACCTCGAAGACCGCGCCGACCGCCTGGCCAACGACCCGGCCTACGCCGAAGAGCTGGCCGACCTCGACCAGCGTATCGAAGACGAAGCCCGTGCCCAGCTGCAGGCCCTGGACGACGCCCGTACCCTGCGCCGTACCGGCGTCAAGAGCGTGCACGACATCGGCGACGATGACGGTTGGGACGATGATTTCGAGGACGACGAAGACGGCCCGGAAATCATTTACGTGCGCGACTGACCGGTTGCAGTACACTAAACGCCGCTCTTTGGAGCGGCGTTTTTGTATCCACGGTATCTACAGATTCGACATAGGTTGGAAGAAGATGCGAAGCAAGGTGACGGGCGCCAAGCGCTGGGTCGTGAAGATTGGCAGTGCTCTGCTGACCGCCGATGGCAAAGGCCTCGACCGCGGTGCCATGGCCGTTTGGGTCGAGCAGATGGTCGCGCTGCGTGAGGCAGGCGTGGAGTTGGTACTGGTCTCCTCCGGGGCCGTGGCTGCCGGCATGAGCCAGCTGGGCTGGACGTCGCGACCGAGTGCGATGAACGAGCTGCAGGCGGCTGCCTCGATCGGCCAGATGCGCCTGGTGCAGGCCTGGGAGTCGAGCTTCGGCGAGCACGGCAAGCACACCGCGCAGATCCTGCTGACCCATGACGACCTGTCCGACCGCAAGCGCTACCTGAACGCCCGCAGCACCCTGCGCACGCTGGTCGACCTGGGCGTGGTGCCGGTGATCAACGAAAACGATACCGTGGTTACCGACGAGATCCGCTTCGGCGACAACGACACCCTGGCGGCGCTGGTGGCCAACCTGGTCGAGGCTGACCTGTTGGTGATCCTCACCGACCGCGATGGCATGTTCGATGCCGACCCGCGCAACAACCCCGACGCCCAGCTGATCTACGAGGCCCGCGCCGACGACCCGGCACTGGACGCCGTGGCCGGTGGTACCGGTGGCGCCCTGGGCCGTGGAGGCATGCAGACAAAGCTGCGCGCCGCGCGCCTGGCAGCCCGTTCCGGTGCCCACACCATCATCATCGGTGGCCGCATCGAGCGCGTGCTGGATCGCCTCAAGGCTGGCGAGCGTCTGGGTACCTTGCTGTCGCCCGAGCGCGGCATGCTTGCCGCGCGCAAGCAGTGGCTGGCCGGCCACCTGCAGACCCGTGGCACCCTGGTGCTGGACGCCGGTGCCGTGCAGGCGCTGCGCCAGGCCAACAAGAGCCTGCTGCCGGTTGGCGTGAAAACCGTGCAGGGCAGCTTCCGCCGTGGCGAGATGGTGGTGTGCGTCGGCCCGGACGGCCATGAAGTGGCGCGCGGCCTGGCCAACTACAGCGCCCTGGAGGCGCAGAAGATCATTGGCCAGCCGTCGGATGCCATCGAAAGCATCCTGGGCTATATCGCGGAGCCTGAGCTGGTGCACCGCGACAACCTGGTTCTGGTCTGAGGGCGCGCACGTGCTGAAAAGGATGATTGCCGTGGCGGCACTGGCGTTGCCGATGCTGGCCGGGGCCGAGGAAATCGGCCAGGTGTCCACCGTGTTCAAGTTCCTCGGGCCGAATGACCGTATTGTGGTCGAGGCGTTCGACGACCCCAAGGTCGAGGGCGTGACCTGCTACCTGTCGCGTGCCAAGACTGGCGGCGTGAAGGGTGGGTTGGGGTTGGCGGAGGACCGGGCGGAGGCATCGATTGCCTGTCGCCAGGTCGGGCCGATCAGCTTCAAGGGTGAGCTGAAGGATGGCGAGGAAGTGTTCAAGGAACGCACCTCGCTGGTGTTCAAGACCATGCAGGTGGTGCGCTTCCTGGACAAGAAACGCAATACGCTGGTGTACCTGGTGTACAGCGACCGCATGATCGAAGGCAGCCCGCAGAATGCGGTGACCGCGATTCCGATTCTGCCTTGGGCTCATTGATAGCCTGACAGATCGCCGGGAGGCCTTCGGCCTCCATCGCCGGCAAGCCAGCTCCCACAGGTACATTGCAGGCCTCGGGGCTTGTGCAATATCTGTGGGAGCTGGCTTGCCGGCGAAAGGGCCGCAAAGCGGCCCCAATTACCTCAGGCCAATTCCTCGGCCTGATGATCCTCACGCACAACCGCCTTCACCTCATCCCGACGGCTGATGAACTTCCAGTCCGCCTCGTCGATGTAGATGCCGTTCGGCCCGCTGCCACCTTCCAGGTCGATCGCCACGCGTGCAGACACCTGCGGCTTCACGCTCGCCAGAATCGGCACGAAGCCCAGCTGCAGGCTGGTTTCCAGCAGCGCAGCCTGGTTGCGTTCGTCGATGTCCGCCGCTTCGTCCAGGTAGTACGGCAGGCGGATGCGCCCGGCCAGGTCGCGGTCCATCAGGTGCAGCAACAGGTACATGTTGGTCAGCGCCTTGATGGTCATGGTGGTGCCGTTGGATGCCGCGCCGTCGATGTCGGCATGGATCACCGGCTGGCCGTTGACCTTGGTGATCTCGAACGCCAGCTCGAACAGGTCCTTCAGGCCCAGCTGGTTGTGGTTGGCTGCCACCAGCCGTGCCAGGTACTCCTTGGCCTCTTCGTTCTTGTTGTCCTGCTCGGCGCTCTGGGTCAGGTCGAACACCGACAGGGTTTCGCCTTCTTCGTACTGACCGGCGCTGTGGATGATCTGGTCGATGTGCTTGAGCGCTTCCTTGTTCGGCGCCAGCACCACGCGGAAGCTCTCCAGGTTGGATACCTGGCGCTTGTTGATCTCGCGGTTGAACAGGGCCAGCTGGTGCTCGAGGCTGTCGTAGTCGCTGCGGATGTTGCGCAGGGTCCGGGCGATGTCGGTGACCGCGGCGCGGCGTGCCTTGGCCAAGGTCAGGGCTTCGTCGGTGCGGTGCGCGTAGGCATTCACCAGCAGCTGCAGGCGGCGTTCCATGTCGTCTTCGCTGTCGAACTTGGCCACGCCTTTCAGGCGCACCTGGGCGTACAGCGCCTCGATCTGGTTGTCCACCCGCTGCAGGCTCTGCCAGCTGTCCTGGTAGTCGTTGAGCAGTGGCAGCAGGTTGTCCATCGAGTCGTCGATGGCTTCCATGTACGGCGTGCCGTAGGGCAGGTCGGCCGGCAGCAGCTGGCGACGGCGCAGGGCGTCTTCCAGGGTGCGCTGTTTGGCCTCGAGGTCGCCGATCTGCCGGCCGACCAGTTGCAGCTTGGCCGACAGCTGCTGGACGCGTTCGGTAAAGGCGTCGCTGGAGCGCTTGAGTTCGTCCTGGGCGGCTTCGAGCTGCGACAGCTGCTCCAGCTTCTCGGGCTCTTCGGCGGCCAGGGTTTCGCTGCGGCGGAAGTCTTCCAGCGCTTTCTGCGCGTCCAGTACTTCCTGGTACAGGGCCTCGGTCTGCGCCTTGGAGGCGGAGCGGTCGGCGGCCACGGCTTGCTGGGTCTTGAGCTGCTTCAGCTCTTTTTCCAGGCGCTCTTTCTGGTCACGCAGGGCAGCACGGTCGGCCAGGGCCTGCAGCGCCGGTGGGTCGATGTGCGACAGGTCGATGGACAGGCCCGGGGCTTCGAAGCGTTCGCCCTTGAAGCCGTCGAGTACCGCTTCCAGCGATTTTACCCACAGGTCACTGTCGTCCAGTTCGATACCGCGGTCACCCAGCGGCAGGCTGAACAGCGCGCCATTGAACAGGCGCATCAGACGGTCGACGTCCTGCTGGGAGAACTCTTCGCGCAGGCGGGCGTAGCTGTTGTTGTCGGCGTGGTCGAGCTGCTGCTTGACCTGCTTCAGGCGCTTTTCCAGGTCGCGGACGCGTTCGTCCAGGTCTTCGGCGCTGAACTGCCGTGACTGGGCCAGGGCGCCGGCCAGTTCGTCGTGGGCGTCCTTGGCCGCCAGCAGTTGCTGCTCCAGCACCTTGACGTCATCGACCAGGGCGAAGCGGTGCTTGAGCACCGACAGCTCGCCCAGCCAGCGCTGGATACCGGTGATTTCACGCTCCAGGCGCATCAGCTCCTGAGTACCGCCGCGCTGGTCGTTCTGCAGGCGGTCCTGCTCGCCACGGTAGTGCTCGGCCTGGATCACCAGCTCTTCCTTGCGCGCCATGGCGTATTCCTGCCAGGTGCCCAGCAGGGTGTCGAGCACTGGCGAAATGCGGTGCAGCTTGCCGCGCAGGATGTCGCGCTGGGCCACGCCACCGGCCAGGGCCTCGACCAGCGGGCCGGCGGCGACCAGGGCGTTGTAGTCCTGTTCCATGCGGCGCACGTCGCGGAAGGCTTCCTCGCACGCGGCGATATAGTCGACGCTACCGGAGCGTAGGCTGTGCTCGAAAGCGTCGAGGAACAGCTGCTTGAGCTTGGCGGCGGTGATTTCGCGCATGTGCAGCAGGTTGATGAACAGCGCGCGGAAGGTTTTCAGGCTTTGCTCGCTGGTCGAGCGCAGCGGGATCATGGTCAGGTCCAGCGGCACCGAGGTGTGGCCACCGACCAGCAGACGACGCAGTTCGTCCGGCTTAAGCTCGTAGGCCTTGATCCCCAGGCGCTCGAGGTTGGTGAACAGCTCTTTCTGGCGCAGGCAGGTGTCGTTCTTCTGGTAGTGGGCCAGGTCCAGTTCGCCCTTGTAGGCAAAGAACTGGTGACCGAAACCGCCGCCCGGGCCACGGCCGACAACGCCGATGACGTGCGGGCCGTGGGGCAGGCTCAGTTCGCAGAGAATGTACGAGGTGTCGCTGGCGAAGTAGAAGCGGCGCGACTGCTCGAGGCTGTACTTGCCGAAGCTCATGTCCGACATGCGCGCCAGGATCGGGAACTGCAGGGCGTTGATCGACGCCGATTTACCCAGGTTGTTGGCACCGTATACCGACAGTGGGTGCTCCAGCGGGAACAGGCCAAGGCTGTAGCCGGCGGTGTTGAGCAGTGCGAAGCGGCGGATGCCGTAGCGTTCCTGGCTCATGCGTCAATCTCCTGTTGCTCTTCGCGGATCGCCCGGGCCAGGGCTTCCTCTTCGCTTTCCTCGCCCTCGAAGGGGCTGAGGTCGAGCGGGTCGTCGGTGCGGTTGAGTTCTTCTGGGCTTTCTTCCTCGACCAGTACCGGGGTCGGCAGCGGCAGGTCGCTGTGCAGGGTGGCTGCCAGGTCGCGGTCCTGCTGCACGGCCAGGCACACGTCGAGGAAGCGATGCATCGGCGGCAGGAAGCGGTAGATGCCGCCTTCCTCGAAGGCGAAGCCGAGCTGGGTCATGCGGCGCAGGATTTTTTCTTCCAGCTCGTCCACGGTCTGCACTTCGGCCTGCAGGAACAGGTCGCGGTACTTGTCCAGCAGCGAGGGCAGTTCGTCACGGCCGATGCTGCCGCCATCGAGCACGGCCATCGGGTCGCGGCCCTGGTCGGCCAGGTGTTCGACCAGGATGAAGGTGAACAGCGACAGGCGCTGCGCGGTCTTGTTGACCTGCGCGGCGGTCATGTCCGGCACGAAGTAGTAGAAGCCACGGGTGTCGCACACCAGTTCGAAGCCCAGGGCCTTGAACAGGGTGCGGTACTGGTCCTGGAAGTTCGACAGCTGGGCGTACAGCTCGGGGTCGCGGCGGCTGACGTGGAAGCCTTTGAACAGCTCGCGGAAGATCGGCGCGAGCTGGGACAGTTCGGAAAGATCAAGATGCATGGGCTGGGCTCGCGTTGGATTCGGTAGGCGCGCTGGCGGCGTCTTCGCGGCTGGAGGTCAGGGCGAACGAGCGCAGGCTGACCAGGTGTTCCTGGGTGATGTACTCGCGGCGGTCGAGGCGTTCGCGCTTGAAGCGCTTTTCCCGCGACAGGCGCGAGAACCAGTACAGCAGCTCGTCGGTGGCGCCTTCGGGTTCCTGCTCCAGCAGCCAGACCATCAGGTCGGGCAGCGGCAGGGCCTGTTCGCAGCGTTCGGCCATTTCCTTGACCGTGCGCGGTGCACGGGGCAGGGCGCCGGACTGGGTCTTGTGGGCCTTGGGGAAGCGCGCCGGCTTGGGCTCGAAGCGGGCCAGGGCGTAGACATAGGCCTCGACCTGGCTGGCGCTGCCGAGGAAAGTGCTTTGCGGGCGGGTGAACATCGGCATGGCCGCTTGCGGTACGGCGTCGATGCCCTTGCGCCGGATCACCGACAGGGCCAGTGCGGCGCCGCGGGTCACGGCGTTGTGCCGGCGGGCTTCCTCACGCAGCGGCAGCAGCAGTTCGCGGGCGTGGCGCAGGGTCAGCTGGGCGCTGGTCTGCATTTCCAGGATGCGCGCGTGGGTGCGCAACAGCATGTCGTCGTCGACCAGGTGGCCCAGGCGCGCCTGTTCGCCCAGCAGCTTCAGCAGCACGGTCTCGACCTTGCGCACGCCCTGTTCGAAGGCGCCGTCGGCGTTGACCAGCTGGATCATCGGCTCGACGTACTCGTCCCAGGTCGCCAGTACTTCGGCATAGCGCTGGCGCAGGGGGATCTGGCGGTTGCTGGTCTTGGCCCGCTCGGCCACGGCCACCAGTGCCTGCTCGTCGTTGTCGAGCTTCTTCAGTACATCGCGCACGCGCATGTCGAGCAGGCGCAGCTGGCGCGCCAGGTCGTCGCTGTCGCGGTTGTCGAAGGCGTCCTGGATATGCCCGGCCAGGCGCTCCAGGTGGCGCAGGTAGGCTTCGATCTCCAGGCACAGGCCCAGCCGGTGTTCGCGGCGCAGGTAGGCGAGGAAATCGTGGATCTGCGCGTTGAGCTCGAAACGGTTCGGGCTCTTGGCCACCGGGACCAGGATATCCAGGCGGATCCACACATCGAGCAGCTGGGTGATGTCCTGCGGGGTACTCTCGACCTGCTGGCGGGCCACATGCTGACGCAATTCGACCAGGCTCAGGGTGCCCTGGTCGAAACGCTCGCACAGCGGCTCGATCAGGGCCCAGTGTTCGGCTAGGGCGCGCAGGACGCGCTTGGGTTCGATCATTGGCTTCGACTCGTTGCCAAGAAAAAGGGGGCGATTGTACTGCATCCGGGGGGGAGGTTTTCACCCCTTGGTCTGTAATGAGAGATAACCTTTATCGTTGTAGGGGATTCACTGGCCCTTTCGCGGGTGAACCCGCTCCCACAGGGCCTTGCGCAGTACCGGTGGGAGCGGGTTCACCCGCGAAAGGGCCAGTACAGGCAATAAAAATCCGCCGACCAGTTGCGGCACTCGAATGCCAACGGCGTTAGAATGGCTAATTGTCTCCACCCCTCGGAACCCCGCCCCTTGCTCACCGAACCCCGTCGCCGCGCCTACCTTTCCGCCATGCAAGTGGTGCACTGGCTGCCGCGCGCCGAACTGCCGTTCGCCGCACCGTCGCGGCCCGAGCTGCTGCTGCCGGTGGCGCCGGTCGAGGACCTCGATTTCGACGTCAGGCCGGCACCGGCTGCCGACGAGGCGCCAGTCACCCCCCAGGCCCGCTCCGGCGAGCGGCCGAAAATCGAGATTCCGCGCCCGGGCAGTGCGCCCAAGCCGGCCGCCAAGCCCGCCGAGGCCGAGGAGCAGGCCGCGCCACCGCGCCCGGCCCCGGTGCCACCCCCGCGCTTCTCGTTGCAGTTGCTGCGTGCCGGCAGCTGCCTGCTGCTGGTGGAGTTGGCCACCGGCCAGCCGTTCCAGAGCCGCGACCCGTCCTACCTGCTGCTCAAGGACATGCTGCGCGCCGCCGGCCTGCCCGACGCCCCGCAGATCATCGGCGAGCCGGTGCGCTGGCCGCTGCTGGTGCGCGGCAACATGGACCAGGGCCCGGAGGCGGCGCGCGATTTCGTCCAGGGCTTTGTCCAGGCGCGCCTGGAAGACGCCCCGTGTACCTGCCTGTGGCTGGTCGGCCTGCCGGCGCTGCGCTTTGCCGCCAATGTCGACGGCGAAGCCTATTACCAAATCCTGAAGCTCGAGGGCCTGGGCGAAGCCTGGGCCTTGCCGGGCCTTGAACTGTTGATGGACGAGCCGCAGCGCAAGGCGGACGTCTGGAAAGCCATGCGCCAGCTGATGGCGCGCTGGAAGAGCGTTGAATGAGTGACTCGATCAGCTTCCGCCCGATGACCGAGGCGGATCTGGATGCCGTACTTAAGATCGAATATGCCGCGTTCAGTCATCCCTGGACCCGCGGGATCTTTCAGGATGCGCTCAAGTCGTACGAAGTCTGGCTGATGTTCGACGGCCAGCAGCAGGTGGGTCATGGGGTGATCAACGTGATCATCGACGAGGCGCACCTGCTCAACATCACCGTCAAGCCGGAAAACCAGGGCTGCGGCCTGGGCCTGCGCCTGCTCGAGCACCTGATGGCCCGGGCCTACCAGCTCAATGGCAGGGAGTGCTTCCTGGAAGTGCGCGCCAGCAACCAGTCGGCCTATCGTTTGTACGAGCGCTACGGTTTCAACGAAATCGGCCGCCGCCGCGACTATTACCCGGTTGCCGGTGGCCGTGAAGACGCCCTGGTGATGGCCTGCACCCTGCTCGAGGACTGACCTTGCAGGGGCTGGCGCTGTCACGCAGGCAAACCCTGATGAGGCAACGACCATGCACGACCTGCAGGAACTGATCGACAACAACGCCCGCTGGGCCGACGCGATCAACCAGCGCGACCCCGACTTCTTCGCCAAGCTGGCCCGCCAGCAGACTCCCGAATTCCTCTGGATCGGCTGCTCCGACGCCCGCGTGCCGGCCAACGAAATCGTAGGCATGCTGCCGGGCGATCTGTTCGTCCATCGCAACGTTGCCAACGTGGTGCTGCACACTGACCTCAACTGCCTGTCGGTGATCCAGTACGCGGTGGAAGTACTGAAAGTGCGGCACATCCTGGTCACCGGCCACTACGGTTGCGGTGGCGTGCGCGCCGCCATGCAGGATCGCCAGCTGGGCCTGATCGACGGCTGGCTGCGCTCGATACGCGACCTGTATTACGAAAAGCGCGCCGAGCTGGCCAAGCTGGACAACGAAGAGGCCAGGGTCGACCGCCTGTGCGAACTGAACGTCATCCAGCAGGTGGCCAACGTGGCTCACACCAGCATCGTGCAAAACGCCTGGCACCGTGGTCAGGAACTGTCGGTGCATGGCTGCATCTATGGCATCAAGGATGGCCGGTGGAAGAGCCTGGACACCACCATCAGCGGCTTCGCCCAGCTACCGCCGCAGTATCGGTTGCGGGCGTTGGAGTAGTAGCGTTTACCAGTTTGACACGGCCCCTTGCAGGGATGGTCAAGGAATGAAAAAACTGCTTCTGGCTGCAAGCCTTCTGATAAAGGCCACTGCCCACGCCGACGAACGCGACCTGTGGATGTTCGCCCAGTGGGCTGGCGACCATCACACGCGTCCCTTCCGTGAAATGCTGGTGGATGCCCGCCTTTACGGCATAGTGCCTATCCATCAGCTGCTGCGTTCGGCTTCGGACTGGAAGCTGTGCCACGCGTCCCCCTTCGCCGTGCCGCCTGCCAGCAACTGGCCGGCAGTGCGTTCTACGCTCTCGCTGATCAAGGCGCTCGACGACCAGGGCATCCTGCGCCAGTTCGAGGTGGTTTCGGCCTATCGAGACCCACGCCTGAACGTCTGCGCCGGCGGGGCGGCCAACAGCGCCCATACCCGGGCGTTCGCCGTCGATATCCTGCTACCCGACTGGGCGGACCCGAACCCGCTGTGCCGTTTCTGGCAGCAGTATGGCCAGGCCTGGAACATGGGCTTGGGGCGCTATCCGTCCGGGCGTATTCATGTGGATACCGCGGGTTACCGTACCTGGGGTGGTAACGGCCGTGCAGGTTCGTCGTTCTGTATCAAACCCAGATGAGCCAGGCAGTTCCTGCATTCGCCCATCACCCACGTGGCGAAGCGCTGGCGCTTGCCGTCGTCTTCCAGCGGCTGAGGGCTGAGCAGGTGGTAGGCCGAGCCGTCACGCACAAAACCGAACGGCGCCTGCAACTGCCCGCTGTCGAGTTCGTCGCGCACCATGAGGGCTGAGGCCATGGCCAGGCCCAGGCCGGCGCTGGCGGCCTGAATCGACAGGTAGAAGTGCTCGTAGTCGCTGCGCTCGGTATGCCGGGCCTGCTGGCCGCTCAGGCGCAGCCAGTTGGGCCAGGCGCCGGGGCGGGTGGCGCTGTGCAGCAGGCGTTGGCCTTCAAGTTGGGTGGGGGCGGTGGGGTGGCAGACCGGGCCGATCCATTCGTCGCAGATCTTCTGGTTGTACAGCTGCTTGTCCCAGTGGAAGTCATCGCGGCGAATTGCCAGGTCGACACCACTGCGGGCGAAGTCCAGTGGCCCGCCTGCGGCCACCAGGTGCAACTGCAAGTCGGGATGGGTGGCATGGAAGCGGGGCAGGCGCGGGATCAGCCAGCGCATGGCGATGGTCGGCTCGCACGACAGCACCAGCACGTTGTCGCGGGCCTGTTGTTGCAAGCGCTGCACGGCGCCTTCGAGCTGTTCGAAGATTGTCTGGGTGGTGCCCTGCAAGGCACGGCCGGCAGGGGTGAGGAAAATGGCCCGGTTGCGGCGCTCGAACAACTCCACACCAAGGCTTTCCTCAAGCAGGCGCACCTGGCGGCTGACTGCGCCATGGGTGACGTGCAGGTGCTCGGCGGCGCGCACGAAGCTCTCGGTTTCGGCGGCGATGTCGAAGTAGCGGAAGGCATTGAGTGGCGGCAGTTTCATGGCATCCCTGTTTGCCTGTGCTGGCCTCTTCGCGGGTAAACCCGCTCCCACAGGTGATGCGCCGCCCTCAGGTTTGGTGAAGTCCCTGTGGGAGCGGGTTTACCCGCGAAGAGGCCAGCACAGGTTCTATGTATCTGTGAAGAAAGCTATCAGATTTGCTTCACTATAAATCGATTTTTCCTGGGCTATAAGCTCTCGATAATTACATGGTCTGTGCATTTCCATCGCCTATCGAGAGCCACCAGCATGACCGAACTCATTGCCGTCGCCCTGTTCACCCTGCTTGCCGTCATCAGCCCCGGTGCCGACTTCGCCATGGTCACCCGCAGCAGTTATGCACAGGGCCGCAAGGCCGGGCTGGCTGCTGCCGTGGGCATTGCCCTGGGAGTGCAGGTGCACGTCCTGTACACGGTGCTGGGCATCGCAGTGATCATCAGCCAGAGCCCGGCCCTGTTCCTGGGCATGAAAGTGCTGGGCGCGGGTTACCTGGTCTACCTGGGTTACCAGTCGCTGACCAACACCCGGCGCATCAGCCTCGACGGGGTTGCCGCATCCGCCGCCAGCGTAACGCAGGCCCTGCGCACGGGCTTTCTGACCAACGCCCTCAACCCCAAGACCATGCTGTTCGTCATCAGTGCCTTCACCCAGGTGGTGCAGCCTGGCAGCTCGCTGGCGCTGGATTTTGCCTACGGCGCTTTCATGTCCGTTGCCCACTGGCTGTGGTTCAGCCTGGTGGCGGTGTTCTTCTCCAGCACGGCATTGCGCAAGGCGATGATCGAGCGGCAAAGGCTGGTGGACCGGGTAATCGGTCTGGCGTTGATCGGGTTGGGCCTGGCAGTGGCGGTGACCGGCATGCGTTGAGGTAGCGATTGCATGCCCTGTGGGGGAGGGGGCAGGCCTGTGGTATTTTTCGCAGGCAAAGAAAAAGGGCTTACCTTGCGGTAAGCCCTTCGTCTTGTTTGGTGGCTACACAGGGACTTGAACCCCGGACCCCAGCATTATGAATGCTATGCTCTAACCAACTGAGCTATGTAGCCGATGGCGCGCATTATTCTCTTGAACGGCCCCCCTGTCAACACTCATTTCAAAAAAAATTTACACGCTTTCAAAAACTTAGCGGCCAGGCCCCGGTTCTGCCTTGCCCAACGGCATGTCGCCGGCTTTCTGCTGCCCGCTGCGCCAGCCATCGGTGGCCTTGAGGTCGGCTTTCTGTAACGGGCCGATACGCCCGCCATCGAAGGTTACCCGCTCGCCCGCCGATACAAGGCGCTGTTCGCCACCCTGGATAACCATGGCCTTGCCACTGAGCACCACCAGTTCGTCATGCCCGGCATGGCGGGTGACCTGCAGGCGGGTACCGAACACCTGGATGCGCGCATCGCCCACTGTCACCTCCATGGCCCGGCCGTCGAGCATCACTTCCAGGTATACCCGGCCCTGCACCAGCTGCAGCTGGCGCGTGCGGCCGCGCAGGTCGGCGTTCATCGCGCTGGCGCTGCCCAGGTGCAGGGTGGTGCCATCGGCCAGGCGGATACTGCGGCGTTCACCTGCATCGGTGTGCAATTCGCTGCCCAGGCGCTGCATCAGCGGCCAGTACAGGTAGGCTGCAGCGCCCAGCCCCAGCAGGAATAGCAGCGCCAGCCATTTGCCCATGTGGCTGCGGCGCGTGTTGAGCTGCCGAGGGCGGGGGCGGTCAGGCTGCAGCTGATTGGCGAGCATCGGGCTCATGGGTTCGATCTGCTCGCGATAGGGGCCGTTTCGCCCAACGATGACAGGGGTATGGGTCAAGGATGCTAATTATATTGATAACCATTTTCAAGTGCGTCACGACAGAGGGATAAAAAAGGTAGCTATGTATCTATTTGTTTCCCGATAATCGGATCCCAAACTGCTGACGGAGATTCAGGCACATGGCTATCAGTAGCGCCTCCACGGCGCCCACCAGTGCGGCGGCGAGCCAAGCCACGCCGCTGGTGATGCGCATCATCGGTTTCTGCGCCCTGGCGCACCTGATCAATGACCTGATCCAGTCGGTGCTGCCGGCGATCTACCCGATGCTCAAGGCCAACTACGACCTGAGCTTCGCCCAGATCGGCATGATTACCCTGACGTTCCAGATCACCGCCTCGCTGCTGCAGCCTTGGGTCGGCTTTTTCACCGATCGCCGACCGGCGCCGAACCTGCTGCCGCTGGGCACCCTGTGTACCCTGGTGGGTATAGTGATGCTGGCCTTCGTCGGCAGCTTCCCCATGATTCTGCTGGCCTCGGCGCTGGTGGGGATCGGCTCGTCGACCTTCCACCCGGAAACCTCGCGTATTGCGCGCCTGGCCTCGGGCGGGCGCTTCGGCCTGGCCCAGTCGACCTTCCAGGTCGGCGGCAACACCGGCTCTGCGCTGGGCCCACTGCTGGCGGCGGCCATTGTCATTCCGTTCGGCCAGAGCCACGTGGCCTGGTTCGGCCTGGCTGCGCTGTTCTTCCTCGGCGTCACCCTGATGCTGCGTGGCTGGTACAAGGAGCACCTCAACCAGGCCAAGGCGCGCAAGGCAGTGCAGGCGACCCACGGCATTTCCCGCGGGCGGGTGGTCGCGGCGCTGATCGTGCTGGGCCTGCTGGTGTTCTCCAAGTACTTCTACATGGCCAGCTTTACCAGCTACTTCACCTTCTACCTGATCGAGAAGTTCGATGTGTCGGTGGCCAGCTCGCAGCTGCACCTGTTCCTGTTCCTCGGTGCGGTGGCGGCAGGTACCTTCTTTGGCGGGCCGATCGGTGATCGCATCGGGCGCAAGGCGGTGATCTGGTTCTCGATCCTCGGCGTGGCGCCGTTCACCCTGGTACTGCCGTATGCCGACCTGTTCTGGACCACCGTGTTGAGCGTGGTGATCGGCTTTATCCTGGCTTCGGCGTTTTCCGCGATCGTGGTGTATGCGCAGGAGCTCGTGCCGGGCAGCGTGGGCATGATTGCCGGGATCTTCTTCGGGCTGATGTTCGGCTTTGGTGGCATCGGTGCGGCCTTGCTGGGGTATGTGGCGGACCTGCGTGGCATCGAGTACGTGTACGAAGTGTGTTCGTTCCTGCCGTTATTCGGGTTGCTGGCGGTGTTCTTGCCAAGTACCGGCAAGCGCTGATATTGCCGGGGCTGCTTTGCAGCCCATCGCCGGCAAGCCAGCTCCCACCTCGACCGCATCGGCCTCAAGCCATGCGCAATCCCTGCAGGAGACTGGCTTGCCAGCGATGGGGCCAGTACAGGCAGTACAAGTCAGTTGCACCCGCCTTGACCTCATTGGGCTCAGGCTGGTGCAATCCCTGTGGGAGCTGGCTTGCCGGCGATGGGGCCAGTACAGGTAGTACAAGTCAGTTGCCCCCGCCTTGACCTCATTGGGCTCAGGCTGGTGCAATCCCTGTGGGAGCTGGCTTGCCGGCGATGGGGCGCGCAGCGGCCCCCGACGATTGACGGCCTGACACCCTTGGCCTAGAGTCCGCCTTTCCCCAACCACCTGCGTAGTAGTCAAAGCAATGTGCCGTACCCAGTCCCTGCCAAACGCCCGCCAGCCTGCCTTCCAGGCCCTGCGTCGCGCGTGGCCGAGCGATACGGTGCTCAAGCGTCGCCGCAGCGTGCTGTTTGCCTTCACCTTCTCGCCACACCTCGCCTGAACTGATCTGCGCTTTCGCGTCGCTCGCCGCCCTGGCGTGCGCGCCTGTGTCTGCACGTCTTTTCGGTTTGCAAGGAGTGGTACATGAACATGCGTTTGCTGGCGGGCCTGTTGTTCGCCGTTTCGGTCGTGGGTTTCAGTTTGGGGGCCAGCCTGCCGCTGGTGTCGTTGCGCCTGCACGAAGCCGGTGCGAGCACCCTGGAAATCGGCATCATCTCGGCCATCCCCGCTGCGGGCATGATGCTCTCGGCGTTCCTGGTCGATGCCTGCTGTCGCCACCTCACCCGGCGCACCATCTACCTGCTGTGCTTCAGCCTGTGCACGCTCAGCATTGGCTTGCTCGAGTCGGCGTTCGGCTCGCTGTGGCTGCTGGCGCTTTTGCGCCTGGGCCTGGGGCTGGGCATGGGTATCGCCATCATCCTCGGCGAGTCGTGGGTCAACGAACTGTGCCCGGAGCACAACCGCGGCAAGATCATGGCCCTGTACGCCACCAGCTTCACCGGCTTCCAGGTGCTCGGCCCGGCCATGCTGGCGGTGCTGGGCGCCGACAGCCCGTGGATCACCGGTGTGGTCACCGCCTGCTATGGCCTGGCGCTGCTGTGCATCGTGCTGACCGTGCCCAACGACCATGTGGAACATGAAGAGGGTGAAAAGAGCTTCGGCCTGGCCGGTTTCTTCCGTGTGGCGCCGGCGTTGTGCGTGGCGGTGCTGTTCTTCTCGTTCTTCGATGCCGTGGTGCTGTCGCTGCTGCCGGTGTATGCCACCAGCCATGGCTTTGCCGTGGGCGTGGCGGCGCTGATGGTGACCGTGGTGTTTGCCGGTGACATGGTGTTCCAGTTGCCGCTTGGCTGGTTGGCCGACCGGGTGGAGCGCACCGGGCTGCATCTGGTATGCGGGCTGCTGGCGATGGCGATCGGTATCGGCCTGCCCTGGCTGCTGAACCTGACCTGGCTGCTGTGGCCGCTGCTGGTGCTGCTGGGCGCCGTGGCAGGGGGCATCTATACCCTGGCGCTGGTGCTGATCGGGCAGCGCTTCAAGGGGCAGGACCTGGTTACCGCCAATGCCAGCGTGGGCTTGCTGTGGGGTGTGGGTAGCCTGGTCGGGCCGCTGGTCAGCGGTGCGGCGATGGATGTGGCGCCGCATGGTCTGCCCATCGCGCTGGCGCTGATGGCCGGGTTGTTCGTGTGCTTTGCCCGGCAGTCGTACCGGCGCGCGGGGCGGTTGCGGACGGTGGCGGACTGACGTCCTCCAGGGCTGCGCAATACCTGTGGGAGCGGCCTTGTGTCGCGAAAGGGCCGCAAAGCGGCCCCAGCAATCTGGCCGGCGCAGTTGAAACCCTGGGGCCGCTTCGCGGCCCTTTCGCGACACAAGGCCGCTCCCACAAGGCGACCGTGTTGCCCCGTCAGAAACTCCCGCGCAAGGTCACCGACACATTGCGCGGCTCCCCCCAGTAGTACCCCGTCGCCGTGGTACCGATCTGCCGGTAGTACTTCTTGTCGAAGATGTTGTTGGCGTTCAGTTGCACTGAATAGTTGTCGTTGATGCGATAACCGAGCATGCCGTTGTACACCGCATACCCCGCCTGGGTCGCCTTGGCCGTGCCGCTTTCGGAATAGATATCGCTCTGCGCCTGCACGCCGCCGCCAATGGTCCAGGCATCCAGCGTGCCCGGCAGGCGGTAGCTGGTGAACAGCCGCAGCATGTGCTCCGGGTCGGTGGTGCGGATCGCGTTGCCATTGGTGGCTGCCGAGTTCTTCAGGTACTCGGTGGTGTTGTAGGTGTAGCCACCGGTGACCTGCCAGCCCGGCAGCACTTCGCCGGAAATCTCCAGGTCGATGCCCTCGCTGCGGCTCTTGCCCGAGGCGATCTTGCAGCGGCCGGTGGTGCCGTTGCAGCCGATCTCCGTGGACATGTCATCCACCGGCGTACCCACCTGGTTGATACGGAAAAACGCCAGGCTGGTGTTCAACCGGCCATCGTAGAACTCGCCCTTGATGCCCGTTTCGTAGGCTTCGCCGATGATCGGGTCGAGCACCGAGTTGTTCTTGTCCACCACTGTCTGCGGGCTGAATATCTCGGTGTAGCTGGCGTACACGCTGAAGTTGTCATTCAGGTCGTAGATCAGCGCCGCGTACGGCACGATCTTCTCGTCGACGCTGAACTTGCCGTTGGCTCCGGTGTTGTTTTCCTGCTCGTAGTCATACCAGTTGGCCCGCGCGCCGATGATCGCGGTCAGCGGTTCGGCCAGCGAAATGCGCCAGGTGGCGTGCGCGGCTTGCTGGGTGGTACGGGTGCGCACCGGGTGTGCGGTGATGTCGATGTCCGGCTCGGGCAGGCTGGTTTTCGGGTCCCAGTAGCGGATGTCGTACAGCCCGGAAATCACCCGGTTAGTGGCCGACGCGTAGGAATCGTTGCGAATCCGTTCGACGCCGACCATCAGCTCGTGGGTGCGACCAAACAAGTCGAACGGGCCGTTGAGGGTGGCGCTCAGGTTGTTCTGCAGGCTCTCGCCGCCGTCGCCTTCGGTAACCTGGTATCGCATCAGGTACGGGTTGCCGGTGGGGTTCAGGTTGGCCGGTGCGCGCTCCATGTAGGTTTGCTTGAAACCATGGTCGTCCAGCTCGAAGTGGGTACGCAGGGCCATCAGCTTCAGCGTCCAGTCGTTGTCGAAGCGGTGTTCCAGTTCGGCAAAAGTGTTCAGGTTGCTGCGGTCCCAGCGGTTCCAGTCGGCGCCCAGGTAGGTGCTGCGGCCGAAGGGCAGGGGGGCGCCGCTGGCGTCGGCGGGCAGGTTGCCCCAGGCGCCAGCGGCGTCGAGCTTGGTCCACTCGACACCGGTGGTCAGCGTGGTGCTGTCGTCCAGGTCGAAGGCCAGCGAGCCGCCGAACGCTTCCTTGCGCTCCATGCGCGAGTCCTGGAACAGGTCGCGGTCGTCATGCACGGCGATTACCCGCCCGCGTACGTTGCCGGTTTCGGTCAGCGGGCCGGAGATATCGGCCACATAGCGCTGGGCATTCCACGAGCCCAGGGTCACGCTGCCCGTAGCCTGGAAGTCATGGGTCGGGCGCTTGCGCACCAGGTTCACCGTGCCCGACGGGTTGCCGGCGCCACGCAGCATGCCGGTGGCGCCGCGCAGCACTTCGGCGCGGTCGATGAACGCCGAGTCGGTCTGGATGAACGAACCGCCACCGCTGCTCTGCACCACGGTGGCGCCGTCATACTGGATGGCATCGATGGCAAAGCCACGCGAGTAGTACTGCACTCGCTCGCTGTCGGTGTAGTTGACCACCACGCCGGGTGTCTGCTCCAGCAGGTTGGTCAGGTTGGTGATGTTCTGGTCATCGATGCGCTGGCGGGTTATCACGCTGACCGATTGCGGGGTATGGCGCAGGGTTTGCGGCATCTTGCCGATGGTCACTTCGCCGGTAGTGTAGGAGCCGGTGTGCTCGGTGGTTTCGCCCAGGCGGTCGCTGGAAATGCTGGTCGCGCCCAGCTCAAGGGCGTTTCCCACATCCAGCGCCGGGATCAGCAGGAAGCTGGTTGCGCTTTCCTGCTGGACCTGCACGTTGCTGCCCTTCAACAGGATCGATAGTGCCCCTGCACTGTCATGCCGGCCCTGCACGCCGCGGGTGGTCTTGCCCTGCAGGCTGTTCGCGTCGAACGACAGGCTCAGGCCGCCCTGGCGGGCCAACTTGTCCAATGCCGGGGCCAGCGGGCCGGCCGGGATGTTCCAGTCGGTCTGCTGGCTCTGGCTGGCCGCTGCAGCCTGGGCCATGGCCGGGAAGGCACCGCCAGCTGCCAGGCCAAGGCCGAACACGGCCGCGCGCACGGCACGGCGCAGCCTGTCGTTGCGAGGGGAACACGGGGCAATCATGAAGCGCTCCTGAAGGTTGTGAAGACCACTTTTCGGGTTTTGTTCCTTCAGGCCGGGCGAGAATGAGATTCCACCTCATTTATTTTTGGAAATTTTTCAGGCCGCACCGATGCTTACCCAAAAACGCGTGCGGTAGTCGACCCGCACCGGCAGGCTGCGGGTGAGTAGCTGCAGGATCTGCCCGGTGTCGGCCAACTGGTAGGTACCGGACACCTTCAGGTCTGCCACTTCGGGGGCACAGCGCAGCAGGCCCGGGCGGTAACGCGCCAGCTCGGCGATGAACTCGCCCAGCGGCATCTGTTGCACGCTGAGCACGCCGTCGGTCCAGCCCCAGGGGTCGCCGTGCAGCGTCACCGCCTGGAAGCTACCGCTGGCCCACACCTGCAAGGTTTCGCCTGGCAGCACCCGACGTGGCGAGGCCGAGGTGGGGAACAGCGTGACCTCGCCCCGGCGTACCGCCAGCAACAGGCCCTGGTCGTTCTCGCGCAGCAGCAGTTGGCCGTCGAGGGTGGCCAGTTGGCCAATGCGGGTGTCGATGCGGAACTGGCGGTTATCGTTGGGGTTGCTGTCCAGGCTCACCTCGCCACGCACCAGTTGCAGCCGGCGCTGCTCGGCGCTGTAACGCAGGTCGATGGCGCTGGCGGTATTTAGCTGGATGCGGCTGCCATCGCTGCCTTGCAGCTGGCGGCGTTCGCCGGTGGCAGTGCTGCTGTCGGCCAGCAGCTGGGGTATGCCCAACGGTTCGCGCGCGGCCCAGCCCAGGCTGCCGCCCACGGCCAGCACGGCCAGCAGCTTGAGGTGGTCGCGGCGGCTGATGCGCTGGCGCTGGCTGCCATCCAGAGTGCGGCGGCTCAAGCCCTTGGGCAGCCCGGCCAGTTCGTCACTGAGGTGGCTGACCCGCTGCCAGGCCAAGGGGTTGTGCGGATGGCTGGCCAGCCAGTGCTGGAACTGCTGCTCGGTACGCGGGCAGGGGCTGTCGAAGCGCAACTTCACCAGCCAGTCGATGGCCTGGTCGACCTGCGCTTGCGCGGGCGCGCTGTCAGGCGTCGGCATAGCGCAACCGGTAGCAGACGCCCAGGGCCTTGGCCAGGTCCCGCTCGATGGTGGCCCGCGACACACCCAGGCGCAGGGCGATCTGCACGATGCTCAAACCATCGAGCTGAGCCAGCAGGAAAGCCTGGCGGGCACGCGGTTTCAGGTGGTGCAGGGCACGGTCGAGGCGCGCCAGGGTATCCAGGATGACCAGTCGATCTTCTTCGCTGGGCACTTCGGCTTCGGGGAGGTGAGCCAGGCTTTCCTGGTAGGCCCGTTCCAGCGCGCGGCGGCGGAACTGGTCGATCATCAGGCCACGGGCGATGCTGCTGAGGTAGGCGCGTGGCTCCTTCAGCGGCGAAAGCTGGCGGGCCCGCAACAGCCGCACGAAGGTATCCTGGGCCAGGTCGGCGGCGTGCTCGCTGCAACCGACCCGGCTGCGCAGCCAGCCGCTGAGCCAACGGTGGTGGGCCTGGTATAGCAGAGCGACCTCGGTCGGCTTGAGCGTGTCGTTGATCTGCATCTTGGCGAAGGCCCGGTCCTGTGGATATATGCGATTGTGAATAGTTCTCAATTCTATGCGGGGACGATGGCGCGGAGCAATGGCACGCCAGGAATTAGCCGCGCAAGAACCGGCGTTTGCCCGATGAACGGCTGCACTAAGCTGGACCTGCAATCGACTTGATGGAGGTGCCATGATCCGGGCCGACCTTTCGCCTGACGCGTACCGCGAGGCCACCGAATACCTGGCGGCGCTCGACCCGGACTGGTCGCGGCATATCGCGGCGACCGGGCCTTGCCTGCACCAGGCTACGCCGGGGCGTGAGCCTTACGAAGTGCTGGTACGGGCGATTGCCTACCAGCAACTGCATGCCCGTGCTGCCGAGGCAATTCTTGGGCGCTTGCTGGCGTTGTTCCCGGAGGCTGCGTTCCCGGGGCCGGAGCAGTTGTTGGCGGTTACACCAGAAACCATGCGCGCCTGTGGTTTTTCCGCGAGCAAGATGGCGACGATCCAGGTTATTGCCCAGGGCCGGCTGGATGGCCTGGTGCCGAGCCGGGACGAGGCACTGGCCATGGCTGACGACGCGTTGATCGAACGGCTGGTGGCATTGCGCGGGGTAGGGCGGTGGACGGTGGAGATGTTGCTGATCTACAGCCTGGCGCGTTCGGACGTTCTGCCGGTCGACGATTTTGGCGTGCGCGAGGGGTATCGGCGGCTGAAGGGGCTGGACAAGGCGCCGACGCCGGCGCAAATGCGTTCGCTGGGTGGCGGCTGGCGGCCATACCGTACCGTGGCGGCCTGGTACCTGTGGCGGGCCTGAGGTCTTGCACCGCCTGTGCCGGCCTCTTCGCGGGTAAACCCGCTCCCACAGGTACTGCATAGACTTACAAAGCTGTGGAAGTGCCTGTGGGAGCGGGTTTACCCGCGAAGAGGCCGGCACAGGCAACAACCTATCTGGACATTTACCAATGAACCCCTACACCACCCCCGACCAACGCTGGCAAGCCGTAGAATCCCGCGAAACCGCCGCCACCGGCCACTTCGTCTACGCCGTGCGCACCACTGGCATCTACTGCCACCCCGGTTGCAAATCGCGCCTCGCCAAGCGAACCAACGTCGAGTTCTACGACACCCCAGCCGCCGCCGAAGCCGCCGGCTACCGCGCCTGCAAACGTTGCACCGCCACCACCACCAGCGCCGCCCGCCACAGCCAGCTGGTCACCCGCGCCTGCCGGCTGATCGAAGCCAGCGACCCTGCGCCCAGCCTCGATCAACTCAGCGCCCAACTGGCCGTCAGCCCTTTCCACCTGCATCGCCTGTTCAAGGCCGAAACCGGCCTCACCCCCAAGGCCTACGCCACCGCTTTCCGTGCCCGGCGCCTGCGCGCGCACCTGGAAGATGGCCAGCGCTCTGTCACCGATGCCATCTATGACGCCGGCTACAACTCCAACAGCCGTTTCTACGAAAGCGCCGACCAACGCCTGGGCATGCGCCCGCGGCAATATCGCGCCGGCGGCGCCGGGGCAACCATCCACTTCGCCCTCGGCCAGTGCTCTCTGGGCGCGATCCTGGTGGCCCAGAGCGAGAAGGGCATTTGCGCGATCCTGCTGGGCGACGACCCCGAGGCCCTGCTGCGCGACCTGCAGGACCAGTTCCCCAAGGCCCACCTGGTCGGCGGCGACAGTGCCTACGAACGGTTGGTCGCCGAGGTAGTGGGCTTCGTCGAAGCCCCGGCGCTGGGCCTGGCTTTGCCCCTGGATGTGCAAGGCACTGCGTTCCAGGAGCGGGTGTGGCAGGCCCTGCGCGAGGTGCCGGCCGGCAGCCGGGTCAGCTACACCGACATCGCCGAGCGCATCGGCGCGCCCAAGGCGGTGCGTGCGGTGGCCATGGCCTGCGCGGCCAACCACATCGCTGTGGCCATCCCTTGTCATCGGGTGGTGCGCCGCGACGGCGACATCAGCGGCTACCGCTGGGGTGTCGAGCGCAAACAGCAACTGCTCAAACGAGAAACGGCACTCTCCTGATCGTGTGAAGCCGCGTAGAATCCCCCGCCAAATCGAATTGTAAAGAGGAATATTCGATGAGGCGTGTCAGCCTTGCCCGTTTTTGCCCAGGCCTGATGGTTTTCATGGCCCTGATGCTGGCCATTGCCAGCCCGGCCTGGTCGGCCCCGGCCACGCCGTTGTCCAATCTGGCGGTTGCCGAAGCGAACGTGCTGGATGAAAACGCCAGCATCGAGCAGTTGAGCGATCGACTGGACCAGATCCGCCAGGGTGTCACCAGCGAGGCCAACGACGATCTGCTGTCGCAACTGCGCCTGGGCGCCATGCAGGTCCAGCGCCAGGCCGATGCGTTAAGTGCCCTGCGCACCACGGATGTGGAGAAAGTCGACGACAAGCTCAAGGTCATCGGGCCGGTCCAGCCGGACGAGGCCGCCACCCTGACCCAGCAGCGCAAGGAGCTGGAGGCCGAGAAGAAGGCCTTGGTAGCCCAACGGGACCAGGCGACCAAGCTGACCCAGTCGGCCCGCGACCTGTCCACGCAAATCGTCAACCTGCGCCGCAGCCAGTTCAACTCGCAGATCACCAGCCGCGCGGCCTCACCGCTGAGCCCGGCGTTCTGGCAGAGCATCATTCGCCCCACCCAGGACGACGTGGCACGCCTGCGTGACCTGCGTGGCGAGACGGCCGATGCCATCGGTAGTGCCTTCAGCGCCGAAAATCGCTGGCTGTTCATTACCAGCCTGGTGGCGGCAATCCTGGTCTGGACCTTGGTGCGCCGCGTGCTCGAGCGCCTGCTGGCCGACGCCATGGTCAGCTGGCTACCCGAAGGCCGCCTGCGCCGCAGTGCGTTGGCGCTGGGCGTGAGCCTGGCAACCCTGGGTACCATCGCCGGTTCGGTCTCGCTGCTGCGATGGGGGCTGGAGAGTAGCGCCGAGCTGGGCGCCGATATTGCCAGCCTGGCCAACCATGTACTTGCCCTGGTGGTGTTCAGCGCCTTCATCACCGGCCTGGGCCGCGCCATGCTGATGCTGCAACGCCCGTCCTGGCGCCTGCCGCCGATTCACGACGAAGTGGCCAGCGCCCTGGGCTGGTTCCCCAAGGTGCTGGCGTTGGCGCTGATGGTCATGATGACCATGGAACGCATCAACAGCGTGATCGGTGCCAGCCTGGCGCTGACCGTGGCGGTCAACGGCCTGACCGCGCTGGTAGTGGCGGTCACCTTCGCCGGTGCGCTGCTGCGTTACCGCCGCACCCTGCGCAAGCATGACCTGGAGCGCCCAACGGGCCTGGCCGGGCTGATCCCGTTCGTGATGGTGATCTGGCTGACGCTGATCCTGCTGGCCCTGCTCGCCGGTTACCTGACACTCGCCTACTTCCTCACCGCCAAGCTGCTGTGGGTCAGCCTGGTGATCACCTGTGCCTACCTGCTGACCACGTTCTTTGGCGACCTCTGCGAAACCCTGCTGTCGCCCCGCCAACCCGGCGGCCTGGCGTTGGCCTCGACCCTTGGCCTGGCGCCACGTCACCAGGCCCAGGCCAGCACTATCCTGGCCGGCATCGGCCGCACCGTGGTGCTGTTCCTGGCGTTGTTGCTGGCACTGATGCCATCGGGCACCAGCCCCAGCGAGCTGCTGCTGAGCCTGGGTGATTGGGACGAGACCGGCGGCAAGCTGCTGGGCAACATGAACATTGTCCCCCAGGACATCCTGTTGGCAGTGGTGATGTTCCTCGGCGGCCTGTTCGCCATCCGCGTGGTCAAGCGCTGGCTGAGCGATCGCCTGCTGCCGGAAACCGACATGGACGCCGGCATGCGTGCCTCGCTGGTGACCCTGGTGGGTTACCTGGGCTTCATCTTCCTGGCCATGCTGGTGATGTCGACCCTGCGCATCAACCTCACCAGCCTGACTTGGGTGGTCAGTGCCCTGTCGGTGGGTATCGGTTTCGGCTTGCAGCAGATCGTGCAGAACTTCATCTCCGGCCTGATCCTGCTGACCGAGCGCCCGGTCAAGGTGGGCGACTGGGTCAGCCTGGCGGGCGTCGAGGGCGACATTCGCCGTATCAACGTGCGCGCCACCGAGATCCAGATGTCCGACCGCTCGACGGTTATCGTGCCCAACTCGCAGTTCATCTCGCAGAACGTGCGCAACGTGACCATGGGCAATGCCCTTGGCGTGGTCGGCATTACCCTGACCATGCCGCTGGAGACCGATGCCAACCGCGTACGTGAGCTGCTGCTGGCGGCTTACCAGGAGCACGAGGCGATTCTGGATGCGCCGGCCACCTCGGTCACCTTCAAGGACCTGACCAGCAGTGGCATGGTGATAGGTGTGAGTGGTTACGTGGCGGGGCCGCGGCAGGTGTCCGGTACGCGCAGTGACCTGCTGTTCACCATTCTTGGGCGCATGCGTGATGAAGGTATTGCCCTGTCGTCGCCGCAGAGCATGGTGTTGGTGCAGGAGGGCGCTCGCTCGGCTGACGAGTCGGTGTGAAGCCAATCGCCGGCAAGCCGGCTCCCACAGGTACTGCGTATGGCTAGAAGTCGACGCGGTCCTTGTGGGAGCTGGCTTGCCGGCGATTGGGCTGCAAGGCAGCCCCAAACCTCAATGCTGCTTGGCCTGCCTGATCCTCAGCAAAATCACCAGCAACACCAACAGCACCGGCGGCGCCATGGCCAACAGCCCATCCCGCGCCGTCAGCCCCAACCCCAGCACATTCAGCCCGCCATACAGCAGCTTGAACAGGTTCAGCAGGTAGTAGGTGATGGCAATGATCGAAAGCCCCTCCACCGCCCGCTGGATCTTCACCTGGGCATCAGCCCGGGCATTGAGGCTGCGCAGGATCTCGGCGTTCTGCTCTTCCATTTCCACCTGTACCCGCGCCTGCAACAGGTCGCCCAGGTTGGCCACGTTCTTTGCCAGCTGCTCCAGGCGCTGCTCGGTGGCCGCGCAGTAGCGCACGGTCGGCTTGAACCGGCGTTCGATGAACACCCCCAGGCGCTGGCAGTCGCCCACATGGCTTTCCCGCAGCTCGCCCAGGCGCTCGAACACCAGTTGCGCATAGGCTTGTGTGGCGCCGAAGCGGTGGCGGGTTTTCACCGTGCGGCTGACCACCTGGCGTGACAGGTGGGCAATGGCCTCCAGCAACCCTTTGGAATCATGGCCATCGACCCCGGCACTGCGCTCCGAGAGGCTGACCAGGGTCTTGTCGAAGGCATCCAGGTCCTGGCTCAGGTCCTTGGCCGTGGTCAGGGTCAGCGAGGCCATCATGCGGTAGGTCTCGATCTCCAGCAGACGGCGGATCATGCGGCCCTGGCGGTAGGCATTGAGGCGACGGTTGATGAACAGGAAGCGGTTGGTGCCGTCTTCGGTCAGGCGAAAATCGCTCCACACCACCGCATCGCCACCGCCGACGCAGGAGCCGCACGGGTCCTTGAAACCGTAGTGGGGCAGGTCCAGTTCGTGTTCGTCACGGACCAGCACCTGCACCGCGTTGATCACTTGCGCCGCTTGCGGAGCGATAGCTTCGGCCAGCACCGGCGGCAGCGTTTGCCACTCGGCGTCGGCGGCAGTGCAGGGCACCACCAGGGTCAGGGTGAAGAACTCGGTGTGCCGTTCCCACTTGAACGGATGGCCATCCAGGCGGGTGATGCCTTGGGCGGCTGCGGTGTCCAGGGCATCCGGGCAGCAGCGTTGCAGCAGTGCCGCACAGGCAGCATCGCCGCCGAGCAAGGCCAGGTGGAAGACATGCGCCGGGCCGTCGAAATACAGCGACGGGCGGGCGTGCAGCTCGTTGTGCAAGGCGGTGCGTTCAGGGTGCATGGGTGGTCCGGCCTGGTGTTGTGATTGTGGGGGTACCAGGAAGTGGGACTTTGCAGGGGGCGGGGAAAGTCACGCGGGCGCAGAGTTTTGTGTCGCCTGTACCGGCCTCTTCGCGGGCTTGCCCGCTTGTATGGTTAGACTTGAAGGGGTGG
>NZ_JAWJYQ010000053.1:0-47773 GCF_032971465.1 Pseudomonas sp. LSJ-87 | reverse complement strand
CTTGCCCGCTCCCACAGGTACTGCGCTGGCTTCAAGTTCATGGTGAACCTGTGGGAGCGGCCGTGGCCGCGAACACCGGCGCAGCCGGTGCCATGCACCGCGTCGCCTGCTTCGCGGGTGAACCCGCTCCCACAGGTACTGCGCTGGCTTCAGGTTAACGCTGTACCTGTGGGAGCGGCTTTAGCCGCGAACACCGGCGCAGCCGGTGCCATCCACCAAGGCGCGCTTCGCGGGCTTGCCCGCTCCCACAAATGCCGGTGACATCCACAGCTAGTTCATTTGCTTGCCTACAACACCACTGCCCTGCTACTTCCCCTCCCCACCCGGCTCCACTCGCTGCACCACGATCTGCATATGGCTCGCCATGTCGCTCAGTATCACCTCCCCTTCCTTGTACTCCGGGGTGATCATCAGCGAGCGGACAAAATGCTCGTTGCCACCTTCGCGCTTTTGCACGTTCTCGAACGCCACGATGATCGTGTCGTTGCGCCAGTTGCTGATGTCGAAACCGCCCGCAGCAACGAACTCACTAATGTCGCGCTCGTCGTTGAACACATTGGCAGGCAGGATCAGCAGGCGGTCCTTGAGAAACACCTGATAATACTGGCGAGGCCCCACCGGCCAGTTCTGCTCCACCACGTGCTCGATGCGCCAGTGATGGACGTTATTCTCATAGACCACGACACGCTCGACCTTATGGCCATTGCAAGCAACGAGCAAGGGCAATAGCAAACCACCGAGCCAGGTACGCTTTCGGCGCAGATTCATCCCGATCCCCTCGTTACATCAGAGAAAGGTGTCATTTAGAGGTTTTAGCCGCGCGACGGTTGAATTTACGGATCTCCCGATACTCCACCAGGCGCACGCGCATCTCGCGGTAACGCTGGCTGTTGATGATCAGCAGAGCCAGCAAACCGAACACCAGGACGGAAATGTACGCCCCCATGTGCGGGCGATAACCGTAGCTGGGCAATGCGGCGAGCAAGGCAACCACGAGGATGCCGATCACACCGCGCACGCCCCAGGCAAAGCCACGCACCATGGCGATATGCGAGGCGGCGCTCACTACACCGGCTGCCGCCAGCACCATCACCGAGAGTTCAGGGTCTGAGCTGCGCATATAGGTGGAGAACACCAGCGAGACGGTGCCGCCCAGCGCCATGCAGGAAAAGAAAAACTCGGCAATGAACACGCCGAAATAACGGGAAAGAAACGCTTGCAGCTCCTGGTCACGGGTCACTCGGTAATCTCCTCGTAAAGCCCAACGGCAACCGATTGCACGAAGCTACTGCTGCCAAAGCCCGACAAGCCGCCTATCGAGTCTTTGATCAAGGTACGCGTGGCATGCTGAATTTCGGTAGGGGTAAAACGTTTGATCGCAGTACCCGCCGCTTGCTTCAGCTTGAGCTGCTTGGCAGTGAGCGACGGATGCTTGATGAGCAGAAGCTCCTCGGCCAGCGCCTTGCGTTGCTGCCGCGACAGGCTATGGAACAGCTCCCTCCAGCCCTTGCCGGTAGCCGCTTTGCGAGCCTGCAGGAACCGCACGGTGTTCAGGCTCGATGCGCCCACACCTGCCAGCGCGACGCCGTCCAGTATGCTCATCACGGTCTGGACCGTGTCGTTACTGTCGAGCCAGTCGTTCTGCCCTGGGTCGAACACTTCGTTGAACACTCGGTACCCGCCCATCATGCACTGCCCGGTACCCGCAGCCGCGGCGGCATAACCGACCGCCGTCAACACCATGCTGGCGCCGCCAGTGAACGGTACGGCAATGGTGCCACTGAACATGACGACCCAACCAAGATAGGCCGAGAGGCAACCCAAACTGGCGTTCACGGCCTCTGCCATCACCTTGCGCTCACGCGCGCCGGTTTGCAGCTGGGTCATGAACTGTTCAGGTGACTTGTAAGGTGCTGCCTCCTGCAGAATCACACGCTTGGGCGCAATGCTGCAGATAGGCTTGAATTCGCGCAGGACGATCACGTTGTACTCGGCATCGATATAGACAACACCAGCACCCACGATACCCGGGTCGGCATCGATGGCCCTGAACAGCTTCTGCTGGTCGACGGTCAGCAGCAGCCGCTGACGCGCCATTTGCTGCCGGTAGCCGCCCAGGGCGCCGGACATCAGATCAGTCACGACAACTCTCCTTGATTCGAAAAGCCGCTGCGCCGGCCCACGCACGCCCCGTGCAGGTCAGGCGACCTGCCAGGGGCTGCACGTGCACCAGCGCGAGCGCAACGGAGCGTGGGTTACACGTTCGGGCAAGGCACCGGCGCCCAGTCACCCATGTCGGGGCTGCGGCACATCTTGTTGACCTGGTCGACGCCAGCATTGGCCACCTGCTGGGCTTCGGCTTTCTTGGTAGTGGCCTTCTGCAGGGTCTTCTCGGTGGCGACCGCCTCTTGCGGCACGTTCTTGTTCACCTTGACGGCCTGCGTTTTCTTCTTGCCAGTGGTGGTCTTTGGCGGCTCAGCCACGGTTGCCACATCGGTACGGGCCACGCCAACCTGCTTGAGGTCCTGCTCGTAGGCCTGGGTGTAGTTGTCGAGGTTTTCCGCAACACGGCCATTGACGGTGGCCAGCAGCTTGTTCGACTCCTGCAGGCCCGAGACGATCTCGGCCAGGCGTTTGCGCCCTTCGGTGTCGTTGATGCGGTTGGCCTTGCGGCCGTCGATCAGGCTGGTGAACTCACGCTGGTAGCAGCTCTGCGAAGCCTTGGCATAGGCCGTGGTGCGGTCCAGGTCGGCAGCGCTCTTGTCGATATCGGTGGCGTACGAGGCAATGCGCTGCTTGTCGTCACTGATCTGCTTCTGGCGCTCGGTGTAGTAACCGGCCGCACCGCCCACCAGGGCACCACCCGCCGCACCGATGGCAGCGTTACGGCCGCGGTTGTCACCGTCGACCAGGGCGCCGGTCAAGGCACCGCCGAGGGCCCCAATGACGGCGCCTGTGGCAACCGAGCGGGTCATGTCACCGTCGGTGGAGCGCAGGTGCTGCACGGGCTCGTAGCAGCTCGGGTAGTACTCGACCTTGGTCGTGGCACCAACCTTGGACACCGGAGAGCTGGAGCAGCCCGCCAGCAGGACAGTGCTGAAACCGGCGGCGAGCAGCAGGGCGGAACGGGCATGAGTAGCCGTGAAGATGGTCTTGAACATGTCACTTTCTCACGTGGGTGGTTAAAACGGGGGGCTTCATGCCACCCCGCGGTTGCGTCAGGCAGAAGCCACTACGAAGGCCGCGCGGCGGCCGATGCCAGGAGCTCCTTGAGGATCGTTGCCGGGTCGGCCCGCCGGTTCTGGCGGTACTCCCCAACATGGCGAACGAACAGGGTCGCGCGGCTCACCAGGCTCTTGCCCAGGACCGGTTTGCGGTTGAGTTCTTCCTTGACCCGCTGGAACTGCGCCTGGATCACCGCATCGGTGTAGCGCGTACCACTGGCCAGGTTGTCGATGTAGATCGCCACGGCGCCATCGAGGGCGGCGCGGCCGTTGGCGATGGCTGCGGCGTACATGCTCACGGTGGTCTGGTCGCCACGCGCCTTGGCCTCGGCCTGGGTGTTGCGCAGGTTGGTCAGGCGAATGTTGTAGTTGTTGATGGTCTCGGCCACCAGCGCGGCAGACTGGATCAGGTTGCCGGCAGCCTCTTCGCGCTGGCGACCGATCAGCGAAACGCTGCGCTTGAGTTCTTCGTTGACCAGCCCCAGCTCGGCCTGCTGGCGCGGGTCGGCGGTGGCGGCGATGATGCTGTCCAGGCGCTTGGTCGGGTCCTGCACGGCATCAATATCGTCGGTCAGGCTGGCCAGGCGCCCTTCCTTTTGCCACTGCTCGAACAGTTCCTGGTAACGCGAACGGGGCGCCGACAGGGCGCCGATGGCCACCCGGAAGCCCGTGGTCTCGTTGCGCTGCTCGGTACCGTCAGCGCCGAACAGCGGGTACTCGCGGCGCATGCCGGTAAACAGCGTGCCCTCGCCTTCCAGGTAGTTGCCGCCCTTGACCACGAAGCCGCCATAGGCGCCTTGCAAGCGGCCGGCATGCACCAGCTGGAACGACTCCTGAACCATTTCGGCGGCATTGCCGATCACATCGAACAGCCCCAGCGGGTTCGGCAGCCGGGTACCGATCGGCATCAGGCGTGCGGCCTGCCCGGTGCCGCCAGCCACCTGGTTGAACACCGCCCAGTCGCCAAGCGGCCCGTCGCTGTCACTGCCCTGGACCTTACGCGGGAACAGCCGCCCTTCCAGTTCCTGGCGGCTTACTGCAGAGCCGCCACGGGCAGCGAACTCCCACTCCACTTCGGTGGGCAGGCGCACAAAACCGACCCCGCCGTCCTCGGCCTTGCTGCCCCGGCCACTGACCGGCAGCAGGTCACGGTGATGCTTGAGCAGCCAGGCACTGTAGACCGCGGCAAAGCGCTCGGCCTCGAAGCGCGACAGCTTGACCTTGGGCAGGCGCCCGGCCGCCGTGGTATCGGGCTGGCAGGCCGGCGCCGCCTCGCCGCTGGCCAGCGACTGGGCCTGAGCCATCACCTGGGCATACTGCCGGGCGCTGACCTCGTACTTGCCGATGAAATACATCATCGGCTTGAGCGGGCCAGCCTGGTCGAGTTCGGGCAGGTTGGGGGCGACAGCCTTCTGCCATGCGGGCGAAAGGTCCTGGAGGCTGAACTGGCCATTGATGAAGTCACGCCGATAACCGGAAATGAACGACTGCTGGTAGCCGGCCTCGCCCTCGCTGAACGGGTAGCCGAGGTTGACCTCGCGGTCGTCCAGGCTGCCCTGGGCCAGCACGTAGACGCTGCGCAGTACCAGTTCGCCGCCGCATGGCAGCGGCAGGCTGACGTCGCCCGGCAAGGGCTTGGGGTTGTCCAGCTTGCTGGTGTCGACCGGCTGTGCCGGGGCGCTGGCGGCAGCGGCGTTGGCCGGCTTGGCCGACTTGGCAGGCGGCTCGTCGGTACCCGGCGAACAGGCCGCCAGGCCCAGCGTGGTCAGAAGCAGGGCCGTAGCCCCGAGGCGAAGTTCAGACATCACGAATTCCTTGGCTGGCATCGATGCGCGCCACCCGCCAGCCACCCAGGGCAGCAGCGGCTGTGCTGGCCAGCAGCACCGCAGACAACGCAACGAAGTAATGCATGGGCAACAGATGGCTGGCGTATTCGCCTGGCACCTGCGTGAAGATCCGGTTGAGGCCCTGCTCGGCCAGCAAATACAGGCCGCCGGCAACTGCGGCCGCCAGCACGCCGCTGTACAGCGCCTGCAGCACCACGAACAGCAGCAGTGCGGCCGTGCCGAACCCCAGCAGGCGCAGCACCGCCAGCTCACGCTGCTTGCGCTGTACCGCCGCCACCGCGCCAGCGGCGATGGCTGCCGCGGCACCGGCCACGGCCAGGCTGGTGATGATCCAGAACACCAGGTCAAGGTTGCGGCTCAGGGCCTGCACCTGGGCGATCTGCGCTGCCTGGGTCGATACCAGCCACTTGCGTTCGGCAAAGTAGGCGCGCAGCTTCTCGACATCAGCCAGCCCACGGGCATACAGGCGAAACGCCGGGTATATCCGCTGCGCATCATTGCCTGCGGCCTCCCCCGGCCAGCCCAGCGCCGGCACGCCGCGCCCGTCGCGGTAGTCCTCGACCGCTTCGAGCAGGGCCAGGGAAGCAAACAGGCCATCGCGCTCGAATGCCGCCAACGGCAGCACGGCAGCTACCTGCAGGCGCGTCTGGCGCCACTGCACCTGGCCGGCCTGCTGCCGGCTGAAGCTGGCCTGCAGCTCATCACCGGCAGCGGCACCGAGCTTCTCGGCAGCGGTAAAGCTCAGTACCACCTGCTGCAGGCCCTGCGGCGGCGGCACCTGTTGCAACAAGGGGTCACCGGCAGCGGTCGGCAGCATCTCGACGGTTACCGCACGCCCCTTGGCAGGCAGCAGCAGCTCTGCAGTGGCGGCGATCTGCCGGGTCCGCGCGATGGCGAAGGCGACGTCTGGTCGCTGCCCCAGGGCATCGATGAAATCGGCGCGGAAACGGCCACCGCCCAAGGGAATGATCTCGCGTACGCTCGGGTCGCGTTGCAGCCGCTCGGTCAGGCTGCCGACCAGGCCGAACTTGAGCCCGAACAGCACCAGCAAGGGCGCGATCACCGCGACCAGCGCCAACACGCTGCACGCCGACAGCCGCGCATCGTTGCGGTAGTCCTGCCAGGCCAGGCCGGCGATCAGCCACGGGCGCATCAGACGGCCTGCGCCAAGGTGGCGGTGACGCCGCCGTCGGCATCGCGCCGGCAGGCCATGCGCAGCACGCTCAACCCGGCCCGGCGCGCCAGCGCTTCATCATGGGTGGCGAGCACGCAGGTCACCTGGCGCGCCTGTGCCTCGCGCAGCAGCAACTGCATGACCCGCTCGGCGTTCACCGGGTCCAGCGCTGCGGTAGGCTCGTCGGCCAGCAACAATGCCGGCGCATGCGCCAGGGCCCGGGCGCAGCTGACCCGCTGACGTTGCCCCAGCGACAACGCGGCAGGTTTTTTGGCCAGCTGGTCATGCACATCCAGCGCCTCGGCCAGGCGTTCGACGCTGCCGTCCTCGCCCAGCCCCAACAGCTGCCGTGGCAGGCTGATATTGCCGCGCACATCGAGGAAACCGAGCAATCCGCCGGCCTGCAGCACATAGCCCAGCTGGCGACTGCGCAGCGCCGCCAACTGGTCGAGGCGGCGCTGGCGCCACAGGCCAGCCACATCGGTGCCGGCGAAGACGAAGCCCTCGGCGGCATCCGGCGCCAGCACCAGCGCCAGCAGGTCGAGCAAGGTACTCTTGCCGCAGCCGCTGGGGCCGACCAGGGCCACCCGTGCCCCTGCCGCCAGCTGCAGCCGGTCGATCTGCAGGCTGTAGCGCTGGGCCCCCTGGCCGCGCGTCTTGTGCACCGCGTGCAGGCTGATCATCACGGCAGCGTCGACAGCGGTACACGGTACAGGGCATCGCCCGGCTCGGCCTTGCCGAAGCGCACCCAGTTGGCCATGTCGTTGTGGAAGGTTTCGTACAGGCGGATCTTCGAGTCCAGCTCGTCGATGAAATCCTCCTGTTCGGCCACCGACAGCGACAGCCACAGGTCCTCGGTCATGCTCAGGGACTTGCTGCGGTACGGCAGGCCTTCGAGGTATTCGCCCAGTACCCCGCCCTGGGCCAGGTTTGCGCCCTTGCGCAGGGCACCCGGATCGCGGCTCATGTAGGCACTCGCGCTGGCGATCTCGTTGAAGAAATCACCCGGTGAACTGCGGGTCTTGCGCGCGGCATCGACGATCAGCTTCAGCGACTGCTGCAGGTCATTGAGCTGCAGCTTGGTCAGCATCACGCACACCTGCAGGCTCGGCAACGCCGGGTTGGCCAGGTCATGGTCGGCGGCCCAGGCGCTGACCAGTTGCGGCGCCTGGCTGGCGCCGTTACGGCCGAGGAAGTCCATGTGCATGGCATAACCGATCGCCTGGGACTTCGCCGCCAGGCTCGCGCCCGAGCCCAACTGGGGCAACGGCTGTGGCTGCTGTTCACGCACCTGGTGCACCAGTTCGGCGAACGTCGAGCCGATCTCGCGTACGCGCTCGCCAAAGGCGCCCACATCACCGCCCGGCACAGCCACGTAAAGGTCACCGATCTGCGGGTTGCTGTCGGCGGTAAGCACGCGGTACTGGCTTTCGGCAGCGCCATGGTTTTTCGCACCGGCCGGGGTGCGCAGGTGCAGGGCGTAGATCCTGATCTGCTTGCTCAACGCAGCCTGGCGAACCTCGGCCTCGTTCATCTGTGTGCTGCTGTAGCGGTCGTTCTTGCGCAGGGCACCGGCATCGCTGACCAGCAGGACGATGCGCCCGCCATAGCCCGACCAGTCCATGCCCTCCACGGCCTGCATCACGCCGGCAAAGGCATCTTCGTTGAACGAATGGCTGGAGACGCTGGTGGCCTTGACCTGCGCGGCAGCCTTGAGGAAGCGCGCCGGGTCGCGGCCCTCCTCCAGGCTGACCAGGGTCTTGCTCAGGTAGTCCAGGCCCGGGGTGCGCTTGACGCTGTTGCGAAAGCCCACCAGGCCGAAGCTGACATTGCCCAGCTCGCCCCGTGCAGCCAGTTGCGCCTGCAGTTCGCTGACCACCTGGCGCACGCGGTCGATGTAGGGTTGCATCGACACCGACGTGTCGACCACCAGGACGATGCCGGTACGGAAGCGGTTGTCCGTTGCCACGGCCGCACCGGCAGCCGTGGCCGCCTGGCTGCGAACGCTGCTGCCGGGGTCGATGGAGGCGACGTTGAGCAACTGCACCGGCTGGCCGTCGGCGCCGAAGCTTTCGCGGTAGTCGAAGATCGGCATCAGGTAGAACTGGTTCTGCGGCACCGCGCTGGCGGCGGGCTCCAGGGCCAGCACCTGGGGCACCTGGTCGGGCTCGTTCTGCGCCTTGAGCAGGTCGGCGCGGGCCTTGCCGGTGTCGTCGAGCAGCTGCTGCAGGTCATCGGCCTGGCGCATGAACATCACCGGTGAACGGCCGGAACGCTCGGTAAACTTCAGCACCAGGCTTTGCTTCCAGTCGCTGGTTTGTGCCGCAGGCAACCAGCCGTCGCGCTGGCCGCTGCTGGAGGCGCCAACTTCCAGCCAGGGCTGGCCGTCGATGTCCTTGCGCTGGTACACGTACAGCACCGAGAACGCCGGCAGCGGTTCACCCGCGCTGTCACCGGGCCGTGCGCGCAGTTGCGCTTCGGGCTTGCTCAGCACGCGTTGGAACAGGGTTTTCTTGCCCGGCATCAACAAAGGCCGGCCGTCTTCGCTGGCCGCTGGCGGTGGAGCGGTTGGCGTCAGCGGTTCGCTCGCGGTTTGCGCCACGGGTGGCTGCACATCCGGTTGGTCGCTGCCACTGCGCAACCAGAACAAGGTCGCGCCCAGGCCCAGTGCCGCGGCTATGGCCACGGCCAGCATGGCCTTGGCCGGCATGGCCGAGGCTGGTTTCGGCGGCGCAGCGGGCCTGGGCCGGGACGGCTCCTTTGCAGGCGTGGGTGAGGCGACCGGCTCGGCCGTGGCCTGCGGAATATCGATGGACACCGGCGTCAGGCCGCCAAGGTCTGCCTTGCCCGGCATCGCGACCGGCAACGGCCGGATCACTGTGCTGTCCTGGTCATCGGCAGGCAAGCGGTCGAGTGCGGCCAGCAACGCGTCGGCATCGGCGAAGCGTTGATCGGGGTCCTTGGCCAGCAGCCCGCGCAGGATGTCCTGGTAGCGCCCGTGCTCGATGGGCAGCTCCGGTAGTGGCTCGGTCAGGTGGGCCAGTGCGGTCGACAACGCATCGGTGCCACGGTAGGGCAGCTCGCCGACAAGGATCTCGTACAGCACCACCCCAAGCGCATACAGGTCGGCGCGGCCGTCGATGTCCATGCCCCGCGCCTGCTCCGGGCTCATGTAGCTCGGGGTGCCGACGGCGAAGCCAGCCTGGGTGAACTGGGTGCGGTCATCCAGCGACTTGGCGATGCCAAAGTCCGAGAGCACCGCCGTGCCGTCGGCGCGGAACAGGATGTTGGCCGGTTTCACGTCGCGGTGCACCAACCCCTGGCCGTGGGCATAACCCAGCGCTTGGGCGATCTGCCGCACGTACAGCAAGCCCTGCTCGGGTGCAAGCCCGGCGGCGATGCGCTCCTTGAGGGTGCCGCTGGGCAGGTACTCCATGGCCATGTAGTACAGCTCGCCGACGTTGCCGATGTCATGGATGGTGGCGATGTGCGGGTGCGCCAGCCGCGCCAGGGTGCGCCCTTCGCGCAGGAAGCGCTCGCAGAAGGTAGGGTCGGCGGCAAGGCTCGCGGCCATCACCTTCAGCGCCACCTTGCGCTGCAGCGAGCGCTGGGTGGCCAGGTAGACGCTGGCCATGGCGCCCTGACCAATCTCGCTGTCGATGTCGAATCCGGGAATCTGCATGTTCGGGGTGCTCTTCATTTCGCCTTCACCACCACGGCGGTGATGTTGTCAGGGGCGCCACGGGTCAGCCCCAGGTGTACCAGGCTGCGGACCACCTGATAGGGGTCGGCGTGGCCGAGCACGTCGGCGATCTCGTGGTCTTCGGCGGTCTTGTTCAAGCCGTCGCTGCACAACAGGTAGGTATCGCCCGGCTGTACCTGCACATCCACCGCCTGGAGTTCGAGCTGGTCCTCGACGCCGATGGCGCGGGTGACGATGTTGCCGCGCGGGTGCACGCGGGCTTCGGCCTCGTTGAGCAGGCCGCTGTCCTGCAGTTCCTGGACATAGCTGTGGTCATGCGACAGGCGCTCGATGCGGCCATCGCGCAGCCGATACAGGCGGCTGTCACCGGCCCACAGGCCTACCGCCCGGTCGCCGCGGGCGGCCAGGATCACCACCGTGCTGCCCATCATCGCCACGCCCCGACGCAAGGTCTCCTCGCGTACGGCGCTGTTGACCTGGGCCAAGGTGTGGCGCAAGGCCTGGGTGAAATCCTCCAACCCATCGATGAGCGGCAACTGGCGCAGGCTGTCCACGGCCAGGCTGCTCACATAGTCGCCGGCGGCATGCCCACCCATGCCGTCGGCAACGGCCCACAGGCCGTCCCAGGTCAGCTCCAGGCAGGCGTCTTCGTTGATCTTGCGGACCATGCCTACATGGCTGTAGCTGGCCGCGCTGTAGTGCACGCAGCTCATGCTGGTCTCGCCTCGCTGCCCAGCAGGAACGCGGCGAACTGCTCGCTGCGCGGCAGGCCCTGGCTACGCAGCAGGCCAGGTGCGATCCGCTCGCTGCCCAGGCCCCACCACAGGCTCATGCCTTCGCAGGCACATTCGGCCAGGGCCAGCGCCCTGCCCTGCGGCGTGCTGCCGTCCAGCCGCTGCAACCCGCCCACGGCTACACGTGGCCCCTGCAGCAGCGGCCGGGGTTGGTCGAAAGGCTGCAAGGCTGCCTCGAAATGCTCGAAAGCCGCATCCGCTTCAAGCGTGCCCAGCAACGCCGCCTCGACACCTTCGAACCACTCATCGGCCCCACCAACGATGCCTGCGATCGCCACCCCGGGCTCCAGCACCTGCGCCACGCTCAGCGGAAAATACCGCCCCACCCGGTCGATGCTCGGCATCAGCACGCCGACCACCGCGTCCGGGCCACACACCCCAGGCGCCAGGGCAAAGCGCCACAACGGGCTGACCAGGTAGGCCTGCAGCCAGGCCTCGCCAAGCGCCTGCTGGCTGGCCTGGATACCGGCGGCCAGCCACTGGTCCCAGGGCTGGATGAAGGTCTGTGGCAAGCCACGGCTGACGAAGTCGCCGCGGCAGGCCAGTTTTCCGTAGAAACCCACGTCGTTCACAGATGCTCCGGCAGGCTGAAACCGCTGACCACTCGGCTGCGGAACGGGTTGAAGGCGCTGCTGGCACGCAGCTCGTACGACACGCTGGCGCCATCCACGCGCAAACGCAGGTTGAAACGCTCCGGCGAGCTGCCAGCCACCAGGTCGCCCTGGTCGAGCAGGCGGAACCACGCCCATGGGCCCTCCACGGTCAGCCCTGAACGGCCGCTGGCCGATGGCGGCGCGATCGACAGGCGAACCACGCCGATGCTGTTCGGGTTGGGCCACTGCAACGCCACCGGGCGGCTCGGGCCGTGGTCGTAGCTGACTTGCTGGCCGTCGAGATCGAGCAGGAACTGGGTGATGCTCGCGTCCATCGCCACCGGCTTGAGCTCGAAACGCACGCTTGGCTGCAGGCCGTTACCGCTGCGGAAGAACGCATCGCGGATGGTCGCCGCGCGCTGGAAGGTGTACAGCACATTGCCGCTGATCCCGAGCTTTTGCGCAGCGCCCGGCTGCCAGCTCCAGGGCGTGCTGGAAGTATTGACGTAGGGCTGCAGGTACTTGCGGAAGTAGTTGTCCATCACCCCACCGACCCCGAAGAACTGGCCGAAGTCTTCCAGGGTGGCGTCGCGCGAACTGCCGGCCACCAGCGGGTAGCGGCCGCTGAGCGACTGGCGGTAGACATTCAGCACTTCGCTGGCCCAGGCGGCATTGAGCTGGTTGCGCACCCCGCCCATGACGATGCCATGGGTCGAGCCGAGTACCGAACTGACCAGGTTCTGCACCACCCTGGGCTGGCGCGCCGCGCCCAGGGCTACCCGTTGCGCCGCAGCCTGGGCCTGGTTCTTGGCCTCGCCGAGCAAGGCGTCGCCGCTTGCACCGACCATGGCGCTGACCTGCACGTAGAGCGCATTGAGGTCGGTGAGCAAGCCGTCGATGGCGGCGGGCTGGCCTTCACCGCTGCCGACCAGCGTGGCCAGCTCGGCGAAGTGCGCGGTTACCGGGTCCTGCGTGCGGGCTGCGGGGCTGTCGACGGGCAGCGGCGCGTCGCCGAGCAGCCCGCCAAGGCGCTGGCGCAGCTGGTCGACACCGGCCTGCTCGGCCCTGTCCTGGACCTTGTCGAGCGTGGTCGGCTGCGCCAGGTTGGTTTCACGGGCCACCGCCTGCAGCAGCTGCTTCATCGGCGAGGTCGGCCCGGACAGCACCCGCAGCACGTCGGCGGCTTGGCCAACGCTGGTGACAGGCACGACGTCCAGGTCGTCGAGCAGGGCATCCCAGTGACGGATGTAATCCTGGTAGTAGAGTTGCTGCACATCGTCGGCCAGGCGTTTGGCATCGCCCGCTTCGCCCGGCGCGCGGCCCAGTACCCAGCGTTCCTCGGCCAGCGTGGTGCTTTGCGCCAGGCTTGCGGCGAGAAATGCCTGGCGGTAGCCCTGCACGGTGAACAGCCCCGGCAGTGGCTCGCTCAGCGGCTTGCCGCTCTTGAAGCGAAACACCAGAGCGGCATCACGCCCGGCAGCGTCGCTGACGCGGAAGTCTTCGACCCCGCGTGGCAGCTTCTGGCGCTTGACCCGGTCGTAAACACGCTGGGCCACCGGCAACTGCTGCAGCTGGCGACGGGTGTCGTCGATCAGGCGCTGGTCCAGGCGTGCGTTCGGCGGACGTTTCTCGAACAGCGCCGCCAGGTGCTGCCCCAGGGCTTGACGCAGGTCGGGCGCAAGGTCGCGGGGTAACTGACGCTCCCAGTCGAGGGTGATCCAGGCCTTGATGAAGTCTGGGTCGTAGTGCTCGGCATCGGCCAGCATCAGGTAGGCCTTGAGCCCTTCGTAGAGGTAATCGGATGGCCCCCCGGCATACAGCTGTTCCTCGATGCGGGTGACCAGGCGCGGGGCGAAAATGGCGATCAGCAGCTTGCGGTACAGGCTCTGCGATTCGCTTTCGAGCATGTCGCCCTGGTACAGGCCCAGGCCCTCGGCCCAATTAGGAGGGTCGTCGGCCAGGTGGCGGACGGCGTTCAGCAGCGGCAGCACGTCGACCACGTTGCGCTGCGCAGGGCTCAGGCCTTGCACGCTTTTGCCCAGTGGCTGAAGGCGGCTGTCGACTTCGGCGATGTATTGCTGGTTGGCCCGATAACTGAGGGCCCACAAGGTCCCGACCAGCAGCACCAAGGCCACGCTCAGGGCCAGCGCACCACGGGCGATCCACCGGCGCCGCCGCTCCACCTTGGGGTTGCTGCCAACCAGGCCGCGCTCGGCGAAGGCCACGGCAGTGAACAACCGCTCGATGAAATAGCTGCGCCCGCTACCGCTCTGGCGTGCCAGGTGCGCCCGGTCCAGGCCCATGCTCTGGGCCATGCTGCCGATCAGCCGGTCGATGGGGCTGCCTTCCTGGGTGCCGCTGGTGAAGTACACACCACGCAGCAACGCCCGTGCCTCGAAGGCATTGGGCTTGAAGATGCCGTCGAGGAAGGTTTTAAGGTTGCCACGCAGGGCGGCGAACTGTTGCACGAAGCCGTAGATCAGGTCGCGCCGGGCCGGGTCGCGCTCCTGTTGCAGGCGCTCGACCAGGCGCTCGCCGAGCCGCCGTTCGAGCAATGCGAACTCGTTGTCGAACTGCGCCAACGGGCCGTCAGCGCCCTGCTCCAAGGTATCCAGCGGGAAGGTCATGCCCCACACCTGGGCGCGTTCGTCCTTGCCCAGGTTGTCGAAGAACTCCATGAAGCCCGGCACCAGGTCGAGCTTGGTCAGCATCAGGTACACCGGGAAGCGCACGCCCAGCTGGCTGTACAGTTCCTGGATGCGCGCACGGATCGCCACGGCGTGGGCGGCGCGCTCGGCGTCGCTGCCCAGCAGCAGGTCGGACAGGCTGATGGCGATGAATGCACCGTCGATGGGGCGGCGCGAGCGCTGGGTTTTGAGCAGGTCGAGAAAGCCCAGCCAGGCCGCCTTGTCGACCTGGGCGTGGCTGTCCTGGGTGGTGTAGCGGCCGGCAGTGTCGAGCAGTACCGCCTGGTCGGTGAACCACCAGTCGCAGTTGCGCGTGCCGCCCACACCGCGGATGGCGCCCTCGCCCAGTTGCGCGGCCAGCGGGAAGTGCAGGCCGGAGTTGACCAGCGCGGTGGTCTTGCCAGAGCCGGGCGGGCCGATGATCACGTACCACGGCAGCTCGTAAAGATTGCGACGCTCGTCACCGCCCAGGCGGGCCTTCTTCAACAGGGCCAGGGCCTCGTCCATGCGCTGGCGCAGCGCCGCCAGCTCTTCGGTGGTGGCCACGCTGGCAGGGTCCGGGGCGGTTTCTGCGGCCAGGCTCTGCATGACCTTGGCCGCCTGCCGGCGCGCCTGCACGATGCGCCAGGCGCGGTAGCCGCCCCACAGGGCGAACAGCAGGACGATCAGCAGCCAGCGTGGCGTGGGCGACGCCAGCATTTCCAGCAACGGCCCGACGAACCAGATGATCAGGCTCAGGGCGATCAGGCCCAGCAGCGGGATCACCCAGCGAATGACAAAACTGAAAAACGCCTTCACTCGACGCCCTCCGCCAGAACGGTAATTTCAACCCGGCGATTCTTCGCCCGGCCCTGCGCGGTGTCGTTCGACGCCAGTGGTTCGGTGTCGCTCAGCCCTTGGGCGCTGAAGCGCTCGGGTTGCCCGGTGCGCGCGGCGAGGATGCCCTTGACCTCTTCGGCGCGCGCTTGCGACAACGCCCAGTTGGACGGGAAGCGCAACGTCGCGATGCGCTGGTTGTCGCTGTGCCCGGTGACCCGGACATTGCCCTTGACCTTGGCCACTGCCTCGGCGATGCGCAGCATCAGCGGCTGGAAATCGCCCTTGATGCTGGCGCTGGCGCTGGCGAACAGCTCGTCACCGCGAATGGTCACCACCGAGCGGTCGACCGCGTCTTCGACGGAAACCCGGCCGGCCTTGATGTCATCGGCGAGGAACCCGGCCAGGCGCGGGCGCTCCACGGGCTTGGGCTGCAGCACCGGGCGGTCCATGGCTTGCACCGGGATTTCGCCCAGCGCGTGGATACCCCGGAACACCGGCTCGGCATCGGCGGCCAGCTTCAGGCGCAGGCCGAACAACAGCAGCAACAGCAATGCCGCGGCCACCGCCAGGCCCACCCATGGCGGCACGAACTGGGCCAGGCGGTCACGGCTGACAGCCACCCCACGCCAGTGTGGCGAGAGTTCGCGCTCACGCTCGCCACGGGCACTGCGAATTGCCGCAGCGGTACGCTCGCGCAGCGCTTCGAGCTGGGCGCGGCCATCGTTCATGACCCGGTAGCGGCCCTCGAAGCCGAGGCTGGTGCACAGGTACAACAGCTCCAGCAGGTTGAGGCGTTCGCGCGGGCTCTGCAGGCAATGCTCCATCAGCTGGAACACCTTCTCACCGCCCCAGGCCTCGTTGTGCACCGTGATCAGCAAGCTCTGGCGGCTCCAGTCGCTGGCACTGCCCCACGGCGTGCTGAGCACTGCTTCGTCCAGCGCGGTGCACAGCGCATAGCGCGCCAGCAGCACCTCGTTGCGCACCACACCGGCGGCTTCGGCACGGGTCTCGAACTGGCGCAGATAGGCCAGCAACTGCGCCCGCAGGCTGGCCGGCGCCGAATGAGCGATGGTGTTGCGCAGGCGGGTAAGCAAGGCCAGCAACGGCCCGGCCGCCTGCTCGAGCGGGTTGACACCCACGCCCTGGCCAGGCGCCAGGGGCTCGGCCGGTACCTGCAACGGCGGCGGCTGCGGCGCTGGCGCGGCGGGTTGCGGGGCAGCACGGCCACCGGGGCGCGGCATGAACTGGGTACGGTCGTTGGCCTGCGGATCTTCCGGGTGCATCGCGGGTTATCCTCGAATGGCCCAGAAGGCCAGGCTCAGGCCGGGGAACTCGCCGGCGACGTAGAAGGCAAAGCCACCGGAGTGTTGCAACTGCTTCCAGTGCTCGCTGCCCCGGTCGAGCTCGAAGTAGGTGGAGCCGGCATGGAACGGGATCTGCCGGGGCGCCACCGGCAACGGCAGCAGGCCGATGCCCGGCAGTTGCAGGTTGACCAGGTCGCGGATGTGCTCCACCGAGCCGATCTTGCTCTGTTGGCCAAAGCGGCTACGCAGCGTCTCGCTGGGCACATCGGCACGCACCACCAGGACGAAACTGGCGCTGTCGAGCAGGCTGCGGTCGGCAAGCATGCCAACGTGGATGCCGTAGGCCTTCTCGACGATGGGAATGGCCACCGCCTTGCTGTCGATCAGCGTCGACAAGGCCTCGCGCAAGGCGGCCATCACTGGCGCGAAGGTCGCCGCCAGGTCGTCGTGCTGATAGACCGGGAAGCTGTGCGGGCGGCGGCCATCGCGGGTGAAGGTGGCGAACTCGCCAGCCAGGGCCACCAGTTCGCTGTACAGCCGCTCGGGGTGCAGCGGGCTCAGCTGGTTGAGGTGTTCGACCAGCGGCTGGGCGCGGTTGACCAGTTGCAGCAGCATGAAGTCGGCAATCTCCGACGCCCCGCCATTGGCCGAGGCGACCACCCTGCCCGCCAGCGCTTCGCCACGTTGGTGCAGCAGGCCCAGCAGCTCGCCGCAAAAGCCGGACAGTTGCTGGCTGGCCGCCACGTCGAGTACCGGCGGGATGTAGCTGTCATCCATCACCAGCGCGCGGTCGGCGCGCTTTTCGCGGATGCGCAGCATGCCGAGGGCGGCGTAGTCGCTCAGGCCGTCCTCGCTGCGCAGCAGGCGCAGGGCGCGGCTGCCGAGGGCCAGCGGGGCACGGTTTTCGAACGGCGCGTTGTCGTCGCGCACCTCGCTGACACGGCTGACATAGCGGGCGCCAGCGACGGCTTCGCCCTCGTCGACGGTGTCGCGGGCCCCCGCCCGCTTGAGTGGCAGCCCCAGGTGGACAACGCCATCGCGCAGATCGTCGGGTACTTCCAGCGGCGCAGGTGGCAGGTCGTCGCGGGGGATGTCGAACGGCGTGCCGTCGGGCAGCAAGCCGCGAGCGCTGAGAATCGCCACCTTGCCCTGGGCAAGCAGGCCCTGGTCGAGCAGCAGCTCGGAGAAACCCCACGCGGCCACGCTCAGCGGCCGGTTGCGGGCGTCGACCAGGTGTTCGAGGTAGCGATCATGCTGTTGGAAATGCTGGGTCGTGATGAACATGCCTTCCGACCACACCACGCGATTGTTCCAGGACATGGGGACTCCGATTGCCTAGCGGGCAGGTTCAGGTTGTGGGGTGGCCACGGCGCTGCGCACGGCACGCACATCGAGGCTGATCTGATAGTCCCGCGGCGGCACCGGCAGCACGCTGCGCCACTGGGCCTGGTCGATCTCGCGGTAACCGACCACCAGGCCGATGTGGCGAGTGGCAGGGTCGAGCGGACGTTCCAGGCGCAACTGGCCGCCGGGCTGCAACAGCACTTCGTCCTGGTCGATCAGGTCGGCGCCGAGCGTGGCCTGGGCGCGCTCGGCCAGGGCGAAGTAGTCGGCGCGGGCAAATGCGGCGCTGTTCTTCAGCTCGTACAGGCGCACCCGTACCGGCGCAGGCGTGCCGCCAGGGCCCGGGTTCAGCCCCTCGGCGGCACTGAAATACAGGGTCACGGCTGCGCTGTCCGGTGCACTGTCGGCAGCGGGGGCAACCGGCATGTCCTTGCTGCAGGCAGCCAGCAGCACCAGGCTCAGGGCTGCGACCAGTCGTATTGCTTTCATCCTTGTCCTCTTGACGTACCGTGGTCTTCCTGGGTGCGCTCAACTACGTTGCAAACGGCTGCTATGGGCCTCGTAGGCGCGGCTGAATTCGCGGCCGAACAGTTCCTGGAAATCGTCTTCGGCTTCACGGGAGATCTGCCCGTAAAGCTCGGTGAACTGCTGCCAGCAATGGGCCTGGCGCGAGCCACCGAACAACTTGGCCAGCCCCGCCGCAGGTGCCAGGCGCTGCTCCAGGCGCGCCGGCTGGAAACACGCGAGCAGGTGCTTGATTGCGGCCTGCACGCCCGCCATCACCGCCAGCTGGTGGGCGCGCACATCATCGAAGCTTTCGCGCACGGCCTGGTCCGGCGCCATGAACGCCTGGTTACCGTGACGCAGCAACAGCAGCAACGCCTCGTCGGCATTGGGGGCGAACTTCAGCGGGTTGTTCTGCACCGGGGCGATGGTGGTCTGCTGCATGCGGAACTCGCCCTTCAGGCTGCTGCGTGCACGCAACACGTCGATCAGGCCCTCCACCATCAAGCGGTAGCTTTGGCCGATGGCCTCCATTTGCGCGGCGGCGTCGGCGGCGTCGATGCGCAGGTGCTCGATACCGGCGCCGCGCAGGAACGCCTGCAGCAACGCATCGCTGCTTGCAGCTGGCGCAGGTGCGGCGACTGGTGCGCCTGCAGCAGGCTGTACAGGCGCTGCCGGAACGGCTGGCGCAGGCGGCGCAGTCGGGGTCGGGGCCGGGGCCGGGGCCGGGGCCGAGCCGAACAGGTTCCAGTCTTCCGGGATCATCCCCGGCGCAGCCGGTTCGGCGGCCGGGGCAGGCGCCACCACCGGGGTTGGCGGGCGGAAGTCGTGCTGCTGAGCCGGCACATGGTCGGGCTGGCTGACCGGCGGCACGCTCGAGGGGCCGAGGAAGTCGAACAGGTCAGGCAGCGTGTCGTGGTTCGACGCACCTTGCAGGAACGCAGCCGGCGCACCGGAAATCGGGGGAGCGGGAACGACCGGGGCCGCCACCTGGTTGGCCATCAGCGCCTCGAAACTGTGTACCTGGGGTTCGCCCTCCAGGGCGCCAGGCAGGTTCGCGTCGATGCGCGCCTGTATCTCGTATTCCCCAATACGGATAACTTCGCCATCCAGCAACTGCTCACTGTTACCGCGACGCAAGCGAATACCGGCACGAACTAATTCCACACCGTTCGTACTGTCATCGGTCAAAAAATATCGCCCTTCCTTGAACTGGATCACACAATGCCGGGCCGATACCAACCGCTCGGGGTCAGGAAGTACCCAGTCATTTTCCGCCGCACGGCCAAGCGTGATGGCACCGGTTTCCAGTCGCATCTCCGGGCATTGCCCGGGAGTAATCTTGTGGTAACTAGTGATAGTTAGGCAAAGTGCCATCACGCCTCCATGCATCCATTTAAAACATCGATCCATCCATTTGAGTTGTTTTCCCACAACCACTCAAATACAGCTGTACCCCTTGATTCACGGGGGCTTCGTGCAAACAACCGACCGTACGACGGCTATTCAACGCTAATGCCGAGGCTAACCGAATGGAATCGGACGAGTGGTGCTCGGTAACTGCCAACGAATTCACAGCTGGCACTCGGGGGCGCGTAGCTTACCTTGACACTCGCGAATAAATAAACCATAAATGCGCAACTTCGAAGTGCCAAAATAATATCACCATGATATCACCCCGGCACTCTTTGGAAAGTTTGTGCGCCAGTTCACACTTGCAACTTCGCACAACAACACGCCCTCACCAAGGGCCGATATGGAGATCGAATTCTGGTGAACGCATCGCCGCTGCTCGCCGCTGTTTCCGCTGACTTTCCCTGCGGCGATGACCTCGAATATGACGCCGAGTTTCTGCAACTGGAGCGTGACGCCCAGGGCCGCCCCGAGCGCGTCATGGGCGACGCCGTCCAGCCTGCCGAGCCACCACAGTGGCGCGATATCGAGCAGGCAAGCACGACCTTGCTGCAACGCAGCAAGGACCTGCGCATCACCCATTTCCTGCTTCAGGCCAACCTGGCCCTGCACGGCCTCCCAGGGCTTGCCGCCAGCCTGGAACTGATCCGCGATCTGCTCGGCGAGTACTGGCTGCACCTGCACCCACAACTGGACGCCGCCGACGACAACGACCCTACGGTACGGGTCAACGCCCTGGCCGGCCTGGCCTGCGACACCAACATCGCGCTGCTGCGTGACGCCGTGCTGGTGCGCTCCCGTGCCTTTGGCCCGGTCACCCTGCGCGCGGCACTGCACGCCGCAGGCGTGCAGCATTTCGCCAGCGAACAGCTCAGCGCCGAGGAACTGGCCGCCGCCCTGCGTGACGCCGACCCCGACCAGCTGCAGCAATGCCAAGAGGCGCTGCGGCTGGCCCGCGAGGCGGTGGACGCCATCGAGAGCCGGGTCAACGACCAGGTCGGGTCGGCCAGCGGTATCGATTTGTCAGCCTTGCGCCAGCCGCTGCGCCAGGTGCAGCAGGTACTGGCTGACTACTGCCCGGACGGGGCGGGCCCAGCCCCGCAAGCCGATGACACGCCGGCTGCCGAGCGCGATGACGAGCGGCAGGCAACCGCCAGTGCCGCCCCGGGCACACGGCCGGCTGCCCGCCCTGGTGAAGTCAACAGCCGCGAAGACGTGCAGCAGAGCCTTGACCGCCTGCTGCAGTACTACGCCCGCCACGAACCATCAAGCCCGCTGCCGGTACTGCTGCACCGGGCGAAGAAGCTGGTCCATGCCGATTTCGCAACCATTGTGCGCGACCTGATCCCCGATGGCTGGTCGCAATTCGAGAACCTGCGCGGCCCCGAGGACAACTGACGTCCTCGGCCCGCATCAACACCGACGCCCGCAACGAACAGCGCCGCCGTACCGGCGACCAGGAGGAACAACGTGGCGAAAGACAGCTCCCAGAAATTCATCGCGCGCAACCGTGCGCCGCGGGTGCAGATCGAATATGACGTCGAGCTCTACGGCGCCGAAAAGAAAGTCCAATTGCCGTTCGTCATGGGCGTGCTGTCGGACCTTGCCGGCAAGCCAGCCGAGCCGCTGCCAGCGGTGGCCGAGCGCAAGTTCCTGGAAATCGACGTCGACAACTTCGACTCGCGCCTGAAGGCGATGAAGCCACGCGTGGCCTTCAACGTGCCCAACGAACTGACCGGCGAAGGCAACCTGAGCCTGGACATCACCTTCGAGAGCATGGACGACTTCAGCCCGGCCGCCGTGGCGCGCAAGGTCGACGCCCTCAACCAGCTGCTCGAGGCCCGCACCCAATTGGCCAACCTGCTGACCTACATGGACGGCAAGACCGGTGCCGAGGACATCATCCTCAAGGCCATCAAGGACCCGGCCCTGCTGCAAGCCCTGGCCAGCGCACCGAAACCCGTCGACAACGAGCCCAAGGCCTGAGGAGACAGCCCATGAACGATCCATTGCGCGACGCCCAGGCCCAGCCGGGAGCTGCCACCCAGGACCCGAGCGAGTTCGCCGCCCTGCTGCTGCAGGAGTTCAAGCCCAAGACCGAACGTGCCAAGGAAGCGGTCGAAAGCGCCGTGCGTACCTTGGCCGAGCAGGCCCTGGCGCAGACCAGCCTGGTGTCCAACGATGCCATTGGCTCGATCGAGCAGATCATTGCCGCCATCGACGCCAAGCTGACCGCACAGGTCAACCAGATCATCCATCACAACGACTTCCAGCAGCTGGAAAGCGCCTGGCGTGGCCTGCACTACCTGGTCAACAACACCGAGAGCGACGAGCAGCTGAAGATCCGCGTGCTCAACGTCTCGAAGACCGAGCTGCACAAGACCTTGAAGAAATTCAAGGGCACTGCCTGGGACCAGAGCCCGGTGTTCAAGAAGCTGTACGAGGAAGAGTACGGCCAGTTCGGCGGCGAACCTTATGGCTGCCTGGTCGGCGACTACTACTTCGACCAGTCGCCACCCGACGTCGAGCTGCTGGGCGAAATGTCGAAGGTCTGCGCCTCGATGCACGCGCCTTTCATTGCCGCCGCCTCGCCGACCGTGATGGGCATGGGCTCCTGGCAGGAGCTGAGCAACCCGCGCGACCTGACCAAGATCTTTACCACCCCGGAATACGCTGGCTGGCGCTCGCTGCGTGAGTCCGAAGACTCGCGCTACATCGGCCTGACCATGCCGCGCTTCCTGGCGCGTCTGCCTTATGGCGCCAAGACCGACCCGGTCGAGGCATTTGCCTTCGAAGAAGACACCGACGGCGCCGACAGCAGCAAGTACACCTGGGCCAACGCCGCCTATGCCATGGCCGTGAACATCAACCGCTCGTTCAAGTACTACGGCTGGTGCTCGCGCATTCGTGGCGTGGAGTCGGGTGGCGAAGTGCAGGGCCTGCCGGCGCACACCTTCCCCACCGACGACGGTGGCGTGGACATGAAGTGCCCGACCGAAATCGCCATTTCCGACCGCCGCGAAGCGGAGCTGGCCAAGAACGGGTTCATGCCGCTGTTGCACAAGAAGAACACCGATTTCGCTGCCTTCATTGGTGCCCAGTCGCTGCAGAAGCCGGCCGAATACGACGACCCGGACGCCACCGCCAACGCCAACCTGGCCGCGCGCCTGCCGTACCTGTTCGCCACCTGCCGCTTCGCTCACTACCTCAAGTGCATCGTTCGCGACAAGATCGGCTCGTTCAAGGAGAAGGACGAGATGCAGCGCTGGCTGCAGGACTGGATCCTCAACTACGTCGACGGCGACCCGGCGCACTCCACCGAGACCACCAAGGCCCAGCACCCGCTGGCAGCAGCCGAGGTTGTGGTCGAGGACGTCGAAGGCAACCCGGGTTACTACAACTCGCGCTTCTACCTGCGCCCGCACTACCAGCTCGAAGGGCTGACCGTGTCGCTGCGCCTGGTATCGAAGCTGCCTTCGGCCAAAGGGGCCTGACAGCCCCGGGGGCTGCCTGACAGCCCCAACTGCACCCAACCGCCAACCTGACACGTAATACCGAGGACACCATGGCTGTAGATATTTTCATCAAGATCGGCGACATCAAGGGCGAGTCCCACGACAAGGCCCACAAGGACGAAATCGACGTGCTCAACTGGAGCTGGGGCATGTCCCAGTCCGGCAACATGCACATGGGCAGCGGCGGCGGCTCGGGCAAGGTCAACATCCAGGACCTGTCGATCACCAAGTACATCGACAAGGCCAGCCCCAACCTGATGGCCCACTGCTCCAGCGGCAAGCACATCGACAAGGTCAAGCTGACCGTGCGCAAGGCCGGGGGCGAGAGCCAGGTCGAGTACCTGATCATCAACCTTGAAGAAGTCATCATCAGCTCGCTGAGCACTGGTGGCTCGGGCAGCGACGACCGCCTGACCGAGCACGTGACCCTGAACTTCGCCAAGGTCACCGTCGACTATCAGCCGCAGAAAGCCGACGGCACCAAGGAAGGCGGCCCGATCAAGTACGGCTGGAACATCCGCTCCAACGTCAAGATCTGACCGACCGCGCCCGCGCCGCCTTGGCTGGCGCGGGCGCCTTCCCCCACCTCACCCGCTCACGGTGAACCTCATGGCCAAGCCTTCTTTCATCAACCTCTGGAATGCCTACCCGACCGACTCCTCGCCTTGCGACGGCGGCTGGGACAACCAGTGCGCCATCCGCATGAGTATCGCGCTCAACGGCGAGCACACCATCAAGGTGAACGCCGGTACCTACAGCGAACCACGTTGTGCCCATGGCCATGCCCGGGGTGCCGAATCGCTGGCCAACTGGCTGTGGAAGCACCATCTCGGCGCCCCGCTGCAACTGAGCGGCAGCGCAAGCGACCGCCTCAAGCTCGGCGAAAAGCGCGGCATCATCTTCTTCAAGGACTGCTTCGCCCGTGCCGGGCAGGCATTCGAAAACCGTACTGGCGATCACATCGATTTGTGGGATAGAGGCCGGGTCACGGGCTATTTCGCCGACCAGGCCCATCGTTCCAAGGCCGTCTGGTTCTGGGAGCTGAAATGAAACGTGCACCCAAAGCCATGCCGGCCCTGCTGGTCGCGTTCGCCCTGAATGCCTGTGCACAGCCCCCCGCTCCGTCGTCGAACGCGGCGCCTGAGGTCAGCCTTGCCGGGAAAAAGCTCGTGCTGGTGAACCACGAAGGCCGCTGCGCGCTGCGCAAGGCCGATGCCTCGCTGTTGCAGCTGGAGATGCCCTGGCCTTGCCAGCTCAGCCCGGAGCGAGATGGCGGCAAGCCTCGCGTGGAGCAGTTCAATGGCGCGCAGATCATCATTGTCAGCCATGTGCAGCCAGACCCGTCACAACCCGGCCGTTGCGAAAGCCAGTACCAGGCTGTTCGCCAGCTGGGCGAGCGCCTGGAGCCTTCCATCCTGGCACGTGGCGCCAGCTGCTCGAACGGCCCTGTAGACCAGAAAAACTTCGTGGGGCTGTTCGAGTGGTAGCCGAAATCGCCGCCCGCGACCGCCTGCAGCCCTCGCTGCTGGACCGCCTGACCGACGACGACCCGGGCAACCCGCAGGAAGCGCCGGACAAGCGCGTGCTCAGCCTGCACCAGCTCAAGGCCTCGGTACTGCGCGACCTCGCCTGGTTGCTCAACACCACTTCGCTGCTCGACAGCGCCGCGACCCTGGGCACCCCGGCCGGGGCTTCGGTGATCAACTACGGCCTGCCGGCCCTGGCCGGCAACAGCGCCTCGAACATCGACCTGGCCGCCCTGGAGCGCATCATCCACAAGGCCATCGCCACCTACGAGCCACGCATCCTCGCCCATACCCTGAAGGTGCGTGCCCAGGCCGCACCCGGCGAGATGAATGCCAACGCCCTGAGTTTCGAAATCGAAGGTGACCTGTGGGCCCAGCCGGCGGCCTTGCCGTTGCTGCTGCAGACCGAGGTGGACCTTGAGTCTGGCCATGTGCGCGTGGCCCCTGCCGAACGCCGGAGGCGTGCATGAACCCGCGCCTGCTCGAGCTGTACAACCAGGAGCTGCAGCACATCCGCGAAAGTGCGGCGGAGTTCGCCCGGGAATACCCGAAAATCGCCGGGCGCCTGACGCTGTCCGGGATCGAGTGTGCCGACCCCTATGTCGAGCGCCTGCTCGAAGGCTTCGCCTACCTCACCGCGCGGGTGCAACTGAAGCTGGATGCCGAGTACCCGACCTTCACCCATAACCTGCTGGAGATCGCCTACCCGCACTACCTGGCGCCGACCCCGTCGATGACCGTGGTGCAACTGCAGACCGACCCCGACGAGGGTTCACTGGCCGCCGGGTTCCGCCTGCCGCGTGACAGCGTGCTGCGCGCCAACCTGGGGCGCAACTCGCAAACCCCGTGCGAGTTCCGCAGCACCCAGGACGTCACCCTCTGGCCCTTGCAGGTAGCCCGCGCCGAGTACTTCGGCAACCCTGGCGCGGTGCTCGGGCGCCTGGCCAGCAGCGTGCCGCAAGCCCGCGCCGGCCTGCGCCTGACCCTGCGCAGCGGCGCCGAGGTGCCGTTCGCCAGCTTGCCGCTCAGCCATCTGCCGCTGTACCTCAACGGCGCCGACGAAACCCCGTTCCGCCTCTACGAGCAACTGCTGGGCAGCGCCTGTGCGGTGTTCGTGCGCCAACCCGGCGCTGATTGGGTGGAACGTATTCCGGTCGAACAGGCCCTGCGCCCGTGTGGCTTCGATGACCGTGAAGCGGCGTTGCCGGTGGTGCCCCAGGCCTTCCAGGGCTACCGCCTGCTGCAGGAGTACTTCGCCCTGCCGCAGCGCTTCCTGTTCGTCGATTTTGCCGGGCTGGAGCAGGCCGTACAGCGCTGCACCGGCCAAACGCTGGAAGTGCTGGTATTGTTCGAACGCTTCGACCAGAGCCTGGAGAGCAGCGTCGGCGCGAGCCAGTTCGTGCCGTTCTGCACCCCGGCGATCAACCTGTTCCCGCGCCGTGTCGACCGCCTGCACCTTTCCGATCGAGTGCATGAGCACCACGTGATCGCCGACCGCACCCGGCCCACCGATTTCGAGATCCATTCCCTGCAGCGGGTCACCGGCCACGGCACCGGGCCGGATCAGGAATTCCTGCCGTTCTACGCGGTGCGCGACCCGTCGCGCTACGGCCGCGACCAGGCCTACTACATCGTGCGCCGGGAGCCGCGGGTGCTGTCCAGCGACCAGCGACGCAATGGCACCCGCTCCAGCTACATGGGCAGCGAAACGTTCATCAGCCTGGTCGACGGCCAGCAGGCACCCTACCGTCACGACCTGCGCCAGCTGGGTATCAGCGCCCTGTGCAGCAACCGCGACCTGCCACTGTTCATGAGTGTTGGCGACGGGCGCAGCGACTTCAGCCTGGCCGACAGCGCACCGGTTGCCGGCGTGCGCTGCCTGGCCGGCCCGAGCCGGCCCAAGGCCAGCCATGCCCACGACAACCGCGCCTGGCGCCTGATCAGCCAGCTGTCGCTGAACTACCTTTCGCTGGCCGAGCACGGCCAGGGCGCCGCCGCCCTGCGCGAACTGCTGCGCCTGTATGGCGACCCGCAGGACAGCGCCCTGAACCTGCAGATCGACGGCCTGCGCGACGTCAGCAGCAAGCCCTGCACCCGACGCCTGCCGATGCCCGGGCCGATCGTTTTCGGGCGTGGCCTGGAGATCACCCTGACCTTCGACGAAAACGCCTTCCGCGGGACCGGCGTGTTCCTGCTCGGCGCGGTGTTCGAGCGTTTCCTGACCCGCTACGTGTCGATCAACAGCTTCACCGAAACGGTACTGCGCACCAGCGAACGCGGCGAGATCATGCGCTGGTCGGCCAAACCGGGGCGCAGGCCGACCTTATGAACACCTTGCAGGCCATGCAGGACGAGCCCTGGGCGTACGACTTCTTCCAGGCGCTGCGCCGCCTCGAAGCGCAATACCCCGAGCTGCCACGCTTCGGTCATTCCCTGCGCCTGGCCGACGAGCCTGTGCGCCTGGGCCAGCGCCTGGACTGCGGGTTCGCCCCATCGACCCTGGCCTCGGTCAGCGCCGACGGCAACCAGCCGGCGCGCCTGGAGCAGTTTTTCTTCGGCCTCGGAGGCCCCAACGGGCCGCTGCCACTGCACCTGACCGAATACATGCGCGAGCGCCAGCGCAACCATGCCGATTCGACCAGCAAGGCGTTCCTCGACGTCTTCCATCACCGCCTGCTGAGCCTGTTCTACCGTGCCTGGGCCGAAGCCCGACCGACCGTCAGCCACGATCGCCCGGGTGATGACTACTGGGCCGCGCGCCTGGCGGCGCTCAGTGGCCGTGGCCAACCCGAACTGCAAGGCCAGGGCGCGCTGGCCGACACCGCCAAACTGCACTGGTCCGGCCACCTGAGCGCGCAAACGCGCTACCCGGACGGCCTGTGCAGCATCCTCAGCGGGTATTTCGGCGTGCCTGTGACACTGGAAGAGTACGTCGGCCAGTGGCTTGAGCTGCCCGAACGCAGCCAGCTCGGCGTGCGCGCCAACCGCCTGGGCGTGGACCTGTGCCTGGGCCGCTACGCCTGGGACCGCCAGCACAAGTTCCGGCTGTGCCTCGGCCCGCTCAGCCTCGACCAGTACCACGCCCTGCTGCCTGGCGGACAGGCCTTCGTCGAACTGGCGGCATGGGTCGCCGAATACCTGGGCCAGGAACTGGACTGGGACCTCAACCTGATCCTCGCGCAGGACCAGGTGCCTGCGCTGCAACTCAATGCCGGCCAACGCCTGGGCTTCGATACCTGGCTCGGCCGCCCTCCGCACGATGCACGCGACCTGAAGCTGGCCCGGTACTACGCCGACCAGCCGGCCGCCGCCCACCATACAAGGAACCAGGACCATGGGTGAAATCAGCCGCGCCGCGCTGTTCGGCAAACTCAACAGCGTCGCCTACAAGGCCATCGAGGCCGCAACGGTGTTCTGCAAGCTGCGGGGCAACCCCTATGTCGAACTGGTGCACTGGCTGCACCAGTTGCTGCAACTGCAGGACAGCGACCTGCACCGTATCGTGCGCCAGTTCGATATCGAGCCGGCGCGCCTGGCCCGCGACCTGACCGATGCGCTGGACCGGCTGCCACGCGGTTCGACCTCGATCACCGACCTTTCCTCGCAGGTGGAAGAAGCCGTCGAGCGCGGCTGGGTATACGGCAGCCTGATGTTCGGCGAGAGCCAGGTGCGCAGCGGCTACCTGCTGGTCGGCATCCTCAAGACACCTGGCCTGCGCCATGCCCTGCTGGGGCTGTCGAACGAGTTCGCCAAGCTGAAGATCGAGGCGTTGAGCGAACGCTTCGACGAGTACGTGGGAGACTCACCGGAAAACCACCTGGCCGCCACCGACGGCTTCAGCGCTGGGCAGCCTGGCGAGGCCAGCGGCGCCGTCGCGCCTGCGGCGATGGGCAAGCAGGAGGCGCTCAAGCGCTTTACCGTCGACCTTACCGAACAGGCCCGAAGCGGCAAGCTCGACCCTATCGTCGGCCGTGACGAAGAAATCCGTCAGCTGGTCGATATCCTCATGCGACGCCGGCAAAACAACCCGATCCTTACCGGTGAAGCCGGTGTCGGCAAGACCGCCGTGGTCGAAGGGTTCGCCTTGCGCATCGTCGCTGGCGACGTGCCGCCGGCGCTCAAGGACGTCGAACTGCGCAGCCTGGACGTCGGCCTGCTGCAGGCCGGCGCCAGCATGAAAGGCGAGTTCGAACAGCGCCTGCGCCAGGTGATCGAGGATGTGCAGGCCTCGCCCAAACCGATCATCCTGTTCATCGATGAAGCCCATACCCTGGTCGGTGCCGGTGGCGCCGCCGGCACCGGCGATGCCGCCAACCTGCTCAAGCCGGCACTGGCCCGTGGCAGCCTGCGCACGGTGGCGGCTACCACCTGGGCCGAGTACAAGAAGCACATCGAGAAGGACCCGGCCCTGACCCGCCGCTTCCAGGTGGTGCAGGTGGACGAGCCGAGCGAAGCCAAGGCGCTGCTGATGATGCGTGGGGTGGCATCGACCATGGAGCAGCACCACCAGGTGCAGATCCTCGACGAAGCACTCGAAGCCGCGGTCAAGCTGTCGCACCGCTACATCCCGGCGCGCCAGCTGCCGGACAAGTCAGTGAGCCTGCTCGATACCGCCTGCGCGCGCGTGGCCATCAGCCTGCACGCGGTGCCGGCCGAGGTCGACGACAGCCGCCGGCGTATCGAGGCGCTGGAGGTCGAGCAGGCGATCATCGCCCGTGAAGCCGCCATCGGTGTGCCTACCGGGCAGCGCCAGGCCCAGGCCGACACCCTGCTGGCCGAAGAGCGCCAACGCCTGGCCACGCTGGAAAGCCGCTGGGCCGAAGAAAAGGCCCTGGTCGACCAATTGCTGGCCACCCGCGCCCAGCTGCGCGACCAGGCCGGGGTGGTCGACCAGGACGCGCAGGTGCCAGGCAACCCTGAACTGCGCGAAACGCTGGCCGACCTGCAACGGCGCCTGAGCGCCCTGCAAGGCGAGAGCCCGTTGATCCTGCCGACCGTGGATTACCAGGCAGTCGCCTCGGTGGTGGCCGACTGGACCGGGATTCCGGTGGGACGCATGGCGCGCAACGAGATCGAGACCGTGCTCAACCTCGACAGCCTGCTGGCCAGGCGCATCATTGGCCAGGACCACGCGCTTGAAATGATCGCCAAGCGCATCCAGACCTCCCGCGCCGGCCTCGACAACCCGAACAAGCCGATTGGCGTGTTCATGCTCGCCGGTACCTCTGGCGTGGGCAAGACCGAGACCGCACTGGCCCTGGCCGAGGCGCTGTACGGCGGTGAACAGAACCTGATCACCATCAACATGAGCGAGTTCCAGGAGGCCCATACCGTCTCGACCCTCAAGGGCGCCCCGCCTGGCTACGTCGGCTACGGCGAAGGCGGTGTGCTGACCGAGGCCGTGCGCCGCCGGCCGTACAGCGTGGTGCTGTTGGACGAGGTGGAAAAAGCCCACCCGGACGTGCACGAGATCTTCTTCCAGGTGTTCGACAAGGGCGTGATGGAGGACGGCGAAGGCCGCCAGATCGATTTCCGCAACACGCTGATTCTGCTCACCACCAACGCCGGTACCGAGCTCATTGCGCGCACTTGCAGCGACCCACAGGCCCTGCCCGACCCGGACGCGGTGGCCAGCCAGCTGCGCAAGCCGCTGCTGGAAATCTTCCCGCCGGCGCTGCTCGGCCGCCTGGTGACCATCCCCTACTACCCGCTCAGCGACGCCATGCTCAAGGCCATCACCCGCCTGCAACTGGAGCGCATCCGCAAGCGCGTCGAAGGCACGCACAAGGTCGGCTTCGCCTACGACGAAGGGGTGGTGGAGCTGATCGTCTCGCGCTGTACCGAAACCGAAAGCGGTGGCCGCATGATCGACGCCATCCTCACCAACGGCCTGCTGCCGGACATGAGCCGCGAGTTCCTCACCCGCATGCTCGAAGGCAAGCCGCTGGCCAGCGTGCGCATCAGCCGCCGCGACAACGACTTGCACTATGACTTCGGCGCAGCCGACTGACAGGACGAACCATGCTGTTCACGCAGTTCACGCGCCTGGCGCAGATCAACAGCCCGTTGGGGCCGGACAAGCTGATCCTGGCCGAAATGGGTGGCAGCGACGAGCTCGGCCGCCTGTTCGACTATGAGCTGCAGCTGACCAGCGACGACCCGGCCATCGACCTCAATGCCCTGCTGGGCAAGCCGATGAGCCTGAGCGTGCAGCAGGGCCTCGGCACGTCACGTTACTTCCATGGCATCGTCGCCCGCTGCAGCCAGTCGGTGGACCAGGGCCAGTTCGCCAGCTACCGGGTCACCCTGCGCCCGTGGCTGTGGCTGCTGACCCGCACCAGCGACTGCCGCATCTTCCAGCACCTGAGCGCGCCACAGATCATCAAGCAGGTGTTTCGCGACCTGGGCTTTTCCGACTTCGAGGATGCCCTGAGCCGCAGCTACCGCGAACGCGAATACTGCGTGCAGTACCGCGAGACCAGCTTCGACTTCGTCAGCCGGTTGATGGAAGAGGAAGGCATCTACTACTTCTTCCGCCACGAAGCGCAGCGCCACGTGCTGGTGCTGGCCGACGCCTATGGCGCGCACCCGCAGGTGCCTGGCTACGAAAGCGTGCCCTTCTACCCGCCGGACGGGCAGCACCGCGAGCGTGACCACATCAACGACTGGCACCTGGCCCAGGAAGTCCAGCCAGGTTCCCTGGAGCTCAACGACTACGACTTCCAGCGCCCCAGCGCGCGCATCGACGTGCGCTCGGCCATGCCACGCCCGCACCAGGCCGGTGACTACCCACTGTACGACTACCCCGGCGCCTACCAGCAAAGCCAGGATGGCGAACACTACGCGCGTACTCGCCTGGAGTCGCTGCAGAGCCAGCACGAGCGGGTCGAGCTGCGCGGCAACGCCCGCGGCCTGGGCAGTGGCCACCTGTTCAGCCTCAGCGGTTTCACCCGCCAGGACCAGAACCGCGAGTACCTGATCGTCGGCGCACGCTACTACGTGCATCAGGAGCGCCTGGAAAGCGGCACCGGCAGCAGCGCAGCGCAGTTCGAAAGCAACCTCAGCTGCATCGACGCACAGCAGAGCTTCCGCCCGCAGGGCAGCACCGTGCGGCCGATCGTCAAGGGCCCGCAAACCGCCGTGGTGGTCGGGCCCGCTGGCGAGGAAATCTGGACCGACCAATATGGCCGGGTGAAGGTGCACTTCCACTGGGACCGCCACGACCAGTCCAACGAGAACAGCTCCTGCTGGATCCGGGTATCGCAGGCCTGGGCCGGCAAGAACTGGGGCTCGATGCAGATCCCGCGCATCGGCCAGGAGGTGATCGTCAGCTTCCTCGAAGGCGACCCCGACCGGCCCATCATCACTGGCCGCGTCTACAACGCCGAACAGAGCGTGCCCTACGACTTGCCCGCCAATGCTACGCAAAGCGGCATGAAGAGCCGCTCGAGCAAAGGCGGCAGCCCGGCCAATTTCAATGAAATCCGCATGGAGGACAAAAAGGGCGCCGAGCAGATCTACGTGCATGCCGAGCGCAACATGGACACCGTGGTCGAGCAGAGCGAGACGCTGGCGGTCGGCATCAACCGTACCCAGACGGTGGGCATGCTGGAAACCATCACCATCGGCCAGGACCGCATCCGCGCCGTGCGCCGTGACGACATGTTGCTGGTCGGCGCCAGCAAGACCGATAGCGTCAGCACCAGCTACCTGATCGAAGTGGGCGAAAACCTGCGCCTGGTGTGCGGCAAGAGTGTGATCGAGCTCAACGCCAGCGGCCAGATCAATATCAGCTGCGAGCAGTTCAGCTTCCATGCCAGACAGAACGGCGAGATCAACACCGACGGCACCCTCGACTTGAACGTCGGCAGCGGTGCGCAGACCGCGCCCGACAACCAGGGTGTGAAAAAGACCATCGACGACTCGGTGAAGGCGATCTTCTCCGGCTCCGACCAGTAACGAGACCTGTCATGAGTTATCGCGTCAACGAATTCCGCCTGGCCCTGCCCGATGCCGCCGTGCAGGACAGCAGTATCAACATCCTGCGCTTCGAGGCGCTGGCCACCTCGCTGATCATCAGCCGCAGCCTGCTGGCCGAAGGCGAGACCTTGCAGAGCAATTTCGACGGCCAGTTGCAGCGCCTGCAGCAGCAGGTCAAGGACCTGCGCATGCAGCCCGCCCAGGCGGTGCAGGTAGGCGCCGGGCAGGCGATCGCCGCCATCGAGCTGAGCAGCCAGTTCAGCAAGGGCCAGGAGAAGGTCTATCAGTACCAGCTGGCCCTGGTGCTGCCTGGCACGCGCAAGATGTTTGCCCTGAGCTACGTCAAGGCCAGCCCGCTGGGCGCGGCCGAAGCGGCGCACTGGGCAAGCATCAAGCAGTCGCTCGACTTCGACAGCCTGGGCTGATCGCGCACCATGTCCGACGCACTGTGGGCCGCCCGCGAAGGCGACGCGCTGATGCACACCTCGATGCTGGCCGACATCGTCGGGGGTGTGCTGGAAATCGCCGCCACGGTGGCCATCGGCGCCCTGGCCACTGCCGCAGTGGCGGCGGCATTCGGCCTGACCGTGGCCACTGGCGGCCTGGGCTGCTTCGTGCTGGGCGCGGTGGTCGGCCTGGTGGTCGGTGTGGTCATGGCCAAGACCGGCGCCGATACAGGCCTGAGCCGATTATGCGAGGGCATCGGCAATTTCCTGTTCCCGCCGTCGGTTCAGGCCAACATCATCAGTGGCTCGTCGAACACTCGCACCAACGGCAAGCGCGCGGCACGTGCTGCCGGCGTCGTCACCGGCCCGCCGGCACCGTTGGCGCAGGCCGGGGCCGAGGCTGGCGAGGCGAAGGAAGAAACCTTCCTCGACATGGCCAAGGGCTTTTTCTCGCAAATGTGGCGGCCGACCGTGGCCACGCCCGCCGCCAATACCTTGCCGGCACCGGACGACAAGGTGCTGTGCAGCAAGCACCCGCCGATGCCACCGCAGTACCTGGCCGAGGGGTCCAGCAAGGTGCTGATCAATGGCCACCCGGCCTGCCGCAGCGGTGACCGCAGCACCTGCGAAGCGGTGATCGTCGATGGCGGCCTGGTGTCGAACAACGTGCGCATCGGCGGCGAGCCGATCGTGGTGCGCGAGATTCGCAGCGGCAAGACGCCGGGCATCGGCCTGGCGGTGACCGCATTGATGCTGCTGCGCGGGCGTGGCGGCAAGTTCTATAGCAAGTTCGGCTGCATGCTGCTGGGTGGGGTGAGCAGTTTCATCTCCGGGCAGGTTACCAATGCCATCGTTCAGGCAACGTCCGGCTCACCCAACCCAGTGCACGCGTCTACCGGGGCAAAGATCCTGTGCGGGCCCGACGAGCTGGATTTCAGCCTGCAGGCGCTGCTGCCCCTGGACTGGCAACGGCTCTACAACAGCCGCGACGAGCGCCATGAAGGGCTGTTCGGCGCAGGTTGGAGCATCGAGTACGAGGTGTTCGTGCAACTGCACCTGGACGCCGATGGCAGCGAGCGCTTGTCGTTTACCGATGAACAGGCTCGGGTCATCGACATGGGCTACATTGCCCGCGCCGATGCCGTATTCAGCGCCGGTGAAGGGTTGAGCGTACGCCGCTCGCAACAGGACGAAATCCTGATCGAGGATATCGACAAAGGGCTGTACCGCCTGTTCCAGCCCTCCCCTGGAAAACCGGGCCACTGGCGCCTGAGCGCCATGGGTGACCGCAACGACAACCGCATCTATCTGGACTATGACGAAAGCGGGCGCCTGATCCGGCTGCGTGACACGTTCGACCTTGTACAGGTCGAGTTGCACTATGCGCCACAGTGGCCACAACGGGTCGCCCGCCTGGAACGTCGCCATGCCGAGGGCGACCTGCAGTTGCTGGTCAGTTACCAGTACGACGCCTGTGGCGACCTGGCGGCAGTGTACGACAGCCAGGGCAGGCTGCGCCGCCGCTTTGTCTACGACGAACAACGGCGCCTGGTCGAGCATGAGAACGCTGCTGGTCTGCGCTGCTTCTACGAATGGGCATTGACCGAAGACGACTGGCGGGTGGTGCATTACAGGAGCAGTGGCGGTGATGAGTACCAGTTCGAGTACGACATCCCTGCGCGCACGACCCGGATCACCGATGGCTTGCAACGTGTCAGCACGCGACGCTGGAATGCCCAGTACCAGATCACCGAATACATTGATGCAGTCGGCGCGACCTGGCGGTTTGAATGGGACGACGAGCGTCAGTTGCTCGCAGCGGTCGATCCGATGGAAGGGCGCTGGCAGTACTTTTACGATGCTTCGGGCAACCTGACCCAGACCGTCGACCCGCTGGGGCGCAGCGAATCGACGCAGTGGCTGGAGCATTGGTCGCTGCCGCGCTCGACGATGGACCCGGCCGGCAACAGCTGGCAGTACCGCTATGATCCGCGCGGCAACTGTATCGGCGAAACCGACCCGCAAGGTAACGTCACGCAGTACCGCTACGACCACCGTGGCCAGCCGACCGAGATCATCGACCCCGCAGGGCATTCGCGAACCCTGCGCTGGAGCGACCTGGGACTGCTGCTGCAGGAAACCGACTGCTCCGGCCACATCACACGCTACCGTTATGACCGCAACGGCCATTTGCTGTCAGTGACCGATGCGTTGAGCGAACGTACCGAGTTCGAGTACGACAGCGATGGCCTTCTGCTTGGCGTGACACGACCAGACGGTACCCGTGAAGGTTATCGCTACGACGAGGCAGGAAGGCTGACGCAAGCGATCGACCCCGCTGGTGGTATCACCGCGTACCGCTTCGATGCCCGTGGTGTCCTGCTCCAGTCCATCGACCCGCAAGGACGCACGCTTGGCTACCAGGTCGACCCCTACGGTCGACTGCTGTCGCTGACCAACGAAAACGGCGAGCACTTTTACTTCCGGTGGGATGCCGCCAATCGCCTGGTCCGCGAGCAGTTTCTCGATGGAACCGCCAGGGAGTACCGTCACGACCCGTTGCACAATGTGGTGCAGGTGGCCTACACCCCGACGCCCGGTAACAGCTCGGTCGAGCCGATCGTCCACCGCCTGGAACGTGATGCCCTGGGTCGTCTGATTACCAAGACGACCGCGGATGGCGTTACCACCTATGGCTACGATGAGCTCGACAACCTTACCGAGGTTCATTTCGACGACGCTGCCGGCAACAGCGAAACCCTGCAATTGTGCTTTGACGCGCTGGGACAGCTGGTCGAGGAGCACAGTGGCAACGGCGTACTGCGCCATCGCTACGATGAGTTGGGCAACCTGTGCCGCACCCAGTTGTTCGATGGCCGCTGGATCAACCGCATGTACTACGGAAGCGGTCACCTGCACCAGATCAACCTGGACGGACATGTCATCAACGACTACGAACGCGATCGCCTGCACCGGGAGGTGCAGCGTACCCAGGGCGCGCTGCTCACACACCAGGAATATGACCGCAACGGACGTTTGCGCACCCGCAGATGCAGGCCCGCCAGCCAACCCGTGCAATTACCCGCACCTTTCCAGCAACGCTTCGAATACGACCCGCGCGATGACCTGAACCGGCGCGTGCGGCAGGTAGCCGGCCAGGTGCAGCATGACCAGATCATCCAGCTTGATGCGGGTGGGCGCCTGATGGGCAGTCATGACATTGCCAACGGCAATCATGAAACCTACCGCTACGATGCCGCCGGCAACCTGCTGGATGCCACGGCCAATGCCCCAGTTCTGCACGACAGGTTGCTGGCGTACCAGGACAAGCGCTACCGCTACGACGCCTTTGGCCGCCTGGTGGAAAAGCGCAGCAGCCAGCGCGGCATACAGCATTTCAGCTACGACGCAGAGCACCGCCTGGTAGAGGTACGCACTCGCCAGGCAGGGCGGGAACGCAGTGTACGCATGCGTTACGATCCGCTCGGGCGGCGGGTGGAAAAAAGCGAACATGATGGTGCCGGGCAGCTGCTCGGCCAGACGCGCTTTGCCTGGGACGGATTACGCCTGTTGCAGGAACAGCGCCATGGCCAGGTAAGCCTGTACCTGTACGAGGGTGACGGCTATGAGCCGCTGGCGCGCATCGACGGCAGCGGGCCGAACCAGCAGGTGCTGCACTTCCATAATGACCTCGGGGGGCTCCCGGAGTGGCTGACCGATGAACAGGGACGCGTGGTATGGCAGGCCAGCTATCTGGGCTGGGGTTCTACCCTCGATGAGTCCCGCCAGGCCAGTTGCCTGCAGGAACAGAATCTGCGCTTCCAGGGGCAATACCTGGATCGGGAGACCGGGTTGCATTACAACACCTTCAGGTTCTATGACCCGGAGGTAGGCCGCTTTACCCAGCCTGACCCGATTGGCCTGTCTGGTGGTCACCAACTGTACCGGTATGCGCCAAACCCGGTGACATGGGTCGATCCACTAGGTTGGCTGACCTTGACCGGTTATACCAAGGGCGGTATCAAGCGAACCACCGAAGCCTGGCGCAGCAGGCATGGTCCGGCGTCAATGCGTGACCACCACATGATCCCGCAAGAAATGTGGCGGGAAGACCGCGATTTCCGTAACCAGATGAAAGCTGCCGGAATTCGCAACCCCAAACGCTACATCGACCAGCAGATCTCGCGCATTCCGAATGCATTCCACGCCGACATTCACGCCAAAGGTTGGAACGAGGACTGGAAGAAGTGGTTCAACAACAACGCGAACTTCACCAAGAAGGACCTGCAAAAGCAGATCAAGGTGATGATGCGCCAATACAATGTGCCCAAGGCGACGAGGAACCATGTGCGTCGCTACGGCAAGAATGGCAAGGGCTGCGGAGGCTGACATGAACATCTATCACTTGGACAACGCGCCGACTCCCTGGGGAGACTGGGGCGCGGCACTGCTCCAGGGCATGATCGCCTGGGACGAAGATACCGATGTAGACAGCATCGAGCGGGCCGGCCCGTATACCCCGGCCGCCTACATACGTTCGGGTTCGCTGGTGCTCACCCAGCCGGTCAAGGAAGCCCTGGAAAAAAGCGGCCTGAAGGGGATCGGGCGTTACGAGCATCTGGAGAAGACCCATATCGTTCACATCGACTGGCTGCACTGGGACACCAGCAAGCCCATTACCGATTACCTCGATCTGGAAGGCGGGCCGAGCTCGATCATCGACTCCCTGCCGCATGACCCTGAGCTTGCCGCGCGTATGCCGGAGTACTGGCAGGCATTCGTGATGGGCAAGCTCAACCTGCTCAAGGACCCGCAGCATGACCCTGCCGACCTCGGCCAGTATCTCAAGGTGCTCAAGGCCGACGAGCAAGCCGACTTCTTCAAAGGGGATGTCTATCGTGGGTACTTCCTGAGCGAACGGGCCAAGGAGTGGCTGGAACAGCAGTGCCCAGGTTGCTTTACATTCACCCTGCTCGGTTGAATCAGTCCAGCTGCCGAGCCCTCAGCGCCTGCGCCAGCATGTCAATGAAGGCGCGGACCTTGGCTGAACCATACTTGCTCTCCCGGTGCAGTATATGGATTGGCCAAGGCGCCTCTTCATAATCGGCAAGGATCACCTGCAACTGCCCACTGGCCAGTTCATCCGCAACTTGATACGACAGCAGGCGGGCAATGCCCAACCCGCCGCTGGCCGCAGCGATGGCGCCGTCATTGCTGGTCACCGTCAAGCGAGGCTTCATGCGCACCAGAGTCGGCTCATCGGTCACCCCAAAGCGCCAACCGGCTCGCGGCGACAGGTTGGTGGTGCCGATCACCGCATGCTCCGCCAGGTCGGACGGGTGCTTCGGCACGCCATGGCGCGCCAGGTACTCGGGAGAGGCGCACAGCATGCGCCGGACCCTGCCCACCCGCAGTGCTTTGAGCCCGGAGTCGGGCAAGGGGCCGATACGAACGGCCACATCCATGCCCTCCTCGACCATGTTGACGATGCGGTCGAGGAAGTAGGCGGAAACGTCAACCTCGGGGTACTGCTGCAGGTAGTGGACGATGCACGGCATGACGAACTTCTTGCCGAACAGGATGGGCGCAGTGACGGCCAGGTCGCCCTTGGGCGTGGCGTTGATGCCGGCGGCGGCTTCGTTGGCCTCGTGGATGCTGGCGAGGATATGCCGGGTGTCTTCCAGGTAGCGGCCACCGGCTTCGGTCAGGCGTACGCTACGGGTGGTGCGCAGCAGCAGCTTGACCCCCAGCTGATCTTCCAGGGCGCTGACGGCACGGGTGACCGCGGCTGGGGAGATGTCCAGGCGGCGGGCAGCAGCGGCGAAGCTTTCCAGCTCGCCTACGGCGACGAACACCTTCATCAGGTGGATCTGGTCCATGCGGGCTCCTGAGGTCCATGAGGTGCGGGGATTATCTTTCATCCGAGCGTTTTGTGTTGCCTGTGCCGGCCTTTTCGCGGGCTTGCCCGCTCCCACAGGTTATTCACCATCCCTGAGGGAAGTGAAGTACCTGTGGGAGCGGGCGAGCCCGCGAAAGGTCCGGGACAAGCTACCTTACAGATCCAGCACCAACGCCTGCGCGCCCTCCTCCGACCGGGCCGGCACGGCACAGCAGATCAACACCGACCCCGCCTCCGGCAGCTCGGCCGGCGCATTCGGGTAATGTACCTGACCACTGACCAAGCGGGTCTTGCAGGTACCACACGACCCACCTCGGCAACTGAACTCCGGCGACAATCCGCGAGCCTCGGCCAGCTCCAGCAGCGTCCCGCCACCCGGCGCCCAGCGCGCCTCCTTGGCTGAAGCCGCAAAGTACACCGGTACCGGCTCGCTGGCAGCGGGTGGCTGTTGCAGGGTGGGCTGGTCATCGTCGGTGTGCCGCCGGAGCGTCGACGGGCCAAAGGCTTCGGCATGGATCCGCGCATCCGGCACATGCACCCCGCGCAGCCCTTCATACAGGTCCTGGGTTAAACTGCCCGGGCCGCACAGATAGAAATCGTAGTCGTCCAGCGCCAGCGTCGCCTTGACCTGCTCGATACCCAGCCGACCGGCAAACTCGTAATCACGCCCCGCCAGCGCATGCGCTTCCGGCTGGCTCAGGGCGCGGTGCACGTGCAGCAGGCCGCCAGCCTGTTGCCGCAAGCTTGCCAGCTCCTCACGGAACGGCAGGTCGGCCAGGCTGCGCGCCCCATGGAACAGATGAATGCGCCGTGCCTGCCCCTTGCTCAACTGCTCGCGCAGCATGGCCAGTAACGGCGTGATACCCACACCCGCGCCAATCAGCACCAGCGGCCGTGTGCTCTGCTGGTCCAGCGTGAAGCTGCCCATTGGCGGGCGCACGTTCAGCATATCGCCTGCGACGACGTGCTCATGCAGGTGCCGCGAGGCCGGGCCCTGAGCTTTGACGCTGATGCGCAGGTAACCGTCGGAAGGCGCGCTGGACAGGCTGAAGGTGCGGATCAGCGCCGCCTCACCGTCGAGCTGGACTTGCACCGGAACATGCTGCCCCGGCGCGAAGGCCATCGCACTGCCAGCAGGAGGCTCAAGGTAGAACGAGCGGATATCACGGCTTTCCTGCTCCACCCGCAGCACACGCCAGGCTTGCCATTGGCGCTGCCGCTGGCGTTGCTGCAAGCGTATGTCGGCCTCGGCCCAGGTGCCGGTCATCAGGCTGGTCGGCGCGTACTCCTTGAAGGCCCAACGCAGGGAAACGGCAGCCGGGCGCCACACCACCTGCTCGACCTCCAGCGTCCACAAGCGCTCGGCACCTTCGAACGCCTGGATGGCGGGGCTGTCCAGCAGCAACTCGACATGCCCGTATAGCTGCAACACGTTGCCGTTGCTGAAGTCGATGAACAGCAACCCTGCTTGCGGGTTCACCAGCAGGTTGCCCAAGGTGTTGAAGTGCAGGTTGCCAGCGTAGTCGGGAATGGTAAGGCGGTTGCCTTCGACCTTGACGAACCCGGGCCGCCCGCCACGGTGGGAGACATCCACCGAGCGCTGGCCGTCGTCATGCTCGACATAGCTGGCGACAAAGAAGGTGTCGGCTGCCTGGATCATGCTGACAGCCGAGGCATCGAGTGTCGTCGCATCGACACGCCCTTGGGCGGGTTCCGCGACGCGGGTGTAGTCACGCAGCTGGATGTACTGCGGGCAGTTGCCGAACGACTGCTCCACAGTCACCTGCAGTTGCCCGTCGCCGGCCTGGTGGATCTGGCCGTTGAGGCGGTTGCGCCGGCGGGTGTGCAGTTCGATACCCAGCAGGCCGACCGCCTGCCCGGCAGCCAGCCCCGGGGTAGCGGGATCGTCTGCTGGCAGTTGAGTGTCGATCGTCAGCTGGCGCGGGTCCGGCGAGCTGACGAAACCTTCCGGCCCTTCCAACAGCGTTGCCCAAGGCCGCCCCAGTGCGTCCACGCTGGCGGCGACCATGAACGGCAACTGGTGATAGAAAATACGATGCTGGTCGGGCATGTAGTCACGAATGACCTTCTGCCCGAACGCCTCCATGCGCTCCGCGACACCGGCTTTTTCCTGCAGGGTCTTCTCCCCCGCATGCCAGGGCGAGGAATGGTGGTCCGGGTGCTGTTGCATGGCGGCGTTCCTCGCAGTGGCGGGATGTCAGGCGCTGGTCTGCAGGCCGATCACGGTGCGTGGCATGGGCACGAAGCCCGGCAGCGCCTCGATCCGCGCCAGCCAGCTGCGCACGTTGGCATAGGGCTCCAGCGACACATTGCCCTCCGGTGCGTGGGCGATGTAGGAGTAGTTGGCGATATCCGCGATGGTGGGTGTGCTACCGGCCAGGAAGGGCGTGTTGGCCAGCTCGGCGTCGATCACCTTCAGCAGGGTATGGGCGCGGGTAATCACTTCATCGGTGTTGAACGAGGCACCGAACACCGTGACCAGACGCGCGGCAGCAGGGCCGAAGGCCAATGGGCCGGCAGCGACCGACAGCCAGCGCTGGACGCGAGCGGCGGCAGCGGGTTCCTCGGGGAGCCAGGTGCCGTTGTCGTACTTCTTGGCCAGGTACACCAGAATGGCGTTGGAGTCGGCGACCACCGTGCCGTTGTCGTCGATGACCGGGACCTGGCCGAACGGGTTGAGGGCCAGGAAGTCCGGCTGCTTGTGCGCGCCTTTGGCCAGGTCGACGAACACCAACTCGGTGGGCAGGTTCAGCAGCGAAAGCATCAGCTCGATGCGATGGGCGTGGCCGGACTTGGGGAAGTTGTAAAGCTTGATCGGGTTCGACATGGGCTTGGCTCCTGATCAGCACCGGGGTGGGCTGGTGGAGCACATGCTGCACCGGTTCGGCTGGCAGCAGAATCCGTGTGGCGGGGAAACCATAATTTCGCGGGGCGGAATAATGGAAATATCCAGATCCGCGTATCCCCTGTGTTAGGAGCGGCCTTGCGGCCCGATCGCGACACAAGGCCGCTCCTACAAAGGCAGGTGCAAGATCAGTGCAGCTTGTTGAAATACCGGAACAACCCACGCGCAGCCTCGATCACCTGTGGCACACAAGCCTGGATGTCCTCTTCGCTCATCTGGTCCAGCAACTCGAAGTTGTCCTCGAGCCCATGCAGCGAAATGGCCTTGAGCAGTTGGTCCTGCTCCGGCGGCAGCTCGGCCCAACCAGCGACCTGAGTGCCGCGCATGTAGCCAAAGCACCACTCCTCCATGATGATCACACTGCCCTCTTCGCCTTCGCTTTCTTCGAACAGCGGCTCAAAGTGGTCGACATCGTCGCCCAACTCCTCCGCCACCTGGCTGGCATAGCGCAGCATCAATGCCGTATACGCCTCTTCATGTGCCGGCTTCTTGAATTTCGGCACCTTGCCACCAGCCACCGCGGGCAGCCACTGTTCCGGAGTGACAGTGGTCGGTGAGCTGGCCAGTGCAGTGAAAAAGCCATTGAGCTCGGCCAGGTTAAGTACCGAGTAGTCATTGCCGTAGGTGATCAGCAGGTCTTCGAGGCGGTCGAGTTCTTTTTCGCTGAGTGCGGGGAGCATGGGTGAACATCCTGGGAAGCAAAAGTGTGTGCACCCTAGCACAGCAACGCCCGAAGGGCTGCCCGCGCTTACAGCTTTGCGGGCAGATTGCTTAACGTGGCAACCAGCCATGCAGCTGCTGCTGCCTGCCAATACCGATCAACAGCCATAGCAGAATGCGACACTTGCGCGGACACAACTGCCCCGCCATGTGTACCCCCTTGCTCTGCAGATCGATCTCGGCACCGGCAAATCCGTAAGAGGCCGTGGCTGTTGGGCCACTGCCTGTGCGGGTAGCAACAATCACCGGCAAGGTGGGCGTGAGATGACCAAGCACTTCGGACCAGCTACCGGAAACGTGGCCTGCACCAAAACCGGCGATGACCAGCCCCTCGTAGCCCAGTGTCGCTGTAGCCTTCAACAACGCCGTATCTGCGTCCAGGCACGCTTCCAGCATTGCAACCCGATGCTCGGTGCGATGCGGTAACGGCAGCACCTCCCGTGGGCCAGGCGGCTGACGATACATCACGGTACCTTCCACAACATCACCCAGCGCTCCGTACCCGGGTGATTCAAATGCAGCCATTGCAAGGCTTGCCGTCTTGCGAACCCTTGCAGCACAGTGAACCTGATCATTCATCAGCACCAAAACGCCGCGCCCACGGCTGCCCGGCGCCAGTGCAACCTGCGCCGCAGCCAGCAGGTTGGCCGGGCCGTCATTGCCCGGCTGGCTGGCCGCGCGCATGGCACCGGTCATTACCAATGGCGCATCGAACGGCCAGAGCAGATCGAGGAAATACGCCGTTTCCTCGAGGCTGTCGGTACCTTGGGTCAGTATCACCGCGTGTGCTCCGCGAGACACTTCGCCCCGGGCCCAGGCCAGCACCTCGAGCATCGCCGCAAAGCCCAGCGAGGCACTAGGGAGCAGACCCAGAGTGGCAGCTTCAAGATTGGCCATCTCACGCAGTTGTGGCAACTCAGCCAGTTGCTCAGCGCAGTCAACCTTGGGCATCACCCCGCATTCGCTTGCACTTGCCCGCATGCTCACCGTCCCTCCCAGGCTGGCGATCGACAACCTGGGCAGGTTTGCATGCGCTTTCATACGCCACCTCCAGCAAGCAGCCCGACCAGTGGAACGATCGCCAGTGTGCTGATGGCCATCGACACTACATTGCCGATGTAACCATGCATGCAGGTCGGCAAGCGCTGACTGATGGCCACCGCCAACGGTGGCGCTACCAGCGCGCCCAGCACTGCACTGGCTACGACCACTTGCCAGCCTCCACCGTGGGTGAGCACAGCGGCAGGTACGATAGAGACGATGGGAATGTAAGTGGGGTACCAGCCTCGCGCCTGCCATTGACGACGCCATAGCACGACTCCCACCAGTGATGCCAGCGCCTGCCCGGCAACCATCGGTATCAGCAGCAGCGAACCGTAGACTGGCGCAGCGGGGGCCAGCATGTATGCCAGGAACACCCCCAACAGCAGCCCTAGGCTGGCCAGTTCATTACCAAAGAATGGCGCTTCGCTGAAATCGGCCAGTACACGCCGCAAGGTCCAGGCCACACCGTAATCGGCTTGGGCCGCAACGGGCTCAGGTGCGGCGGGCGGTTGGCTGGGCCGTACCCATGATGGAAAACGCCAGCACAGCATGAACGCCACCACGCTTGCCAGCGCCATGCCGCTTACGTTGCCGACTACCACCGGCAACTGCAGGGGGTAGCACAGGTAATTGACCATGAACAGGCTGGCTGGCGTTACCAACAGCGCTCCCAGCAGTGCGCCGCTGATGGTCACCTGCCAACCCGCACCAAAAAACAGCACCATGGCTGCTGGCAACGATACGAAAGCAACGAAGGTTGGTTGCCAGGTGCCACTGGCCAAGGTCCATCCCCACAACGCGTGACTGAGCAACAAGCCCAGCAGCGAACTGGTGAACACCCACGGCCATAATCCGCTGCCGTAGCAGATGGCAAAGCCGTGCCAGCGATACCCATGCACATGGGCCCAGTGCGCCAGGCAAGCTCCCAGCAGCAAGCCCAGGGCGGGCAACTCATGCTTGTAGAAGGCCACTTCGCTGATATCACCAACTATCCAGCGCAGGCGGCTTAACGGTTGATCGAGCGTCGCGGCCAGTTGCGTGTAGTCCGGCCATTGGCCCTGTACGAGGCTGGCTGCCAGCAGCACCAGCAGGCAGGCAAGGATCAACACCGACGAACGCTGCCGGTTGGGGAAGAGTAGCGTTTTCATGTGCAACTCCTCAGCGGGGCATAGGTGCATGAAGGCGATAGCCAAGCGTCGCATCGTAAAGGTCGGTGCGCCTGTCTCGCGGCAAGTCGTTGAGGCTGTTCCAGATCGGCGCAGAGCGGGCGCTGCTGAGGTCGACATCGGCGTAGAGAATGCCCTCCTCGTCTGCACTGGCCACCTCGCCAATGGGCCAGCCATTGGTACCGGCAATCAGTGAACAGCCCAGGAAGCGACCGCCCCGCTCGCTACCTATGCGATTGGCGGCAGCGATGTAGACGTTGTTGGTGTGTGCCGCCGTCATGGTCAGGTACGACGCCATGCAGCGCCCTGTTTCATCGAACAGTGGTGGTGGCGTCCATACCCAGTTGTTCAGGCTGCAGATGATGTCGGCGCCTTGCGCAGCCATCAGCCGCGGCACTTCCGGGAACCAGATATCCCAGCAGATCATCAGGCCGATACGGCCGATCGGTGTCTCGAACACAGGGAAGCCCAGGTCGCCAGGGGTGAACCAGAGCTTTTCCTGGTTCCACAGATGGGCCTTGCGGTAATGCCCGAGCAAGCCCTGCGGACCGAACAGAACGGCACTGTCGAAAAGTTTCAGTCCCTCGCGTTCGGCAAAACCCGCAGCCAGATATACCTGGTACTCCTTGGCGAAATCCGCCCAGGCTTTCAGGCTGCGCCCCTCCTCCAGCGTTTCGGCGTGGGCATAGGCCTCTGCACGCGTGTGGAAGGTGTAGCCGGTGTTGGCCAGCTCGGGTAGCACGATCAGGTTGGCGCCTTCACGCGCCGCGCACCGGGCCAATGCCAGGCCCTTGCTCAGGTTGCCATCGCAATGCTCCAGCCCGACCTGAGGGTCGTACTGGATGACAGCGATACGTACGGGGCTGACGGGCGTGCAGTGATCAGACATGGCGGCTTCCTTTTATGGTTGTTTTGGAAGGGCGCCAGTAAAGCGGGGTTGGGCGGGGGAGTGACAGTCGGGGAGTTCCTATGGGATCGAAGGACAAGAGAAGTGTTCCAGTAGGAAATTCCCCACAAAAACTCCCGGATGCAGCTATTTCCCAGCTTGATAATGTGGGTAGTGGTTCAGGTTAAAGCCCCCATTGAACGATGCCGATGTTCTGTTGCACAGGTTGATGACCACATCAAGCGCCGTGCGTAAACACGGCTCGGTCCAGCCGGCGTCAACAGAGAAGGACTCTCCAGCCAGATACAACCCTGAACTGGCACTCAGATCACGGTTGTACTTCATCAGGCTCACTGCATCGTAATAGGTCCCAGCCCGATACAACTTTGCGCAGCCAAGCGCGTTTCGATCAGTCATCCAACGCTGTATGCGAATGTTTCGGGTATCGATATAAGGCGATATGGGTTCAGCCACGTTGCTGCAGCGAAGGAGGATCCGATCGAGTTCCTTCACGCACTTGTCACCCAGTTCTTCATCTGAGAACGCGGCCAGTTTCGTTGCATCGTCTTCCCAGGTGTAACTGAGCAGGATGCAGTCATCAGCGTAATGGTCGTTGTAGCGATAGGCATAGACATCGTGAACGAAACTGTCAGTGACCAGGATTTGCGGAAAAGCTGGGTTGCGATCCAGGAAGCTCTTATTCAGCGGGGCATAGACCTTGCAGCTTGTCTCCCAATGAGCATGCTTCCAGGCATCCATGATCGTCTGCGGCAATATCTGACGGCTGAAACCGTCGAGGCGGATGTTGGTTTCGATCAGCCAGGAAGGGATGGTCAAGATCACGCTGTCGAAGTCTTCGTATTGGAAGTTCCCCTGCACCGGATCACTGCAATGCCAACGGTATCCGACCCGTACGCGACCATCCTCCAGCTTTTGTAGGGAACAGACCGAAGTGTCGGTCAGTAACCCATCATCTCGTTGCAGCAGGTGGTCATACAGCGAGGAACCGCCCATCCCGACGTCCAGAAACATGAGGCTTTCATCCATCGCCGCAAGCCCGATATAGGCTGGCCCCTGAAACATCAATCCTTTACTGTCAGGGACGCTGCTGGCTTCAAGATGGGGCGCAGCGTAAGGCACACCGTCCTGGTCAACACGCCCATGTACCAACTGCAAGTGACTGCTGAAGCCAAAGATTGCTGTACGCAGCGGGTAAAGGCAGCAGACGTCATAAAACGCTCCCCAGCTACCATCTCCAATACCGATTGCATAGAAGATGGCCGACTCGTCGCCACTCATGCCTAGCCCGCCAAAATCACCAGGGTTTGCAGGGTCCCAAGCCGTAACAGCGGATAAATGCACCAGATCTCTAAACGATAATCGATGATAGCGCTCGACGATCGCCGACCACATCGACTCCCAACCATAAGTGCCATAAACCGCAGCAATACGCTCGGCGAACTGCTCCGCGAAATGGCGCCATTTATCGTAGACCTGCTGAAGCATCGCAGTAGGTGGTGGTGTCTTTCCTTCGGGATTGCGCCAGATCAACAGCGCAGGGTCTCCGTCACCCGCTAATTGCCCGTCACGAAGATATATTCCAGTGGCATTCACCCAAGGTGTCCCGGGATTTGGAAAATCGGAAATTCTTAGCTCGAACAGCTTGGCGTAATAGGCCATAAGCGAACGCCCATCTTTTGGGGGCTCACCAGTCCTGTTGAAGAACGGCATGCGCATGGCCCCCATTTCAAAAGGGGTTACAGGCTGCTTGTGATTGCCTGCGTTATTCACCAGCGTAAGGTGACGCCCACCCACTCGTCGGGACTGCTCGATCAAGGTGATACGGGTAAAGCCGCAACGTAGCAATTCTCGGGCTGCAGTTAGCCCGGTAACACCAGCACCGACAATACAGATCCGGTGATCCGGCTGAGTGGCGTATGCAACTCCGCCCTCTTGTTCGAGTAGACGGCGATAATCAAAGCAAAGATCAGGAGGGTTAGGGTAACGCGCAGCCCACGGCTTTACGGACAGGGATGGCACGATAGCCAGATCAGCAGGATGGTTGTGTGTTGAGCCGATGGTCATGGTCTCGTGTTCTCAATGAGTTGGGAACATGAGAATGATCAATCAAGAGATGCGTGAGGAGGTTGTTAATTAGCACCAACCGGCCACCACAGGATCGTGAGATATCTATGGTGGCCGCGTTGATGTCAATAAAGCCGTTACGCCTTACACCGCCAGCGCGCGCTCACGCAGCTC